>JAIUOC010000005.1:0-300000 GCA_020161265.1 Chloroflexota bacterium | reverse complement strand
AGCAGTATAACTTTTGGTCGCGGCAACTGCCAATTCCTCGCCAGCGTGTAAATCGATCACAAAATCGCCAGCTTGGGCTAAGGGCGAATCGGTTTTGTTGGTGATTGCGGCGGTTAGTGCACCTTGTTTGCGAGCTTCGGTCAGCACGGCCACGATGTCGGGGCTTTTGCCACTTTGGCTGATGCCCAAGACACAAACATTGCCCAAAACCGGCGGGCGTTGATAGATTGAGAACAGGCTGGGTGTAGCCAAGGTGACTAAGATGCCATTGAGTGAGCCAAGCAAATATTGGGCGTAGCGAGCAGCATTATCGCTGGTGCCACGCGCAGCAATCACAATTTGGCTAATATTTCGTTCGCGAATGGCCGCTGCCAATTTGGCAACCGTGGCTTTTTCGGCCTCAAGCAGCCGAGCCAACGATTGTGGTTGCTCATAAATTTCGCGATAAAGATGGCTTTGGGTTAGCATTGACGTTGCTCCAAGGTTGTAGAACCATAGACGATGTTGCCGCCCACAAGTGTAGCGACGACTTGATAGTGCTGATCAAAAATGACTAAATCAGCAGGGTTATTGATTGCAATCCGGCCATAGTGAGCCAAGCCCAACAAATTGGCCGGAATCGTGGTAAAGGCTGGCAGAATCTGCTCAAGCGGGCTGTTCGTCCACGCTTGAAGATTACGTAAAGCCTGATCCATCGCTAATACGCTGCCCGCCAAACGGCCATCGCTGCGCCGAGCCTCACCGTTAGCCACAGTCAGGGTTGTGTCGCCCAGCAGATATTCGCCATCGGGCATGCCGAGTGCAGCTTGGGCATCGCTGACAATTGCAATCCGTTGACTGGCGCTTTGCCAAATATGGCGTACCAAGCCTGCATGAACGTGTACGCCATCGGGAATCAAGCCCATGGTGATCCGTTGATCGCTCAATGCCGCTCCGGCTAAACCTGGCTCGCGATGATGCAAGGCTGGCATGGCGTTGAACAAATGGGTTACCGCGCGAATGCCTTGATTGAAACCAGCCTCAGCTTCTTCAAATGTGGCCTCGGAGTGGCCCGCACTGACCACCACTCCTCGTTCAACCAAGGCTCGAATGAGTTCGTCGGCGGCATCAAGCTCAGGAGCCAAGGTTACCAAGCGCACACCATTGGCTGGCGACCAGGTTTCGATCGCGGCTAAACTAGGGTTTCGCAAATGGCTGGGATTATGCGCCCCACGTTTGGCTGGGTTGAGAAACGGCCCTTCGAGATGCAAGCCCAACACCCGCGAACCAGTAAAATTGCCCTGTTGTACCACCTGTTGAGCCGCCGCAACTTGGCTCAGCGGCGAAGTGATGATCGTTGGCAAAAATGCTGTCACACCATATTGCGGCAAGCCATCAGCAACCGCACCAATTGTGTTGGGATCGCTGGTAAAATCGTGGCCAAATGCCCCATTCAGTTGCAAATCGATCAAACCTGGCACAACAATCAGATCAGTCAGATCATAGCAGGGTGCGGTAGGAGCGGCTTCAGCCACATGACCATCGGCAATCGCCAAACTACGCACAGCGCTTAGCTCAGGCGTATAGATCGTGGCATTTTCAAAACGTAGGCTGCTCATGCGTCCCCTTGCAACATCCCACGATACACCCCAGGAGTCGAATCGGGGATGACAATTGCGCCAACTGTGCGTTGATAAAACTCAACGGGGCCAGCATCGCCGACAATTGCATAGCCATAACCAAGTTGTTTCATCGCATCCAAGGCCGCAACCAGCAAAGCCGTGCCAACTCCGCGCCCACGACAATCAGGGTCAACTCCGGTTGGGCCAAAGAAATTGCGGGTAGTGGTGTCGTAGCAGGCAAAGCCCAAGAGTTTTTGCTCTTCGACGGCAATAATGCAGCTAATTGGTGATTGGCTGAAGGCCACTGCACACTCGCTGCGCCACGCGGGGTAGAAAAAGCGAGCCACCCAATCCAGCACCACATGGCGTTCAGGGGCAAGGGCGCGACGAATCGTCACGCCCGTAATGCTGGGGATAGTTGGCAGTTCATACAATTTGACCAAGAGATCAGGCATAACGCACCTCGCCGTAGCTATCGCGCAAGCTTGCAAAATGTTTCAAGCTATCTTGCAAGCCACCTGGGCGATTGCGGCTCAGCCAAACTTGTTGGAAGCGCTCGATCAAGGTATCAATTTCTGGTTGCAATTTGCTAGCGGTTTCGCTTGGCTGTTGATCAAGCACCCACAAACCGCGTTGCACCGCATGGCGCAATAAATCGATCGCCCAAGCTAGCTCAACTTGGCAAAGCTCACCATCGGCGCGTTGAGGTTTGATATTTTGCAAGTCATCGCGCAGTTGCACCAAAATCTCATCGGCGCTATGCAAATCTTCGCGATCAAGTTTTAATTCGGCAATCGCTGCGGGGTTAGCCTGCAAAATGCGGAATAACGACGAGGTATTGTGCAATAATGGTGGCACAGCGCGATAGACATCGCCCAATTGATAGACCAAATTGCCTAAAACCTCGTTGCTATCAGCAAAAACCACCGTATCGAGCAAGGCGACCACATCAAGTTCCGCGAGCGCATTCCAAGCCCGCGCAGCGCCGATTGCCAAGCCAAGATAGCTGGTAACGAGCGGTTGCCAGTGGCCATTATCGCCCCAATCGGTCATCAAAAAGCCTTTTGCGCCGTGGTTCAAGCCATGTTTGGCGGCGCTAGCGATATTTTCCAAGGCATTGGTGGTACGGCCTGCGACAGTGTTCCAGCTTGAAGTGCCTGGGCAAACGTAGAAGGGCAAGCCAGCTTTGGCAATTGTGGCGGCTTGTTCTTCAAAGGGATGATGCGACTCGTAGCCCCAAATCAACACCTCGGCATCGCGCGGCAATTCGCTGACCAACTCTGGATAATGCAAAATAATATCGCTCCAGAATTGCATCACATAGCCGCGTGAATGGGCTTCGTGGTAGAGCTTTTGCAAAAATTCGAGATACACCCGACCTTTGCCGCGCTCAGCAACTGCCGCTGCGCTTGCCCCCAAGCCCAATTCAACCGTTTCGTCGCAGCCAACATTGAGCGTGCGCGTGCGGAAGTTGGGCAATAGTTCGTCGAGCATGCTGCGTACTAATTCGATGCTGCCTGGGTGTTCGGGAGCCAAGGTGAAGGGTTCTTCGAAATAGCCCCAATCGGGGTCACCAGTGTCGCAGCCGTCGGGGCACTCGGCCAAATCGCGATATTCTGGTTTGGTCAGCCAACGCCGCATATGGCCAAAACAATTTTGGTTGGGCACTAATTCGATAAAGCGCTCAAGACAGAAATCATCAAGCGCTCGCACTTCCTCAGCAGTCAGCGGCGAAGCATCAGCCCATACTGTGGGGTGATTTTGGTAGGCAAACGTATGCTCAATATACAGTTGAATTTGGTTAATTTTCCAGCTAGCCAATTCGTCGATCAGCGCGTAGAGCGTGGCCATGGTTGGCACTTTATCGCGGCTAATATCGAGCATAAAGCCACGCACTGCAAAATCTGGAGCATCATCAATTAATAGGTACGGCAATTGCCCAGCTGATTGTTGTTGAATTTGGCGCAGCGTTTGCAGGCCATAAAACAAGCCTGCCGCAGTTTGCGCAACAATCTGCATGCCATCAGCAGCAATCTGCAAACGATAGCCATCGGCGTGAGCAATGCTTGAATCAAGCGTTAGCAGCAAATTGGCAGCTTGCTCAACTACTTGATATTCGCCCAGCGCGGCTAAACTGGCTGAAACCCGCTGATCAAGCCCACTAGGTAGGCTAATCTGCCAAATTTTGGGTAAAGCATAGCTTCCCTCAGCACGCTGAAGGTTTTTTGGTTTTGGTAATAATTGCATAATTTGTTATCCCTTGACTGATCCGGCTAGCAACCCACGCACGAAATAGCGTTGCAATGCAAAGAACACTGCCAACGGCACGACCATCGAGACAAACGCGCCAGCGGTGAGTAAGTGCCATTTATTACCGAGCGAGCCAGTTAATTCAGAAAGTTTGACCGTCAACACTTTATTTGTGCCCAAGAACACCAACGAAACCAGCAGGTCATTCCAAATCCAGAGGAATTGGAAGATTGCAAACGAGGCAATCGCGGGAGTCGAAAGGGGCAGCACAATCTTCATAAAGGCCGTGAAATCGGAAGCACCGTCGATCTTGGCCGATTCGATCAGGTCGCCTGGCAGCTGCGAAATATAGTTATAGAGCAGATAAATCGCCAGCGGCAAGCCAAAGCCAGTATGCGCCAGCCATAACCCAAGGAAGGTTCCGGCGATCCCGGTTTGCGTATACAAGCGCAAAATTGGGATCAATGCTACCTGCAAGGGCACGACCATCAAGCCAATCACCATGGCAAATAGCCAATCGCGGCCTGGAAATTTCATCCAAGCAAAGGCGTAGGCAGCAAAAGCAGCCACCGTAATTGGCAAAATCGTGGCCGGAATCGTTACGACCAAGGTATTGACAAAGGCTTCACCGATACCGTTGGCGTTGATCACATCAGAATAATTCTTGAAGGTCCAGACCGATTCTTCGAATGGATGTTTGAGCGCATTCCACCAGCCTGAAGTTTTAACATCATTTTCAGGGCGGAACGAGCTAACTAACACGCCGACGGTTGGCAATGTCCAGAGAAAGGCAATCGCGATAACTGCGAAGTGAACAAATGAACGTGAGAAAAAACGTTGGATACGCATGATTACCCTCGCTGACGGCGGGCATTCCGCACATTAATAATCATCACTGGCAGCACGGCGATCACCAAAATCATGGTCAAGGCACTACTTAGGCCATAGTTTTGGTTGCGGAAGAACTCGGTAAACATGCGGTTGGCGATCACTTCAGTTTCATAGTTACCGTTGGTCATCACATACACAATATCGAACACCTTCAAGACCGCGATCACCACCGTCGTCACCACGGTCAAAATTGTAGTTTTGAGCGAAGGAATGATAATTCGCCAGAAGATGTCGAGTTCGCCTGCGCCGTCTACCCGGGCCGCATCGATGATATCGGCGGGAATCGCCTTGAGCGCCGCTGAGAGAATCACCAGACAAAAACCAGTTTGCAGCCAAATCATAATCACGATCAACGAAATATTATTGACGCTCTTATTGATCAGCCAAGCAACAGGCTTATAGTCGAAATTGCCGATAAACGCATTCAATAAGCCCACGCCTGGCGGGTTACTGGCATACATAAAGCGCCAAATCACACCTGCGCCCACAAACGAGATAATCATCGGCAAGAAGATCATCGATTTAGCAACTGATTCATAGCGCACTTTATCGAACAGCACCGCCATAATCAAACCACCAACCACGCTAAATGTGGTTACACCAACAATCCAGTAGAGATTATTGCGCAGCGCGATTTGGATGGTGCGGTTTTGAAAGGCAAAGACAAAATTATCAAGCCCAACAAAGGCCTCGCTATTTTTGTCGAGCACGCTATAGTAGGCCGTCATCACGGTTGGGTAAACCAAGTAGATAATCAGCAAGGCCAAGGCTGGGCCAACAAAAATCACTGGGCGAATCTTCTCGCGCAGCGTCTCAGAAGGAATCAGATTGAGCAACTCGTTACAGAGCCAGTAGGCAATCCAGATGCCAAAGACCCCGACGAGCAAGGCCACCCCAACCACCAACAACCGTGGCGCTTCGGCATCTTTCATAACGCCAAGGCTCCAACGCCCGACCAAGATTGAAATAATTAATGCGAGAGGCACAAGCAGCATGCGCACTATCCCGACGTTATTGCGTGAGAGCGGCTGCGTGCCTGTTTGTGGTTGTGATGACATGCCACAACTCCTTGCTGAGGAACAGTGCGACCAAAGCACTGTGCGATTACCGAGAACAGAGTCCAGAGAACAAGTGAATCTGGTCGATTCCGCTGTTCTCTGTGCTATGTTTGATCCACGAAGGACACGAAGAGCACGAAGTTAAGTTTTTTTAGCCACGAATTGCACGAATTACACGACTAATTATTTTTTAGCCACAGATTAGCACAGATTCGTTAGATTCTATTCCTGCTGTCCGATAGCCAAAAGCCTATAGCCTTTTTCCCTCTGCGTTAACCTTTGAGCGTTGCCTTCTGGCCTCACCCTTCATACCTTCCCGATCCCCAACAACCGATCCCCGACAACCATATGATACAACGCGAGGTAGGCATAAGCTACCTACCTCGCGCAGAGTTTCAGATGCGTCGCATCGTCATCGAGGGAGGCTGATTAGTTCTGTGGCCAGCTTTCTTCGATGGTTTGCAACACAGTGTCGATTTCGGTATTGTTCACGTAATCGACCATACCTTTCCAGAAGGTACCTACGCCAACTTCAGCTGGCATCAAGTCAGAAGCATCGAAGCGGAACACGGTTGCTTCCTTGATGATTTCAGCTTGGCGGCGGTCGATGTCGTTACCATACCAAGCCAAGTCTACGCTCTTGTTTGGTGAGATAAAGCCACCAGCTTCGACCCAGCCTTTGGCTGATTCTGGGCTAGCCAAGTATTGCAAGACGGCGCGAACTTCGGGGCGGTCGTTGAACATAGCGAACACGTCGCCACCACCCAACACAGGCTTGCCTTGGGCTGGATCAATTGGTGGCAAGTAGAAGAAGTTGCTGTCGGTGCCAGCTTTCTTGCCTTCTGGGAAGAATGATGGAATCCAGCCAGCTTGGCGGTGCAACCAGCAGCCTGGTTTGTCGGCGTTGAACATTGGAGTTTGGGTATCGGCCACGGTGGTGGTCAAGATACCTTCACGGCCACCAGCAACGTAGGTTTCGTTGAACCAGATTTTGCCCATCACTTCGGCAGCGTTCTTGACGCTTGGGTCGGTGAATGGGATTTCGTGGCTGACCCACTTGTCGTAGGTTTCAGCGCCAGCGGTGCGCAACATGATGTCTTCCATCCAGTCGGTAGCAACCCAGCCGGTCACGTTGCCGTGTTCCAAGCCGATACACCATGGAGTGTTGCCATCAGCAACCATCTTGTCGCTCAAAGCAGTCAATTCATCCCAGGTTTGTGGAATAGTGTAGCCAGCTTCTTCGAAGGCTGGAACTGGATACCAGACGATGCTCTTGGTGCTGGCGCGGAAGAAGACACCGTAGAGGGTGTTATCAACTGAGCCAAGATCGATCCATGATTGGATGTAATCTTTTTGCAAATCTGCTGGTTTGATGAAGCTTGAGATATCGACCAACTTGTTCTTGCGAGCCAAGGTTGCCATCAAGCCTGGTTGTGAGAAACCAGCGATGTCAGGGGCGTTACCACCTTCGGCGCGAACAGGAATCAAGGTTTCGAAATCTTTCGAGCCTTCGTACTGAACATCGATGCCAGTGCGGGCTTCGAAGGCAGCCAAGGTTTGATTGAAGGCGGTGTCTTCAGCTTCAACCCACAAACCGAAAATGCTAACTTTGGTACCTTTGAATTCGCCAGCTTCGGCGCGGACTAATTCGGCATAGTTAGGATTGACGGCTGGGACGCTGCCAGTGCTATCTGTAGTTTTGGTTGCGGCTGGTGCTTCGGTTGCGGCTGGTGCTTCGGTCGCGGCTGGTGCTTCAGTTGCTGCCGGAGCCGTGGTGGCTTGTGCAGCAGTGTCAGCGGTTGGTGCGGTCGTAGGTGTTGTGCTACCACCACAGGCGGCGATCAGCATGCTGATCAGCAGTAACAACAGGAAACTGCGATGTTTCATCTTGATTGTTCCTCCTAGTGTGGGGATTGGTGGGCTATGCGTGACCCATAACCCGTGGTTTCCCCAAATCCAACCTAAATCGATGTGGTACTGGTATGGTTTTGCCGTGGGATTCTGTGCCAATCCCTTGGCGAGTTAGGCCATTTGCGTTTGCGCAACCCGCGCCAACGCTTGGCTATCGAGCAAGGCGATCCCGCCCCATGCACCAGCAGCAAAATCACGATCTAAGAGCTTAACTCGCCCTGTCGGAAGTAACGATGCTGCTAGAGAACTTTGCTGACGTAAGACATCAAGTGCTTGTTCGATTGGTGCGAAGAAGGCTGAGCCTGCGCGGCTAACACCGCCTCCAAGCACAATATGGTCGCAATCGTAGGCAAGCACCATGGTATAGAGGGCTTGAGCAAGTTGTTCGCCAACCATGTGGGCAACTGCCAACGCTAAATCATCGCCAGCTTCAGCAGCGGCGTAAACTGCTGGAGTGGTTATCGAATTAAGCTGATGGAGTTGGCTATGCGGGAATGATGAGAGCAGAGAGTGTGCATAGTTGGCAATTGCTGGCCCAGCAACAATGGCTTCAAGACAGCCATAATTGCCACAGCGACAGCGAATTGTTGATGATCCGAAACGTGCATGACCGATTTCACCCGCCATCCCGTGACTACCACGGTAAACAGCTCCATCAAGAATCATGCCAGCGGCTATGCCAGTACCTATACTAACATATAATATCGAATCGATCGAACCAGCCAACCAATAGCGTTGAATGCCTAATGCTGCTGCTCGAACATCGTTTTCAATCACACAGGCCGTGCCAAAGGTTGCGTTGATGAATCCACGTAGATCAACTGCTTGCCAGCCAAGATTGACGGCGTGCCGAACAATCCCGCTCTGCGTATCGACTTGGCCTGGAATGCCAATCCCAATGCCCGCAAGGAGCCGAATGGGCAGGTCGGCTTGTTTCAAGGTTTCCCAAATCGCGTCAGCAAGAGACTTGAGGGCATTGTCTGGAGTTGCGGTATCGGTTGGGCGTTGAACGCTGGCCCAAACCCGATTATCGCCATCGACAAGTAGGGTGGCAATTTTCGTCCCCCCTACATCGACTCCCAGCCGCCAGCCATTGGCGTTCCGGCGCTGTCGTTGATCCACGCAAACCCCCTATACAAGGAACTAAGTGGCTAAGCCTGTCGGGGGTGGTTTGCTGGAACTTAATCCCGAACAATGCCTAGCTCATTGGCTAGTAACAGAGCTGCTGCACCTAAGGTAACAATATCGCTGCCGAGGGTGCTCACTTGCACATCGGTGGCGGCGACCAAAGTCTGCAAAGCGTGTTGTGCTAGCGAACGGCGTAACGGTTGGAGTAAATCATTGCCAAGTTGGGCCAGCGACCCAGCGAGGATAATTGATTGAGCGTTGAGCAAACCCACTACATTTGCAATGGCGATGCCAAGATAGTAGGCGGCTTCGTCAACCAAGGCTCGGACAGTCGGATCATTCGCGGCTAAGGCCGCTTGGACCTCGGCAATTGTCCATGGCTGTGATTGTGGTTGGGTTGCATCAAGTTTTGTTAGCAGCGCACTTGTGCTGGCAACAGTTTCGAGGCAGCCATAATGGCCACAACGACAGAGAGTTCCATGAGGTTGAACCACGACGTGACCGATTTCACCCGCTCCCCAAGCATCACCACCAACAATTCGACCATTGATAAAAATGCCTGCGCCGATCCCACGCCCAACGTTGATCACCACAAGGTTTGCCGCGTTGCGCTGGCTGCCAAACGTGTGTTCAGCAATCGCCGTTACATGACTATCGTTGGCCAAATAGACCGGTAACCCATAACGCTTGCCCAACAAATCGCGGAGTGCGAGATTGTGCCAACCAAGGTTGACTGCTTGTTGGACAACTCCAGCGGTGGTGTTAATCACCCCTGGTGCGCCGATGCCAATTCCGAGAACTGGGCTGTGGGTGTTCGCCAGCAATTGATCAATCAGTTGATACAATTGTTCGAGAACATTGCCCCCATTCAGCGCGAGCGTTTGGCGTTGGCGAATTGCCCCACGTAAGTTGATAATCGTGCCCCGCAGTTCGTGTCCCGCAACATCCAAACCGATCAAGTGACGACCATCATCCAATACGCTCAGCAATGTCGCTGGCTTTCCACCACCAGAGGGCGCTAACCCGACTTCTTGCACCAATTCTTCTTCGAGTAGGATCGCGACGTTACTCGAAACTGTGGTTGGCGTGAGGTTGGTTAAGCGTGCTACATCCACCCGACTAATCGCGCCACCGTCGTAGATGGCTTTGAAGACAAGTCGGTAGTTGTGAAGCTTGCTTTGCTCCCGACTGGCTTTCTTGGGCAGTCCCTGCATAACTTATTCCAATGAATTTACTAAGTGAGAGTATCCCACAAGCGGCTCAATTTGTCAAGCGCAGCTTTGCGAGGGGCAAAAGGCTGAGCTTCGAGGATCAGAATAGTCTGATTTTAGGAGAGTGTAATCGCTTCCATTGCAGCGTTAACGCGACTATTTCTGAATACGGTTCTATTTTATCCGATAATTGATAAGTAGGGGTCAGGGATCAGGGGTCAGGGGTCAGTATTAAGAACGTAGAACATAAGGAAAAGGATGAAGGATGAATTATGAGGGATGAAGGCAGTAGGAACAGAATCTAAAAAATCTGTGTCAATCTGTGGCTAAAATAAGCATGCATGGAATTCGTGCAATTCGTGCAATTCGTGGCTAAAATTGCCTTCATGGATCAAAAAAGGGATCGATAACAACCACGTTACCGATCCCCAACCACCGATCCCCAATCCCCCGCTTCTCGAACTACTTCACAATATAGGGCATAAATACCTTATATTGGCTGACTGGAATACTATTAGCGGTTGAAACCAAGCTGGTACTGCTAGTTGCGCTACTATCAGCAGCCGAAGTTGCTGTAACCGTGACGCTATCGGTGCTATTGGCAGTGGCGTTGGCCGGAATTGCCACCGATACTTGGACTGTAGTGCTTGCACCAGCCGCCAAATTAACACTGGTTTGACTCAAGGTTGTTGACCAAACGTTGCCACTCAAGCTCAGGTTAAAGCTATCGCTCACATTGCCTGTGTTAGTGACGCTCAGCGTGTAGGTGATGGTTGAACCAACGAAGCCACTCAAGGCTGCTTGCGGTGCACTAACTGCGACATCATGGACAGTCGAGCTACCAACATTCAAAACCACCGGAACCGTTTGGTCGCCGTTGACGGTATTGGCTCCTGCGTTAACCCGCAAGCGAGTGCGATAAGTGCCATTGGCAAGGCCTGTAGCATTGGCAGTCACTTGGACGTTCGCCGAACCACGCGCTGCTACATCAAAGTTGCTGGGTGTCCAACTGAGCCATGGGGCACTACCAGCATAGGCCGCAAATTGAATTGTCAAATTATCGTGCAAACGGCCAGTGCTGTTATAGACCCACTGATAGCCATTGGCCCCAGTGCTATCTTCGATACCAACGCTAACGCTATTTTGGGTATCAACGTTCTGATAATTGAGCGTAACATCGCCAGTTGTCAGATTCAGCACAAATTGAAAATCTTCGGGGCTGAAGTTGCCATTGTTTGCCCAGTGTGGCACACCACTAAATTCAACAATAAATTGATTGTTGGCGCTATCGTTATAGGTAAAGACCCCGTTCGTGCCAGTCAAGTTCTCTGGATCAAGGTCGTCCCACAAGGCTGCAATCACGTTGTTGGGAGTTGAGGTGCTTGGCACAACGCCGTTGGTCGATGTACCAGTTGAGCTACAGGTGGTGGCGTTGGTTGGGCTAACGAAACCATTGCTATTGACAATCAATTTGCTATAGGCGGTGCCATAGTAATTGAAGCTGCTTGGCAAGTTCACCACCGAACAGGTATCATCGCCTAAACTGAGGCGAGTGCCAGTGCTACTGATATCGTTCCAAGTATAGCTTGGGCCGCCAGCATCATCGCTGCTCTTAACTTCATAGCCAGTTGGGGCTAGCGAGATGGCGGCATTCAGGCTTGTACCACCAGCATTGCCCACCACTAAGGTGCGATCTTGGCTGCCACTGGCCACATTGAAAGTCAATGGGCTGGGCGAGGTCGTCAAGACTGCCAACTGCGCCAAACTCAAATCTTGAGTTGTGAACGTATTACTGCTAACAGTCAGGTTGTAGCTAGCCGGAGTCAAGCCAACACCACTGGCCTTGAGTGTATAGCTACCAACTGGCAATTCCAAACGATAGCTGCCATCAGTGCCGCTGGTCGTCGTGCTGGTAAAGGTGCCAGTTGTGGCGACAATCGTCGCATTGGCAATTGGCTGATTGTTATCGCTTGCGCGGACAAAGCCAACCAAGCCTTGCGGTGCAACATCGAGCCATTGAGCGCTGACCGGACCCCAGTTGCCCGCAGCATCGCGCCCACGGAAATAGACTAAGTGGCGACCAGCATTCAAGTTTTGCGGAATGGTTGCATTGACCGCTTCTTGAGTGCTGTTGAAGCTGCCATCAGTTGCGCTCAGGCTAATTGCAGTTGCCCCAGCTCGCCATGGTGGCGTATCAACATAGGCTTCGGCAGCAGCAATTGTTTGGTTACCATTGGTTACATCATTAATCGTTGCCATCAATTTGTAACCATTGCTCATCGATTGAGCGGTTACATTCAACGCATCTGGGCCACGTTGTAACAAATATGGTGTCCGCGCAACTTTCGAGGCATACAAGAAGGCTGGCAAGTTGCGACCCCAGAAATTACCAGGTGCTTGGCCATCCAGACAGGTAAATGCTGGGAAGAAGCCGCTACATGTGCCCGATTCTGGCCCAATTTCAAAGGTATAGGCCGCTACCCCTAACTCACCATAAGCCCAATCATCGGTTGTACCACTAGTTGGATACAGCTCGTCGGATTTTTGCGGTGTGTAGCCGTTGTAGCTGGCGAATTTCGTGCCCAAACCACGCAAATCGGCATCGTTTGGCGCAAGTTGGGCTGAGTGACCATATGGCCACAAAACCAAATCGCTATATGAGTGAATTGAGATATAGACCCCGGTTGTGGTATCTGGCGCAGGATCAGTATCACTTGGCCCACGTTGATCAGCAAATACGCCACGAATCCATTGTTGTAAAGTGGCAACTTCTGGCTCTGAAGCAGCTGAAACGCCAGGCCATGTTGCACCACAACGATCACCATTCGGGCTATCGACTTCGCCCCAGTGGAACGATGAGTTGCGGTTGAGGTCGATCCCAATATTCACGCCGCTACAGCCTGAGGTATCAACCGTGTTGCGATTTTTGCGTTGCGATAAGCTTTGCTCGGCAATCTTGCGCCCATCGGGGTTGACAAAAGGCACAATCACAATTGTGTGCTCATCAAGCAACCAATGCACATCGGGGTCGGTTTCATAGCGCGAAAGCAAATACTCGGTATAGCGCAAAGTCAATTCAGCGGTTGACATTTCACGAGCGTGAATCGCCGACATTAAGAAGAAGGTTGGTTTTGGCCCAGGAATCAACGAATTGGTCAGCGTGATCCCGCGCAAATCGTAGCCTGCTGGCCCACCAGCGGTCACTTTATCCCATGAAGTCCCATACGTGAATAAATCCGTTAGGTTGGGATAGGTCGCATGCCATTGATCAAGTAAGGCGTAGCCTTCTTCAACCGTGCGAAATCCACCTTGGACTGGCATGATTGAAGGTTCTTGCAACAAACGAGTTTGCTCTTGATCAATTTCAGCGACAAAGCCTTCTTGTTGCAATTTGGCCAATTCGCTTGGCGTAATTAATGCAAACAAATCGTGCTTATCACGCATTTCCAACAAATCAAGGCCACGTGCACTAAGTGCCAGCGAATCAGTGCGATCTTTGGCCTCAATCCGCGCCACAATCCGTTGTTCTTCGACCACAGGCTGGGCTTGGGTACGTTGGGGCAGCGAAATCACCACCAAGCTACTCCACAAGCCAATTAACGCGAGGATTGTCCCAATTAACGACCAACGATGCCTCAGACGGTCCATACAAGCGACCTCCACACAGTGTGAGCCTAGCGCCGTGCCAGAATCTCCTTCGATTTTTACGCTAGGGAAGTTTTGGGGAATACCGACTCTTCATTGAGGCTCTATTTTATCATTATTAAGTATTCGTAATGCAGCTTTGGCGATATGCGATTAAATTGAAAGGATGAATTATGAGGGATGCACGTCAGAACATAGAGCAAAGAATATAGGAATTGGGGATCGGTTGTTGGGGGGCAGGGAAAGTATGAATGATGAATTATGAGGGATGAATGCAGAAGAAACAGAATCAAGCAAATTTGGGCCAATCTGTGGCAAAAACGGCCCTTCTCGATCTTCGCGTTCTTTGTGGTTTCAGCCTTCGTTCCCTTCGTGTCATTAGTGGATCAAAACCGATCCCCGATTGCCAAATACCGCTACAATAACCCAAGCACTCTGCTAGTGTAAGGACATTATTATGAAGAAGCTTTTGAGTGGCATGCTTTTAGCTGGGGTGATTGTGGGCTGTGGTGGCCAAGCAACTCCAACTGCTGTTCCGGCAACAGCGACCAACCAAACAACCCCAACTAGCCAAGCCTTGAATCCAACCGCCACTGCTGCAACTGTGGTTGATAACCCAATTACACCAACCCCATTGCCAACCAAACCAACAGCCCCAATCTTTACTGCTGACGATGAGCGTTGGGCTGGCCGTTCGATCTACTTTATTATGATCGATCGCTTTGCCAATGGCGACCCAAGCAACGACAACGCCGATGGTTTTGCAGCCGATCGTAGCGACCCACGGCGTTGGCATGGCGGCGATTTTCGCGGCATTATCGAGCGGCTCGATTACATCAAAGGCATGGGCTTTGGTGGCATTTGGATCACGCCAGTCAGTAAGCAAAATTCAACCAATGCCTACCATGGCTACTGGCAATACGACCCCTACCAAATTGACCCGCATTTTGGCACGCTGGAAGAATTGCGCGAATTGGTCAGCGAAGCTCACAAACGCGATATGTTGGTGATGCTCGATGTTGTGCCCAATCATATGGGCGATTTCTTGCCTGGCTCGAAAGCTGCTCCGCCATTCGATGACCCAGCCTGGTATCACAACAAGGGCAACATTCAAAATTATGGCAATCAACAAGAGGTTGAAGATGGCGATTTGCTAGGGCTTGATGATTTAGATCAGGATAATCCTGCTACCCGTGCTGAATTACTCAAATGGATTGCTTGGCTCAAAACCGAAACTGGGCTTGATGGCTTGCGAGTTGATACGGCCAAACATTTGCCCAAAGATTTTCTACGCGAATTTGATCAAGCGGCCAATACGTTTTCGCTGGCCGAGGTATTTAGCAGCGATGCTGGCTATGTTGCGCCCTACACCGAATTTAACGATGCAATTTTGGATTACCCCTTGCATAGCGCCTTCAAAGAAAGTTTAGTCGGTGGTCGCACCCTGTTGGTAATTCAGCGGGTGCTCGAAAATGCCGATCAACAGTATCGCAATGTCCATGTCAACGGCACATTTCTCGATAACCACGATAACGAGCGCTTTTTATGCTTGGCAACCGGCGGCCCCAACGCCGATAAAACTACGCAATTGCGGCATGCTTTGGCGGTGCTTTATAGCTTGCGTGGCATTCCGATTGTCTATTATGGCACCGAGCAAGAGCTAAAAGGCTGCAAAGATCCCTTCAACCGCGAAGATGCCTTTGAATTGAATGCGACGGATGTACCAGTTTATCAATGGATCAGTCAACTCAATCAGATTCGCCAAGCCCATCCAGCCTTGCAACGGGGCATGCTCGAAAGCCGCACAACTGCTGGCGATGCATGGGCCTTCCAACGCACGGCTGGCAACGATACGGTCGTGGTTTGTATCAATAACACGTGGAAACCACTCGATTTGGCAGTAACTGGTTTGACTGAAATTGCTGATGGTGAGGTTTTGACTGATGCGCTTGGTGGCGGTCAAATGAGCGTCAAAAGTGGCGAAATGAATTGTGCTTTGCAACCAAAGCAAGTGCTGATATACACCCGCTAATGCTGACAGCAAGCCCAGCGCCAAGCCTGAAGCTAGTTTGGCGCTGGAGTTTGTTGGCTACAGCGCCTCTATTTCGCCGCGCAAACGACCAAGGGCTTGCTCGACGCTGGCTAGTTCGTTGCGAGCGTGTTGCAGTTGCTCGTTTTGAAATTTGACGAAGCGGGTATAAGGCGCAACGGTTTCAGTCACGCGCTCGATCGATTGATCGATTTCAGCATAGACTTGTTTGCTCAACGAGCGCACAATTTTATCGCGCAGTTCGCTAACTTTTTTGTGAAACTCGCGCTTGGCCTGGGCACGTTTGGCCGGAATCAAATAGGCTCCGCCTGCGACTGCCAACACGCTCAAGCTGATGCCGGTAAAATCGAGTAACGCTCCGTGCGCCAAAATCACAAATAATGCGCCAAAGCCGACCGCGCCAACGCCAGTCAAGGCGGTTGTGGCAATTGTGCCTTGCAAATCCATGGCTAATTGTTTAGCTTCGGCATCGCGATTATAGCTTTGCACAATTTGGCTGGTGCTACGGCCAACCGAATCGATCAACGATTGACGGTTGTAGTTGAAATTTTGACCAACATTGCCAACCATCTCATCTTTATGGCGCGAAATTTGGCGACGATCGATATAAGCATTAACATCTTGCCACAGTTTGAGATTACGCTCGATCAACCAATCGATAATTTGCTGGGTGATGCGATCAGTTTCAGCATCGAGATCACCCACCACTTGATCGCGAAAACGTTGTTCAAGCAAATCTTTTTTGATTAAGTCACGTGCTCGGCCCAAACGAATTTGTTCATCGAAAAAGCTATGGCCACGCTGCTCAAATTCGTGAATCAAATTTTCGAGCTGGGCAATCCGCGGCGTGAAATCACGTTGCATATCAGCTTTGTAAACCTGAATTTGGCCCTCGATATTGTTGATCGCCTTGATATCTTCGCTTAGGGTATGCAAGCGCTCGTCGGAAGCAGTGCGATAGGTTGTGGCCAGTTTTTGACCAACGCCCAAGGGATTGAGCAATTTGAGCCGTACCCGTTCACCTTCATCAAGTGTGCGCAGCAAATATTCTTCCATGGCATTGAAGCCACTTTCGGCCCAGAGCTTGGGGTCGTCGTTTTCGCGGGCACGTAAGGCCGAGCGAGCCGAAACCGCAAAAATCATGGGGGTGCTGCCCAGCAAAGTTGTGGCATTACTCCGCACAAATTCAAGCACTTCACCCCGGCCTTTTTCATCGAGAATATCGATTTTATTGATCACCAAGATGATTTTTTTGCCCCATTCGCGAATATGCTCAAGGAAGGTGCGCTCGCTCTCGGTAAAAGGTCGATCGGCTGACGTGATAAATAAGACCAGATCCGAGCGGGGCACAAAGCGTTTGGTCAATTCCTCGTGGCGGCGAATAATTGCATTCGTGCCAGGCGTATCGACGATATTCAAATCGCCAAGCAAGGGCGCGGGATGGGTGCGCAACAACAGAAAATCTTCGAGCAATTGCGAATCTGGTTGCTCGCCAAAACGCAAAATATTAATGCGATCGGTGGTTGGCGTAACCCCTTCAGGCAACACACGATCGCCGAGCAAGGCATTGATAAAGCTCGATTTACCAGCGTTGAACTCGCCAGCAACCACAATTAAAAAGAGTTCGGCCAGTTGTTCAGTGGCTTCGCGCAAACGAGCAGCATCAGTGGCAGTCACATCAGCGCCAAATTGCTCCAACGCATGATGCAAACGATCAAATAAGCTTTGCTCGGCAGCGCGTAGCTCAGCTTCACGTTCACCAAGAATGGATTGAGCGCCAACATGGGCCATGGATTAGTCCTTATCTCTATGAGTAGGGTGCTACTCAATCTGACTGTGATTGCTCACCTAAAGTTGCAATCTATTGTTGATTAATCACAACTCGTGCCATAAACGTGCCCTCACCCCCAACCCTTCTCCCGCAGCGGCGAGCGAGGGGCATTTGGTTTCGTGGTTCCCCCTCGCTCGCTTGCGGGAGAGGGGGCTAGGGAGTGAGGGCATGAAAATCGAGTGATTAATTAATCTAAACTCAATTTATAGCCAAAGCCGCGCACAGTCAGCACAAAGCGTGGCGCAGATGGATCGATCTCGATGCGCTGGCGCAAACGATAGATCAAGGCATCAATGGCATTGTAATCGTAGACCTCATAATCCCACACGCCAATCGCAATTTGCTCTTTGCTCACGACCTCGCCACGGCGATTGTAGAGCAACTCTAGCAGCTGAAATTCCTTGGCAGTGAGTTGTGGGTCAAGCCGTTTACCCCGCACATAAACTTCCTTGGCTGCACTATCGACGTGCAATTCAGCTTGATCTTGGGTAGCGATCCGATGCATGACCACGGGTGGCGGTGTGCCCTTCATGGTTGCTTCGGGATCGCGAAAAATGATCACTGTATCGGCGACCCAAACTTCGTCGTTATTGCGTAAGGGTGCGAGGCCATTGACCTTAACCCCATTTAAATAGGTTCCGTTGGTGCTATCGAGATCGCGAATATAACAGCCGGCTTCATCGCGTTCCAAGCGGGCGTGACGGCGCGATGCTAAACGATGATCGATGACAATATCGTTGGCCACATCACGCCCGATGGTGAGAATGGTTTGTTCCCATGGCATAAGTCGCGGTGGCACATCTTGGTTCTTAATTGTTAGCGATGGCACAGGCTGATCGCTCATAAAAAATTCCTCCTCAAACACACGATGCATGGAGAGGCGTGGTATGGTATGCTAGAGTCTTAGTCAGAGACAAAGCAAAAGGGCTATGCTAGAATGTGACGCGATTCTAACATAGGGCTTCTGAATGCGCTAGAGGCGCAAGGAGCGGGCGTTTGACTTCTTGGAATGGTCGCCAATTTGGCAAGTATATTTTGCACAACGAAGTTGGGCGCGGTGGTATGGCCCGCGTTTTTCGTGCGACTGATACCACTTTGCAACGAACGGTTGCACTTAAAATTCTTGCACCTCAGCTGGCGAGTGACCCTGAATCGAGCCAGCGCTTTGAGCGCGAAGCGATTACCGCTGGCAATTTGCATCATCCTAATATTGTAACCATTTTTGATGTTGGTGAGGCCGAAGGCTTGCCCTACATCGCCATGGAATATATTGCTGGGCGTTCGCTCCAAGCAGCCATCGATGAACAAGGTGCGCTTGGGTTGGGCTATGCCGTGGCGTTGTTAATGCCCGTGGCTGAGGCCTTAGATTATGCCCATTCGCAGCAAGCAGTGCATCGTGATGTCAAACCCCACAATATCTTGCTCAATGCCGATGGTCGGGTGTTATTGACCGATTTCGGCATTGCTCAAGCACCAGTTGTTAATGATAAGCGTCTAACCCGCGCCGGGATGTTTATGGGCACGCCAGAATATATTGCCCCTGAACAAGCCTCAGCTCAGTTGGTTGATGGCCGCTCCGATTTATATGCTTTAGGAATTGTGGCTTTTGAAGTGATCACTGGCCAAGTTCCCTTTACTGGAACGGTTCCAGAGTTGCTGGTTGCTCACACCTACACGCCGCCGCCAGCGATCACCAGCCTTGTACCTGGCTTACCAGCGGCTTTCGATAAGGTCTTTGAGCGAGCATTGGCCAAGCAACCAAGCGACCGCCCGCCATCGGCAGTTGCCTTTATCGATGCCCTACGCACGCTCTCCGGTCGAGCTGGCATTACGATTCCTAGCAAAGACGATTTGCGCGGCTTGGCGGTTCCGGCTGGTTCTTCAGCTGGCAAAGCTACTGTGGCGATAAATGCGCTGCCATCCTTGCAACGCCAACATGATCCGAACGCTCAAACCGATGTTGGCTCGATTCAGCCGCAAGCCCGACCTGCCACACCTGTGCCGCAACCTGTGCCCCGCCCAAGCAATCCGAATCCAACGGCACGAGTTGCGCCGAGTGCTCAATCGCGGCCTCAAGCTGCTCCGGCTCAGCCCCGCCCGCGCCCAACGCCGCCAAGCAGTAGTAATGCTGCACGGCCTCGCATGCGCACTCGTCCGGTGATGCGCACGGCCACAACCAGCGATCCTTTAAAAATTATTTACCCTGTCGCGATCATTATAACCCTAGCTGTGTTGGGGATTGTATTCTGGCAACGGATTGGTCAGGGCAATCGCGGTTTGATTTCATTGCCAACTGCCACCCAAACCAGCAGCTTATCAGGGCCATTTGTGCCCGAATCGACGCGGATTCCCACGGCGATTCCGAGCAATACGCCTGAACCAACTCCAACCGATGCGCCAACCGAGCCGCCCAGCGCCACGCCTGAGCCAAGCGCAACTGTGCCATCGAATACACCGACGCGCACAATCCAACCAACGCGCACCGTGCCGCCGACCCGCACCACCCAACCAACGACGGTTGTGCCATCGAATACACCAGTTGAGCCAACGCCAATTCAAGCAACGCCAACTGATGTGCCACCGCCAACCCCAACCAATGGCCCAACCGCTGCGCCAACCCAAGATCTGCCAACCGTGACGAATCCTGGGGTTGAGCCAACTGTGGTTTATCCGTTGCCACGGCCTGCGCCGTCGCCGATCTCCTGAGGTTGGCTGGTGAGTTTGCGTAATTTGCCAGCGGTGCATGGGCTGATTGGCCTGCTAGCCGAGCGTTTTCCCGAATTGCCTGCCCAATGGTTAGTTGAGGCTGCCCGAACGAGCCTTGAGCAGGCTCGCCACGCGATTCGCAACCATGCTGCTGAATGTTCAATTGAGCAGATTTTGGCCCATGCTGAGCGCTTAATCCTCCAGCGCCAACAACCTCCACTGCGTCAAGTGATTAATGCTACCGGCGTGATTTTACACACCAATCTTGGGCGTGCGCCGCTCAGTGCTGCTGCCCATCAGGCCATGATTACGGCCAGTGCTGGCTATAGCAACCTCGAATACGATTTGGCGCAGGGCGAGCGTGGTTCACGCAATAGTTTGTTGGAGCCACAACTGCAACGCTTGACCGGAGCCGAAGCGGCGTTGGTGGTCAATAATGCGGCGGCGGCGATGCTGCTCTGTTTGAGTTGTTTCGCCCAAGGCCGCGAAGTAATTGTGAGTCGCGGCCATGCAGTTGAAATTGGCGGCGGCTTTCGAATTCCTGATATTTTGCGTCAAAGTGGTTGCACTTTAGTCGATGTTGGCACGACCAACCGCAGCTATTTGCCCGATTATACGGCAGCGATCACCAACCAAACCGCAGCGTTATTGCATGTCCATGCCTCGAATTTTCAGGTGCTGGGATTTACCCACGAGCCAAGTGTGGCCGAATTAGCACAAGCCGCCCATGAGCATCAAAAACTTTTGATTTGCGATCTTGGCAGCGGCGCGTTGTTGGATACCCAGAGCTTTGGCTTGGCAGCTGAGCCAACGGTTGCCATGATGGTTCAAGCCAAGGCTGATTTAGTAGTGTTCAGCGGCGATAAATTGCTTGGTGGCCCGCAAGCAGGGCTGATTGTCGGCAAACGCCAGCTGATCGATCAACTGCGCAAACATCCATTATTGCGGGCGCTACGGGTTGATAAATTGACGATTGCCGCCTTGAGTGCCACGCTTATGGCCTATGAAACCGAGCGAGCGAGCAGCGAAATTCCAATCTGGCGCATGGTGGCTAGTTCGCTTGATGAATTAGAACAACGCGCAATCCCGCTGCTGGCGCAATACCCCGCTGCCCAACTTGTGGCAACTCATGCTACCATTGGCGGTGGTTCGCTGCCTGGCTCAAGCTTGCCAAGCCGAGGGCTAGCCCTTGACGGCGCGGCTGAAGCTTTGAGCAAACAACTTCGTGCCAACGACCCACCCATTGTTGGCCGAATTCAAGCGCAGCGCCTAATCCTTGATCTGCGGACTGTGCTACCTGAGCAGGATGCAGTGCTTATGGCGGCGTTAGCAGCCCTCGATCCAGCCTAACCTGTCATAGAGAGGGACGCAACCTATGACTTCGAATCAAGTGGCGGCACTGCTTGAAACAGCGGTGGCGGCGTTATATGCTGGCGACCGTCGCAGCGCCCGGGTTTATTTAACCCAAGCTTTAGCCCTAGAACCCTATAACGAAATCGCTTTGCTTTGGCTGAGTGGCGCGGTTGAGTTGCCCGAACAGCAAATTGCCTGCTTGGAGCGGGTGCTAGCGATCAATCCCTATAACCATGCAGCGATTCGCGGTTTGGCCAGTTTGCGCGGCCCACTTGAGCCGATTGTCGCTGAGCCTGAGCCATTGCCGCCGTGGAGCCCGCCTGAGCCATTGAGTTTGAGCCAATTGGCTGAATTGCCAGTCTGTTGTTATGCCTGCGATGCCCAATTGTATGCTAGTGCGACCTTTTGTTGGCGCTGCCATGTCCATGTGCGCTGCTGTGCCAATTGTATTTTTAATCGCTATGTTGAATGTAAAACCGAGCAAGCAATTCAATCGGAGCAACTGCCCAACTGTTGCCCATGGTGGCGACCAATTTAAAAGGCTAGCTTTTGACTTCTCTGGCCCCTAATGCTAGCATGGCGGCTATCTGAATTGATTGTATATAGCAGCAATGAGGCAGAATGCGATTATCAACCAAAGGTGAATATGGCGTGCGAGCGTTATTTGATTTGGCTCAGCACTATGGCGAAGGTTTGGTGCAAAGCCACGAAATTGCCGAGCGTCAAGCTATCTCAGAAAATTATCTCAATCAATTGTTAATCGCATTACGCAAAGCTGGCCTGATTACCAGCGTGCGTGGCCCTCAAGGTGGTCATCAGTTGGCTCGCCCGCCCCAAGCAATTAGCTTGCTTGATGCCATTTTGGTGTTGGAAGGGCCATTGTTGCCAACACCCGAAGGCGCAAGCCTCGATACCTTCGATGCTGGTTTGTTGGGCGAAGTTTGGGGCGAATTACGTGCCGTGATCGAAGGCCATCTCAGCGAAATGACCATCGCCGATCTCTGTCAACGTAAACACCAGCAACTCGATTCGCCGATGTATTATATTTAGGTATCAGGGGCTAGGAATCAGGGGTCAGGAGTTGGCTTGATTTATGGTTGATCTTTTATTTTACATTCCTCGGACTAGTCCCTAGCATCTGACCCCTGACCCCCTCTTCTTATAGTTTTTATGGAGCGTTCATGGCTTCGCCAACATTTGAACAAGTGCAAGCATGGGCTGCGGCTGGCTACACCCAATGTGCAGTCTATCGTGAGTTAGTCGCCGATTTGGAAACGCCAGTGTCGGCGTACTTGAAGGTTGCTCAGGGCCACTATAGTTTCTTGCTTGAAAGTGTTGAGGGTGGCGAGCAAATTGGTCGCTATTCATTTATTGGCTGCGAACCACATTTGATTATTCGCGGTCTCGGCCAGCAAAGTATTATTGAAACTGCCAATGGCGAACGTACCAGCTTTGATGATCTGACGACGCTTGATCAATTAGAACGCTTGGTGGTTGGCACGCAACGCGCTAACCCTGCGCCTCAACCTGATTTGCCACGCTTTACGGGCGGGGCGGTCGGCTTTTTGGGCTATGAAACTGTGCGTACTTTTGAACGTTTGCCTGCGCCAACCCTGCGCCCCTTGCAAATTCCCGATGGCGTGTGGATGGTGGTCAAAACGGTTTTGGCTTTCGACCATGTGCGCCATACGATCAAAATTATGAGCACACTGGTGTTCGATTCGGCGGTGGATTTGGCGACTCAATTTGCCGAAGCCAACAAAGCCATCGAAGCCATGACCAAGAAACTTGTGCGGCCATTAGCGCCCGAAGTCTATAGCTCAAGCGCTGCCTCGCCCAGTTTGCCCGAACTCAACGAGCAATTGCAATCAAATCAATCATTTAGTGAATTTAGCGCCGCGATTGAAAAAGCCCGCGAATATATTCGGGCTGGCGATATTTTCCAAGTGGTCTTATCGCAGCGTTTTCAGCGTGAAACCGATGCCGAGCCATTTGCCGTCTATCGAGCACTGCGCACGGTCAATCCATCGCCCTATATGTTCTTTTTGAATGTGCCTGACGCGGCAATTATTGGGGCATCACCCGAAATGTTGGTGCGGGTTGAAGATGGCATTATCGAGACCCACCCAATTGCTGGCACACGCCGCCGTGGACGTGATGCCGATGACGAAGCACGCATGCAGGCTGAATTATTGGCCGACGAAAAAGAACGGGCTGAGCATTTGATGCTGGTTGATCTTGGACGCAACGATGTGGGGCGGGTTTCGCTGCCTGGCACCGTCCACGTGCCCAAATTTATGCAAATTGAAAAATATTCGCATGTGATGCACTTAGTTTCGGTGGTCAAAGGTACTTTGGATACTTCGCGCTACTCGCCATTGCATGCCTTACGCGCCTGCTTCCCTGCTGGCACGCTGACCGGTGCGCCCAAAGTGCGGGCCATGGAAATTATCGCTGAATTAGAGCCAACCCAACGCGGGCCATATGGTGGTTGCGTTGGCTATGTCTCGTTTGGCGGGTTGTCGCTTGACACAGCGATTACTATTCGCACAATGGTTATCAAAGATGGAGTGGCCTATATGCAAGCGGGCGCGGGGATTGTCGCCGATAGCGATGTTAAATTGGAAGATCTCGAAACCCGCAACAAAGCTGGTTCGCTGATTCGAGCCTTGCACGTCGCCGAGATGTTGGAGTTGTAAATGAGGGATTAGGGACTAGGAACTAGGGGTCAGCATGTATCCATTGTTTGGTTTGAATGATAAGTTAGCTAGGTATGAATTGCTATAAACTCAATAATCTAGCTACGTTCCTGATCCCTAGAGCCTGACCCCTGACCCCTCGCAAATTATGGACGCATACCTTGATATTGAAACAACCTGGCAGCGCACGATTAGCGTGATTGGGATTTACTTGCCCCGGCGTGGTACAGTTCAACTGGTTGGCGCTGGGGTTAGTGATGTTAACTTGTACGCGGCCTTGGCAGGAGTCGAAACGATCTATACCTTTAATGGAGCAAGTTTTGATCTGCCAATTATTTACAAAGCCTTGGGCGCAGATTTAAAGCGCGAGTTTGGGCATTGCGATCTCTTGCGCGAATGTCGGCGGCAAAATCTGCGCGGTGGCTTGAAAGTTGTTGAACAAAAGATCGGAATTGCGCGTTCTACCCATGGGATTGATGGTCGTGATGCCTTGCGTTTGTGGCAAGCCTACGAAAACTATAACGATCAAAACGCTTTAGATTTATTATTACGTTACAATCGCGACGATATTATTCATTTGCCACGTTTGCGTTGTTACTTACATAAACTAGCTGAGCCTGATTTGCACCCGCATGTTACGATTTGGCATGCGTCTGAGCAATCGTTGCTGTCGCCATTGAGCGACGAGGAGTATTAGTGGGGCGATGAGCGAACAACCACGAATTCTCAATAATCGCTATCAATTAGAGCGAAAACTAGGCCAAGGCGGCATGGCAACGGTCTATCTTGGGCGCGATTTGCGACTCAATCGACCAGTTGCAATTAAAGTGTTACATGGTCAATATGCCAGTGATGAACAATTTTTGCGCCGCTTTAAGCACGAAGCCGATGCCGCCGCCCAATTAGGGCATCCCAATATTGTGCGGGTATATGATATCGGGGCTGAGGGCGATCTGCACTATATTGTAATGGAATATGTCCAAGGTACCGATCTCAAAGAAATTATTTCGTTGCAAGCACCCTTGCCAGTGCCCCGCACCTTGGCGATTGTGCGTCAAGTGGCTGAGGCCTTGCAAGCAGCCCACGATAGCGGCTTGGTGCACCGCGATGTCAAGCCGCAAAATGTCTTGATTGATGCTAATGATTATGCGCGGCTCAGCGATTTTGGCATCGCCAAAAGCAAGCAATCTTCGGCATTAACCGACCCAGGTACAACCTTTGGGACTGCCGATTACCTTGCGCCAGAACAGGCTCAAGGTTTGGGCGCAACCCCACTTTCCGATGTCTATGCCTTAGGCGTACTGACCTATGAGATGCTGACCGGACGTTTGCCGTTTAGTGGCGATTCGCCTTTAGCCGTCGCCTTGCAGCATATCCAAGCAGCGCCGCCACCTTTGCGCAGCTATAATCCGTCGATTCCACCACAGCTTGAGGCGATTGTGCTCCAAGCGATGTCAAAAGATCCGGCTCAGCGCCCACAATCGGCGCGGGCATTTGCCGAGTTATTGCGGCTCTATCGTGAGCGCGGCAACCAAGCGACCATGGCTGTGCCTTCGTCGAATGCCGGGCGTTTGCCGCAAACCCCAGAGCCTGCCGAGGTGCGTCCGCCCCGTCAACAACCAGCGCCGCAAGCGCGCCCGCGCCAAAATTATGCTCCGCCCTTGGCAGCCCAACAGCCCGTGCCAATGAACCAACCCCAAGCACGTCAATCGTCTGGTTGCGGCTTATGGGTGATTGCCACCTTCTTATTGGTTGGGATTGGCGGTTTGGTTTATGTGTTGATGTTTACTGATGTGATGCAATCGATCAGCCAGGCTTTTGGTGGAAACAAGCCGACCCAAGTTACGCCAACTGGTGAGCCAACTCCAGCCCCAGAGATGGTTGAAGTCCCCGATTTGGTTGGCAGAACCGAAAGCGAAGCGCTTGATCTGCTCAAATCGCTTGAGCTTGGCGAACAACGTAAAGAGCCACGCAACGATCTTGCGCCAGCCGCAACCGTGATCGGCCAAGATGTTGCTGCAGGAACGAAGGTTGCCAAAGGCACGGTCATTCCATTTACCTTGAGTTTGGGGCCAGCCCAAGTTGAAATTCCCGATGTAACCCGCCAACAATTCGATGCGGCCTCGGATGCGTTGATTCGCGCTGGGTTTAAAGTTCGGCGCACTGACACGCCCGATCAAACCATTCCGGCAGGCTTTGTTTTGCGCCAAAATCCGCCAGCGGGCTTGAAATTGGCCCAAGGCAGCGAGATTGAATTGGTCGTGAGCGTCGGCGATCTGGTGATTTTCCCTGATCTGATTGGCCGCCAGCGGGCTGAGGCTGAGGCGATTTTGGCAACGCGCAGCGATTTACGCCTCGATATTGTTGATGAGCAAGGACCAGATTTGATTCCTAACTTTGATAGTATCGCGGCGAATACGGTGGTGAGTGCGACCGCCAATGGTCAGCCAATCGATAATGGAGCCTTGATTCCTCGTGGTAGCGTGATTGTGCTTGGGGTGCGTCGCCCATAAGACCAATGGTATCGGTTGAACTGATCACAAGATTGATCAACAGGAGGATTCCAATGAGCCTTGATCGCCAAGCGGCATTTGAACGCCTCGCCAACAATGAACGTTTGACCGACAATTTGACTGATGTGACGGCTAAAGCGCTGTTGCGTTGGGCTGAGCAACAACTTCAGGCTGGGGTGGCCGAGGCCGATGTACTCCAAGCGGCGCGTCAAGCCAATCGTGATGATATTGTTGAGGTAAGCGAGGTGCTGGCAGCAGCCAATTCAGCGCTGAATCAAGCGCATCAAGCGATTGTTACTGAAACACCGCAAACCGCCGAGCCAGCTGCCCAAGTTGGTCAGGCGGCAGCCAATGCCCTAAGCCAATTAATTCCAAGTGTGGTCGCACAAATGAGCAAGCTTGGCCAGAATGTGCTTGATGGGGCAGGTCAAGCCGCCAAACAAAGTGTGATCGCTGCCAAACTCGACCGTATGGGCCAAATGTTGGGCGCAAATGCTCGACCTCGCTCACACCGCATCAAGCGTCGTCGTGGTTGGCGAGGATAAGAACATAGAGCATAGAGCATAGAGCATATATGGGGTTAGAGGTTATAAGATTATTCGTGCAATTCGTGGCTAAAAAAATCTAATCCCTAGCCCCTGACCCCCTACCCACATATCGAAAGGCTGGAATATGGCGCGTAGCACATCAACCACGAAGCTCAAGCCTTGGCAAATTGTCGTGATTCTGGTGATTGCTGGGTTGGTTTATGCCTATCAGGCGGGCTATTTTAATCGTTGGCTTGGCCGTACTAGCCTTGAACCAACCAGCGTGGCTGGGCCAACGACACCCACGAACGCGCCAACAATGGCTGATCCCAATAATGTGATCGCGGCGCTTGATCCAGCTAAAGCCTATGTCGCCGAAGGGGCGTGGTATCAGGTATTTTTTACCCGCCCAAACTACCCTGAAAAAGCAGCTGGACGTAAAGGTGGGGTTGATGCGGCGATGATCGCCGATATTGATGCTGCCAAAAGCACGATTTATATTGCATCGTTCGATTTTGATTTAGAATTGATGACCGATGCCTTGATTCGCGCCAAAAAGCGTAAAGTCAAAGTTCAGCTCGTGGTTGATGATGAAAATTTGGCTTCGCCAGAAGTTGCCGAAACGACTGGACGCTTGGAAGCAGCTAAAATCCCAATTACGTGGGATGAACGCTCAGCGTTTATGCACAACAAAATCGTGGTCATTGACGATACAATTGTTTGGACTGGCTCGATGAATTTGGTTGTAAACGACGTTTATCGTAACAACAATAATATGATTCGTTCAACTGTGCCAGAGCTGGTCGCTAATTATCGTCAGCGTTTTCTCGATTTATATGCTGGCAAAATGGGTAGTAAAGCACCCAAAAATACGCCCAACCCAGTCATTAAATTGGCTGGTGGGGTGCAGATTGAAACTTATTTTTCGCCAGTCGATAAGCCGCGTTCCAAAATTGTCAATTATATTAAAAAAGCCAAACAATCGGTCAACGTGCTCGCATTTTCATTTACCGACGATGATACCGCCCAAGCCTTAATCGATCGCCATGAAGCTGGCTTAGAAGTTCAAGTTGTGATGGAAGCTCGCAACGCCGATGGCACTGGCTCGGAGTTTGGTATTTTAGAAGATGCTGGAATTCCGATTTTACGTGATGCTAATTGTTATATTTTGCATAATAAAACAATGGTAATCGACGAAAAGATTGTGATTACTGGCTCGTATAATTTTACTGCGGCAGCTGAAAATAATAACGATGAAAATTTATTGATTATTACTGATCCCGATTTGGCTCGCCATTATTTGGCTGAATTTGATCGGCTGTATGCCCAAGCCAAAAATCCTGCTGGTTGTGGCCGTTAGCGAGTATTCATGCGGATTTTACAAGTTATTCAGCGCTATTACCCGTATATCGGCGGTTCGGAGCAGGTTTGCCAAGTAATTGCTGAACGGTTGGCAGCCGAAGGGCATACGGTCGATGTTTGGACAAGCAATGCATGGGATCTTGACCATTTTTGGGCGAGCGGTCGGCGCACCATCGATCAGCCAACTGAGCAACACAATGGCGTAGCGATTCGGCGCTTTCCGGTCGTGCGTGCACCAGGCCCAGCCTTGGTCTACCCAATTTTGCGTCGGGCAATGCTCGAATTTGGGCGTTTGCCAGCCACCAGCAGCTTGTTGATGGCGCTCAGTCAAATTACGCCGCGCATGCCAACCTTCAATCGTGCCCTAAGCCAAGAAGTTGGTCAATTTGACCTGATCCATGCAGCCAACATTACCTTAGATTTTATGCTGATTCCGGCGCTAAAATATGCCAAGCAGGCTAAAATTCCGTTTGTACTTTCGCCATACGTCCATTTAGGCGTGCCTGGCGATCGCTCGTTAGTGCGCTATTACACGATGCCGCATCATATTAAGTTAATGCAGCAAGCTGATCGGGTAATCGTGCAAACGCCGCTTGAGGCCGATTATCTGGCTGATTGTGGAATTTCGCGATCAAGCCTGCGTTGCATTGGGGTGGGAGTTGAGCCGCATGAATTGGCGGGCGGCAATGCCGAGCGTTTTCGCCAAGAAACCGGCATTCAACAACCATTTGTGCTGTATATCGGCACCTTGGCCAAAGAAAAAGGTGCATTCGACCTGATTCGTGCGATGGAGCAGCTTTGGGCGAACGGGCGCAGCGAGCATCTGGTGATGGTTGGCACGCCGATGGCCCATTTTGAGCAGCTTTGGGAAACGCTTGATCCTGTCAGCAAACAGCGGATTCATGTGTTTGCGCGAGCGCCGCAAGCACGCAAACGCGATGCTTTGGCCGCTGCTACGCTGTTCGCCATGCCCTCACGCACCGATTCATTTGGAATTGTCTATCTTGAGGCTTGGTTGTATCGTTTGCCTGTGATTGGGGCCAGAGCTGGCGGCGTTCCAGCGGTGATTCGTGAGAACGAAACAGGCTTGTTGGTTGATTATGGCAATGTTGCCCAACTTACAGCAGCCTTGACCAAATTGCTGACCAACCCTGAATTAGCCCAACGACTTGGCCAGCAGGGCTACACCCAAACCTTGGCCGAGCTAACCTGGGAGCACAAATATGCCCAAATTCGGGCGGTGTACGCGGAACTTGTTGAGGCTAGGGGTCAGGGGTCAGAGATCAGGGGCTAGGAAGTCAGACTATTTAACGCAGAGGCGCAAAGTTATGAGGGTGGGGTTAGAGATCAGGGGCAGACTTTACTCTAGCGGAATTAGGAATAACATGCACGAATGCGGGAATGAGAATCCTTCGTGTGCTTCGCGCCCTTCGTGGTTTCAATCCTGATCCCTGACCCCTGACCCCTCGTTTAGAAAGGCTAGTGCATGGAACATACAACGGCAACGTTTACAGGTGGCAACAACACGACGATTTTTTATCAAACATGGCGGCCATCTGCACCCAAAGCCACGGTAGTGGTGGTGCATGGCTATGCCGAGCACAGCGGGCGATACCAGCATGTGGCCGAGGCTTTGGTGACGGCCAACTATAGCGTTTGGGCGCTTGATCATCGTGGCCATGGGCAATCGCAAGGCAATCGCGCAACGGTCAAACATTTTGATGAATTTGTCAACGATTTAGCCAGTTTTGTGCGATTGGTGCGCGATAAAGAGCCAAATGGCCCGTTATTTATGCTTGGCCATAGCATGGGTGGCTTGATCAGCACGCTCTACACCTTGGACTATGGACATAATTTGCATGGCTTGGTTTTGACTGGGCCAGCCTTCAAAGTTGATGCCACAACTCCTAAAGTCGTGGTAAAAGTTGGGGCATTTATTAGCAAATTTCTGCCAAACCTACCAGTTGCCCCATTCGATCCCCAGTGGAATAGCCGTGATCCCAAGGTGGTCGAGGCCTTCAAAGCTGATCCATTGAATTATAAAGGTGGCATTAAAGCCCAAATGGGCAATTCCATGATCAATGCAACACGAGTGATCGACCAACGTGCCAACGAAATTAGCTTGCCAGTGCTACTCTTGCAAGGCTTGGCCGATCGCTTGGTTAGCCCCGCTGGGGCGATGCACGCCTTTGGATTGTTCAAATCGCAAGATAAAACCCTGCATAGCTACCCTGGCTTGTATCATGAAGTGCTGAACGAGCCAGAACAAACCACATTAATCCCCTTAGTTATCGAATGGCTTGATGCCCATATGGCCTAAATTTGCCCATATTTCAAGCCATGCCAAAGCAATTTTGCGCTGTTACGCACCAAGCGCTCGGGATCGATTGTGCCTTGCGGTGTGATTTGATCTTGGAGCGCTAGGGTTGCCAAACCGTGAACAGCCGCCCACGCCGTAAATGCCAGTTGGCGTGGTTCACCTGAGCCAATCAGACCCGCCACTTGACCGCGCTCAATTGTGCCAACTAACACCCCAAAACTGGCTTGGGCAGCAGCATGAGTGGCGGGGTATTGCAAACGATCAACCCCCGAAACTCCAAACATCAAACGAAATAAGGTGGCATTGTTGATCGCAAATGTAACATAGGCGATGCCACATTGAAAAAACTGCTCAGTTGGATCTTCGCTGTACTGGGCCACTTCTTCGGCAACGAATATTTGTAATTGCTCAAATCCAGCGCAGGCTAAGGCCGCCACCAAGGCCTCTTTATTGGGAAAATGGCGGTAGGCTGCTGCATGGCTGACACCAGCCTCGCGACTGATCGCCCGTAAACTCAGTGATTCGATCCCTTGGCTGGTCAGCTGCTGCTTGGCAAGCGTCAAAAGGGCTTGGCGCAAATCGCCGTGATGATACCGTTCTTCCATCATGTAGCTACCTCAATGTTGACAGTGGTAACATTGCTCATTACAATAATTACCATGCGTTTGGCGATTTGCAAATTGGCAATTTCTAAGGGGAACATATGGCAACTCAATCAATTAAACTTCCATGGCAAGCACGGCTGCTGCGCAATGGCATCGGCGGCTTGAGCTATCTTGCGCCGCAACTTGCTGGGCGCATGGTGCTTCAGCTTTTTTTACAACCACGGCGGGCAACCAGCCCCAAACCCTCAAAATTTCTCCAATCGGCCCAACGTTTGAATGTTGAGCATGCAGGGCGGCGTTTGCAAGCCTATCGTTGGGGCGCTGGCTCGCGCAAAGTATTGTTGGTGCATGGCTGGGAACACGATGCTCGTCGCTGGCATGCGCTGGCTCCACGCTTAGCAAGTTTGAGCTACGAAGTAACGGCGATCGATGGACCAGCCCATGGCGCTTCCGAAGGCAAAACCACCAGCATCCCCGATTTTAGCGCAGCTTTGGCAGCAACGGTACAGCAACTTGGCCCGTTCGAGGTGATTATTGCGCACTCGTTTGGGGCGGCTTGCAGCGCTTGGATGCTCGGCACGCTTGGGGTCAGCTTGCCGCAGCGAGTTGTATTAATGGGTGCACCCACCAGCGGCGAATATATGACTGGGGCGTTTGCTGATGGTTTTGGTTTATCGCAACGGCTCAAGCGTTTATTTGAGCAAGCCTTGCAGCGACAATTTGGCCAACCAGCCAGCCATTATGCCATGAAATCAATGCCGACCCAGCACCTACCACCTGCCTTGATTGTCCACGATCGCAATGATTTGCGGGTTGATTTTCGCTATGGTCAAGAATTGCAGCAACACTGGCCCAACTCTGAACTATTGGCCACTAACAAATTGGGCCATAGTGGCATCCTCCATTCGCCAGAAGTACTAGATAAGATCGTGACCTTTGTGGGAGGCGCAGGGTAGCCCACATGGGGGACACTAAAGTAATTACAAAAAAATAAATCGAGGAGGCACGTAATGGGGACTGATGTGTATGTGGAACGGGATGAAACGACGATTAACCAGCAACAAACCATCATCAACTTGCGTGCCCAGATCGCGATCTACGAACAGATTTTAGATAGTATCCCCGATTTGATTTTATACAAAGGCCCAAGTTCGCATATTCGCTACGCCAATCGCGCTTTTCGCGAATACTATGGCATGGATAGCCAGCAGCTGCAAGATTTGATCGACGCAGATTTTAACCAACCGAGCTATACCGAGCAATATATTCGCGATGATGCTCAAGTGTTTCAAACTGGTCAAGCCTTGGTGATCAATTCAGAGCCAGTCACGCGCTATACCGGCGAAGTGCATCTATTTGCCACCACCAAACACCCAATTCGCAATCACGATGGTTCGATCATCGGTACAGTTGGCATTTCCCGCGATCTGAGCAACGAAGTAGCGGCCTCGGCAGCCCTAACCGATAACGAGGCTCGCCTGCAACGGATCATCGAAAATGTACCTGGGATGGTCTATCAATTTTTGCTTGAGCCAGATCATACGATGCGTTTTCCATTTGTCAGCACTGGCAGCCGCGATATTTATGGCCTAGAACCAGAAGCAATTATGCAAAATGCCAGCATTGTGACCGAGGCCGTCAATCCAGCCGACCGACTGCGTTTTCAAGAGGCAATTATGGCTTCGGCGCAAACGCTTGAACCATGGCGCTGGGAAGGGCGAGTTTATATCAATGGCCAAGAAAATTGGCTGCAAGGTGCTTCGCGGCCTACCAAATTGGCCAATGGGGCAATTTTATGGGATGGTTTGCTGTTAAATATTACCCAACAAAAGCAAGCTGAAGCCTTGTTGGGTCGTTTCGATACCATTCTAAGTTCGACCCCGGACTTGGTAGCGATTGCTGATTTGTCAGGCCAGATGCAATATTTGAATCCAGCGGCGCGGCGCGTGTTGCAACTTGAGCCAACCGATCAGGTCAGTCAATTAACCTGGCACGATTTACACCCCGACCAAGCCGAGCAAACATGGCTAGCCAAAACCTTACACCATGCCCAAATTCATGGCTCGTGGATGGGCGAGCATCAACTGAAAACGGCTCAAGGCCAAAAGCTACCAGTGATGTATCAAATGTTATGTCATTATGATATCGACCACCAGCCCAGTTTCTTCTCGATGATTGCCCATGATATTAGCGACCAAAAACAGGCTGAGGCTGAACGCCAACGCTTGCATGAAGAAGTTATTCGCACCCAACAACAAGCCTTGATCGAGCTTTCAACCCCGCTGATTCCAATTGCCGACACGGTGGTGCTCTTGCCGTTAGTTGGCAGCGTCGATACCGCACGGGCACAGCAATTTATGGAAACCTTGCTCGAAGGCGTGCATACCAACAAAGCTCAAATTGCAATTGTCGATGTGACGGGCGTTCCGGTAATGGATACTCAAGTGGCAGGCCTGTTGATTCGCGCTGCAACTAGCGTGCAGCTACTAGGAGCACGCGTAATCATCACAGGCATTCGGCCAGAATTGGCGCAAACCTTGGTTACGTTGGGGGTTGATTTCCGCTCGATCATGACGCATAGTAGCCTGCAACAAGGAATTACCTATGCGATCAATGCGACCCATGGGCAGCAAATGAATGTTAGGTATCGCGGAAATTGATCGATAGGCGGCAAAGGGAGCGATCATGACCATCCTGCATTCGCTGGGCGATATTTCGTTGGCTTGGATGACCGAACACTTACAGCCTTGGTTAGGTTCAGGCATGATCAAGCATATGCAGCTGATCGAAGACCATACGCCCAATTCGCAGCTTGGTCATATTCAATTACAATTGTTTCGCACGCCGATCAAAGCGCCACGTCAATTGCTGCTTAAAATCAATCATGAACAGCATGGCGCTCATGAAGTGGCAATTTATCAGTATGCGCAGGCCAACGATCTTAATCATTTGCCGTTTGTGCCGTGTTTTGGTGCTAGCTACGATCCAGTTTCAGGTGTTTCTAACCTTTTATTGGCCGATTTAAGCGAAACCTACGAACCAGCAATTGATAGCCAATTATTAATTACTGGCGACCATGTTCCCAATGAGCAGCGTCGTTTTATGTGCATCGATGGTTTAGCGCAGTTGCATAGTTCGTGGTGGCAAGCGCCCGTAATTGGTACGGCTAATTCGCCGTTTGCAGTAGATGGGCGGTATAACGATTCAGCAGCGCATGCCCAGCATGTGCAACGTCGCCAAGCTGAATGGCAGCAATTTCTGGCTCAGCATGGCACAATTCTCACTGATGCAATTCATGATCGTTTGGCTTCAACCCTAGCAGCCTTACCGACGCTTTGGCAACGCTGGCTTGAGCCACGCAGCAGTAGCCATCGCCAATTAACCCTCGTGCATGGCGCTTGCACTTTCAATCAATTTTTCTGCCCCAAAAATCCCCAAGAAGATCATGCCTATCTGCTAGATTTCGGCGCTGCTTCGGCTAATTTGCCAACCTACGATTTGGTCACTATGCTGGCAACGTTTTGGAATCCAACCCAACGCGCATTCTACGAGGAGCAACTGTTGCGGCGCTATTTGGCAGGCTTAATCGGCGCAGGCATCGATTGCTCGTGGCAACAGCTTTGCAGCGATTATCGTTTGATGTTGGCTTACATGCTGTTTGAACCGATCGAGCATGCAATCAATGGCGCGGATCAGGTCTATTGGTGGCCCAAACTTCAATGCCTCGCCGCTGCCAACGATGAATGGCAATCCGAACAGTTATGGCGTTAAAGAGCATAGAACATAGGGGTTGGGAATTGGGGGTCGGTTTTTGACGCAGAGTTGAAGCTAGGGGTCAGGATTCAGGGGTCAGACGTTAATCCGATAGCATAAGGACCGAGGATTATACGTAGCTAAAAACCTACACTTCATGCGCTTCACTGTTACAAAACCTGATCCCTAAACTCTGGCCCCTGACCCCTTCGTGACCTTCGTGCGCTTCGTGGATCAACATAGAGATCGATAACAACCATAGTTATTACCGATCCCCAACAACCAACCCCCTGATCCCCAGTTAATCTAGCTTTGGCAAATCAAATGTGCCATCGGGATTAACCGGAAACTCCACAATTTTATACACGGCATCAAGGTTGAGCGGCCCATAGATATGCGGAAATTGTACACCCGACGCTATAAGATCTTCATATACTAATTCGGATTGAAGCAGCGCAGGATCGATACACAACAACTGCAAGCCAGCTTGGCCACGATAAAACGAATTGGCGGGAGTTAACACTTGCTCAGGAGTTGAACAATGGATAAAGCCTTCGTCGGCCAACGAGGCTGGGCGATATTCACCAGCAGCTAGGGCTTGATGCCACTCGGTGGGGGAAATAATGTGCAATAACATGGACATTCCTTTGGCAAACAATGAATCAATGCGGCGCATACAGGCTTTGTATGCGCCGCATTGATTGTACTCGGATTAGCCGATTTTGCTAATGCCGAGGCTTAGTTTGCCTTGTTCCAATTCCATGCTGCTGGTGTGATGGTCGGCACTAGCATCACCAACGCTCAATACCTCACACAAGGTTTCGGCTTTGATGTACTCGGCGTATTCAGCCACAACTGCCGCTAAATCAACCTCGGTTCCCAAGGTTGCGTTGATGCGGTCGGTGATCGCCAGATCGGCGGCCTTACGTGCATCGTTGAGGTTGCGCACGATTTCGCGGGCGATGCCTTCGCGCAGCAATTCATCAGTCAGCGTCGTAACTAAGGCTACCAACAAGCCCTCGCCTTCGGCCACAGCGTAGCCTTCGGGCGATGAAGCTTCCATCAATACATCGTCGGCGGCCAAGGTTAATGTTTCGCCTTCGACTACAACCTCGAAGCTGGCCCCGGTTTCAACTTTATGCGCTGCATCGGCGGCTTGCTCGCTGCTAAGATTCGCCAACACTTCGCGCAATGCTGGAACCAGTTTGCCAAACTTTTTGCCAACCGAGCGCAAATTAGGCTTGAAGCGATAGCTGACCAAGCCATCGCCCACACCGAGCCAGCGCACCGACTTGATATTGAGTTCGTCACTCAGTTCAGCACTCAGTTCGTCAAGTTGCTCACCGCGAGGCAAGCGCACCAAAACTTCGCTGAGTGGTTGACGCACGCGCATTCCAGCGTTCTTGCGAGCGGCGCGGCCCAAGCTCACAGCCTTGAGCAATAAGTCGGTCTTGCGAATCAATTCTTCATCGATTAGCGCCAAATTGGCTTCAGGGTACAGCGCCATATGCACGCTTTCGGCGGCAGTTTGGTCGTAGCTGCGCACCAAATTTTGATACAGCGATTCGGCCACAAATGGCGTGAATGGAGCCATCAGTTTGGAAATCGTGACCAAACAGGTGTACAAGGTTGAATAGGCAGCTTGCTTATCGCCGTTCATGTCGCTGCCCCAGAAACGCCGCCGATTACGCCGCACATACCAGTTTGAAAGCTCGTCAACGAATTGTTCGAGCCGCTTGGCTGGCGTATTCATATCGTAATTGCTCAGATCGTTGCGCACATCGCGCACCAAGGCGTTGAGCCGTGCCAGCGCCCAGCGATCGATCGCTGCCAAATCGCCTTGTGCCAATTCAGGTGTCCAACCATCAACATTGGCGTAAGTTGTGAAAAAGCTATAGGTATTCCACAAGGTCAACAAGAACTGACGCAACGATTCGCTGACCAAATCGGCTGAGAAACGGCGTGGATTGTAGGGCTGACCAGCAGCAAACATATACCAGCGCACCGCATCAGCGCCATACTTCTCGACCATTTCCCATGGCGAAACGATGTTGCCCTTGGATTTGGACATTTTCTCGCCTTTGCCATCCAACAAGTGACCCAAACAGATCACATTCTTGTAGGCTGGGCGATCGAAGAGCAAGGTTGAAACTGCATGCAAGGTGTAGAACCAACCACGAGTTTGGTCGATTGCTTCCGAGATAAAATCGGCTTGGCCGGCAACTTCAAACAGTTCTTGATTTTCAAATGGGTAATGCCACTGTGCCACTGGCATCGCACCTGAATCAAACCAACAATCAGCCACATCGGGAATGCGCTGCATCGTGCCAGCTTCGCACTCAGGACACAACCAGCTAGGTGCATCCACAAATGGGCGGTGCATATCAAGATTGGCAGTATCTTGGCCCCAACGTTCGCCAAGCTCCGCCAACGAACCAAGTACATCGATATGCTGACAGTTATCGCAGGTCCAAACTGGCAGCGGCGTGCCCCAATAACGCTCACGGCTGATCGCCCAGTCGATGTTATTTTCGAGCCAATTGCCAAAACGCCCAGCTTGGATATGCTCAGGCACCCAATTGATCTTTTTATTATTGGCGATCAACTGTTGCTTCAAGGCGGTTGTGCGGATATACCACGATTGCTTGGCATAGAACAGCAACGGCGTTTTACAGCGCCAACAGAATGGATAGGTGTGCAGCACTCGCCCTGATTTGAACAACAAGCCTTGTTCTTTCAAATAGCGCGTGATTTTCGGATCAGCTTCTTTGAAAAACATGCCTGCAAAGCCAAAGCTTTCAAAGCTGCCCAGCACTTTGCCCGCTAAATCGACCGAGAACAAGGTTGGCAAGCCATACTTGCGGCCAATTTCCAAGTCGCCATAGGCTGGCGCGATGTGCACGATCCCGGTACCGTCTTCCAACGAGACGAACTCATCGGCAACGACGCGATGAGCACTGCTTAAATCGATCGCTGCCCCATTATCGCCAACCCCAGGAAACAGCGGCGTATAGCGCAAGCCACGCAAATCAGCACCAACAAAGCTAGCAAGTGTGGTGGCAGATTCGCCCAACACCGCCCCAACCAAAGCTTCAGCCAAGATATAGCGCTGGCCTTCGTGCTCGGCCAGCACATACGTCGCCTCAGGATTGACCGCCAAACCAGCGTTGGCTGGCAGAGTCCAAGGTGTGGTTGTCCAAGCCAAGAAGGCGGCATCGGCAACTTGAGCATCTAAAGCATGGTCGCTCGGTGTATGCCGAAAGCGTACCCACACCGACGGATCGTCGGTGTTATCTTGGTAGCCTTGAGCGACCTCGTGGTCTGAGAGCGATGTGCCACAGCGTGGGCAGTGCATCGTCACTTTATAATCACGATACAGCAATTCACGCTCGTGCAATTGCTTGAAGATCCACCACAATGATTCAATATATTTGTTATCGTAGGTGATGTAGGGATCTTCGAGATCGATCCAGAAGGCGATCCGCTGGGTCAGCTTTTCCCATTCTTGGATGTAATCCCAGACTGATTGACGGCAGGCAGCGTTAAATTCGGTGATGCCATATTTTTCAATGTCAGGTTTGCCCGCGAAGCCTAATTTCTTTTCAACTTCCAGTTCAACTGGCAAGCCGTGGGTATCCCAGCCACCGCGAGCGCCGATGACCTTTTTACCAAGCATGCGGTTGAAACGCACCATAATATCTTTAGACGAACGAGCCTCGACGTGGTGAATCCCTGGGCGACCATTGGCCGTGGGTGGCCCTTCAAAAAAGACAAACGGACGCGAAGCATCACCATGGTCAAGCGTCTTTTTGACGATGCCATGGGCTTCCCACCAAGCGGCGATCTCATCCTCAAGCGTCGGAAACGACACCTTGGGATCAACTGCTGCAAACGCCATTGTTGACTCCTCGTTGACTAAAAACACAAAGCCCCGCCCCACACTGCTGGGACGAGGTTATCGAAAAGACCTCGCGGTACCACCCTGCTTGATAGTCGTTTGCACGAACTACCCACTTTAAGCCGTTGCCATCACAACGTCATCCCGATAACGGGGGATATCCGGTTCGCTTACTGCCAAAGGGTTCAGCGTTCGGCTCAGGAGAGATTTTGGTTGGGGTTGCTGATACGTGCCTCACACCATTTGCACGCTCGCTGATTCAGGTTTTAGCCCAACTACTCGGCTCCGTCAACGCCTGTGACCCGATTGTACCATACTTAAAAGTCAGCCGTCAAAGACTAAAGTATGAATTATGAATTATGAGGGATGAAGCACAAAAAACCAAGAATATAGGAGTGAGTTTAATGCAGAGGATAGTAGAGCACAGGATTCAGGCGCTAGGGATCAGGGATCAGTAGTAAAAATTTAACTGATCCCTGATCCCCAAGCCCTGATCCCTGGCGATTACAACCCTGCGACGTGTTCGTGGGCGTGATACGACGAGCGTACCATCGGGCCAGATTCGACGTGGCGGAAACCACGGGCTAAGCCTTGTTCACGGAACCAAGTAAAGGTTTCGGGTGGCACATAACGGTCGATCGGCCAATGGTCGCCCGATGGCGAGAGATATTGGCCAATCGTCATTACGTCAACATCGGAGCGGCGCAGCGCATCCATCACGGTCAGCACTTCTTCATCGGTTTCGCCAGCCCCAACCATCAAGCCACTTTTGGTCACGATGCTAGGCTGAAGGTCACGAGCCAAGCGCAATAATTCAAGGCTTTGATAGAAGTTGGCCCGCGGGCGGAACTTGCGAAATAAACGCGGCACGGTTTCGATATTGTGATTCAACACGTCAGGCCGCGCATCCATCACGATCCGCAAGGCATCCCAATTGCCATCAAAATCAGGAATCAGCACCTCGATTTTGCATTCGGGCAACTGTTGACGAATTAAATTGATCGATTCGGCAAAAATATGTGCTCCGCCATCAGCTTGATCATCACGGTTAACCGAGGTCAGCACCACATGTTTAAGTTTGAGATGCGCGACCGCAGCCGCAATCCGCTGTGGCTCCTGTTCGTCGATTGCTTTGGGTTTACCTTTGCCAATCGCGCAGTAGCGACAACCGCGGGTACAGGTATCGCCAAGTAATAAAAAAGTTGCTGTGCGATGATTCCAACATTCGCCGATATTGGGGCAATGGGCTTCTTCGCAGACCGTATGCAAATCGAGTTCGCGCATGAGGCCATGCACATCCTCGTAGTTTTCCCCTATCGGAGCGCGAGCTTTCAGCCATGCTGGGCGGCGCGGGGCCACCGGCGCAGCTTTGGGCGCTTCAAAGAGTGTAATTGTATCCATGAAAACCCCTTGGATAACGCAACGAGCAGCATTTGCTCTTGCTCATATTGTAACGTGCTTTTGCTGCTTGTCATGCATCCAAGGGTTAGCCAGCGATAGGCTTGAACTCTAAGAGTAATTTGAACGCTTACGATTGAGCAATTAAATCCATTTCGGCAGCCATTGGGTTATCGCTGGCCTCTTCATGCAGCGAATTATCCTTGGTTTCTTTGAGCAAGACCATACCAACGACGAAGGTCAATAAAGCGATGGCAATCGGAAACCACAGGCCAGCATAGATATTGCCGGTACTACTGACCACCGCTGTGGCGATAAAGGGCAACCAACCGCCAAAGTAGCCGTTGCCAACGTGATAGGGCAGTGAAACCGAGGTATAGCGAATTTTGGCAGGAAACGATTCCACCAAAAAGGCGGCAATCGGGCCATACACCATACAAACACATAACACCAACCCAAAGATGATCAAGGTGAGTAAAACGGTGTTAGGATTGCTGGCAACCGCAGGCGTGATAACCTTTCCAGCTTCATCAAGAACCGCTGGAGTAATTGGGCCAGCCGCTGCTTTCAGGGCCATAAAGGCCGGATAGATCGCAATTGCCCCAATTAAGTTGCCTGCCATCATCACCGTTTTGCGTCCCCATTTATCTGAAAGCGCTCCCATGACGACGAAAAACGGCATCCCTAAGAACAAAGCAATCGCCACGATTGTATCAACGGTGTTAGCTGGCACTTTGGCTTGAGTTTTGAGCCACGAGTTTACGTAAAATTGAGCGGTATACCAGATAACTGCTTGACCCGCAGCGGCTCCAAACAGCACCGTCAAAATCACCTTCCAATTACGCCGATTGCCAAAGCTATCTTTGAGCGGAGCTTTCGAGGTTTTGCCTGCATGTTTGAGTTTGGTAAACAACGGCGATTCACTCATCTTCGAGCGAATGTAAACGGAAACGCCCACCAAGACGATTGAAAGCAAGAAGGGAATTCGCCAGCCCCAGCTATCAAAGGCTGCCTTGCTCATCGAGGTGCGCACAATCAAAATTACCAACAACGAGACAAATAAGCCAAGCGTCGCAGTAATTTGAATAAAACTAGTGTAAAAGCCGCGCTTGTTATCGGGAACATGTTCGGCGACATAGACCGCCGCACCGCCATATTCACCACCAAGCGCCAAGCCTTGGATGATCCGAATAATCACCAAAATTATCGGGGCGAGGATGCCAATTGAGGCATAGGTGGGCAAAATCCCAATGACCGTGGTTGCGCCGCCCATGATCAGCAACGTGACCAAAAAGGCATATTTGCGCCCGACAATATCGCCAATGCGCCCAAACACCAGTGCCCCGAACGGTCGCGCCGCAAAGCCCGCTCCAAAGGTGGCAAAGGTTTCCAGTAAGGCCGCCGTTTCGTTGCCCGACTGATAGAAATTTGTCGCAATGACCGCAGCAAGACTGCCAAAAATGTAGAAATCGTACCATTCAATCATGGTACCCAAAGCCGATGCAATGATGACCTTCCAAATTGTGGATTGCGAGACAACAGTGGAATGCTGTGATGGCATGGGTGTGTTTGACATCGTGTTGCTCCTTCATTGCAACAACAAATTCAACCCAAATTGTGTGTGCCCTAGACAGCGAACATTCGATGGGGAAATTAACGAGGATATCCTTCCAAGCGAAAATCCATACACCTCCTCGATTAACGTAAGCCAGATTGGGGATGTTTGGCATAACAGCTTGGTTTTTGAATGCTCTGCGTGGAGCAATTCAGCAGGGTTGGGCATCAGGTATGAAGTATGAAGGATGAGTGGTTGATGCAGAAGTTAAATTTTACTTAAAGCCGTTATGTCGGCGCTACAATAGCACTAGAGTATTGATATGTCAAGTTGCTAGTGCTGGCGGGGCAACCTTAATCTCTCATCTCTCAGCGTGGGTTTATGGCTCGATCATGCCACGGCGAATCGCATACTTAACCAGATCGGTGCGATCATGCAAATCAAGCTTTTCCATAATATTGGTGCGATGGCTTTGCACAGTTTTTACGCTGATTACCAATTGGGCGGCAATTTGACGATTGGTCAAGCCTTCGGCGACCAATTTCAAAACCTCTAATTCGCGATCAGTTAAATCGGCCAGCTTCACGGTATCGCTATCGCCCAATTGGTTGAGTTTGGCAATCAAAGCGGGGTCGAGGTATGAATCACCACGTTGCACCGCCCGAATCGCTGAAACTAACTCAGTCGCAGCGGCCCGTTTGAGCACATAGCCCGTCGCACCTGCCCGCAAAGCTTCCTTGAGATATTCCTCGCCTTCGTGCATGCTCAAAAAAATCACTTTGGTTTCGGGCGAGCGGCTGCGAATCTCGCGAGCGGCGGCCAAGCCATTCATGCCAGGCATGGCAATATCCAACACTGCTAAATCGGGATGCAGCGCATCAGCCAGATCAACCGCCTCTGTTCCATCGTTGGCAGTGCCAATCACCCGAAAATCGGGCTGAGCTTCCAAAACCATGCGCACACCATCACGCATCACGGCGTGGTCATCGGCCAATAAAATTGTTATTTCGGCAATTGCCATAGCACAATCCTTTAGGCGGCGCTGGCTTGGGTAGCTGGCTCCAAGGGAACTGTGATCGTTAGTTCAGTGCCAATGCTGGGGGCACTATCGATCGCCATCGTTCCACCGAGAAGGTTGACCCGCTCATACATCCCAAACATGCCAACTCCACGGCCATCACGTTCAGGGTTAATTGTATTGGGGTCAAAGCCAACGCCATTATCTTCAACCCGAGCTCGTACAATTTGGGGATTCGTCAGGTCGATATCGACCTCAACATACGAGGCTTGGGCATGTTTCACAATATTGCTAAATGCTTCTTGCAGCATCCGATAGAGCGCGGTTTCGACGGCTGATGGTAGGCGACGCTCCTCGCCACGAACTTGCACATCAACCCGAATTCCGCGATGGGCTAAACGTTCGGCAGCTTGAGCACGCACAGCGGCGGCCAAACCAAGGTCATCAAGCTGCGATGGACGTAAATCGGCGATGATCGTGCGCACGCCTTCGAGGGTCGTGCCAGCCAAATCGCGCAAGCCAATCAGGCGTTCGCGCACTGCTTGGGCTTGGGGATTTTGCGCGGCAGTTTCAGCATAAATTACCAAGGTTGCCAAGGCTTGGGCCGTATCGTCATGCAATTCACGGGCGATCCGCCGCCGTTCTTCTTCTTGAGCGTTGATCACTTGCTGGGTTAGGCGCTCGGTCAAGGCGCGTGAACGCTCGATGGCGCGAGTGTCATCCTCAACTTGGTCAAGCATCGCATTGAAAGCTTGCGAAAGTTGGGCAATTTGGGTATCGCCAGCACTAGGCTGGGGCACACGTACACTCAAATCGCCGTCGGTCACGCGCTCGGCGGCAATTTGTAGATTGGTGAGTGGGCGCAGAGCTACGCGCAAAACTGCATAATTGACTGCAACACTCAGCACAACCCCGATCAACGAAAAAACAACCGTTAAGGTCAAACCTTCGGTCGTTGCTAAGCGGCGTGTGATCGCCGTGCCAGCGATTGCGCCCAAACAAACTATTGCACTATTGCCGATTAAAATCTGGTAAATCAGTGGTATCCGTCGCATAGCAGTATTGTATCATCAACCATCAATCTTATGAACCAAGATTGAGCCATAGTTTTTAGCCGATTAGAACCAGTAGAACGACCCCAAGCCCCGCCATACAGCCAACCAAAACTAAGCCATAGGCCAAACGTGCAAAATGCCAAGGCATCCAACTAAAGCGCAAGCCTAGCAAATCGCCAAGGCTACGGCGATAACGATGATGATGGTTTGGGGTTGCTTGAACTGCCAAGCCATAGGTTGTGATTAACCCGACAACGCAGCTATGAACGATGGTTTGCAACAACAAGGCCCATGAAAATGGCTGCCACAGCAGATTAATAAGTGCAGCAATGCCAATTAGCCCAGCCATAAGCCACAAACTTGCAATAAAACGGATTTTTGTGCGCAGCACAGCATCCTCGCAATGCTAAAACAAAATACGGACGTAGAGTGTTCTACGTCCGTATCGTCTGGCGGGCCCGAGGGGATTCGAACCCCCGATCTCCACTGTGACAGAGTGGCATGTTAGGCCGCTACACCACGAGCCCCGATCAGGTTGTTGTTGCGCTGGCAGTTCAATTGGCGGGCCCGAGGGGATTCGAACCCCCGATCTCCACTGTGACAGAGTGGCATGTTAGGCCGCTACACCACGAGCCCGCGTTTTGCTTGCCTCGCGACAACGGGTATATACTACCACAGACTCGTTTTTTTTGCAAATAGAGCGAAGCGCATGGTTCCCTTCATCCTCAACTCTTCTCCTATGAGCTAACTGATTGGCTCGTGATTGACCCGATCAAGGCCTTCGTCGTCCCAGGCGGCGGGATCTTCGAGTGGCTCAAGGTGGGTGATTGCATGGCTATCGGGTAGGGCGGCGGCAATTGCCAACTCAATTGTTTCGCAGACATCATGGCCTTTTTGGACACTCCACGAGCCAGGTACTAGCACATGCAGCGAGATAAAACGGCGTGGCCCGGCAACTCGCGTGCGCAAGGCATGAAACTGCAAGCCACGTTGGCGATAGCGCGACAGAATATCTTCAATTACTGCTTGATCTTCGTCGGGCAAGGCACTATCAAGCAAGCCATAGCCCGATTCACGCAAAATCCGAAAGCCAATCCAGATAATGTGGAGAGCCACCGCGATCGCAATTAATGGATCAAGCACCAGCCAGCCCGATAATTTAGTTAATAAGATCCCGCCAATTACGCCAATCGTCGTCCAAACATCAGTAAATAGATGATGGGCATCGGCTTGCAAGGTGATCGAGCGTAAACGTTTGCCTGCTCGCATGATGATCCACGCCACACCGCCGTTGATCGCGGTGGCAAAGATCGAAAGCCCTAAACCAAGGTCAAGCCGAGTGATTGGCGTTGGATTGAGCACGCGTGGCCAAGCCGTCCAGATGATGCTGCCAGCCGCCAACATAATTAACATGCCCTCTAAGCCACTGGCAAAATATTCAGCTTTGGAGTGCCCAAAGGCATGGTCATGATCGGGGGGACGCATAGCAATCGTCAGCATCCACAAGGCCATAATCGCTGCAATCAGGTTGACAACCGACTCCGCCGCATCCGAAAAAAGCCCGATTGATCCGGTCAAAAGATAAGCGCCAAACTTCAAGCCAATCGTCACACATGCCGCAACAATTGACAATAAAGCATAGCGCTGTTTCCCATTAAACATAGTTATAAGGCGCTTTCTAAGGCTCGCAATTCGCGCTCATAGACCACCAAACCAACCCGAAGGCTGTCGTTTGGCACGATGGCATTAAGTTGATGAATGATTGTATTCAAATCACGCACCCAAACTTGTAACTCTTGGCGCAACCGCGCTTGTTCGTTAACGCTGGTAACGGCCCATGTCTCACGATTATTACGCAACCAAATCTGATAGCGATTGATGTGGTTATTATAATCGTGTTGCAAGGCTCCCCATGGCGAGCCTTGCTGGCTGCCTTTCATCACCCGAAAGGCCATACGCATCTCGGCAGGAATATACATATCATCATTTAAATCGATTGGTTGGCCTTCGCCTGGCAAATTATCAAACATGCCATCTTCCATGGCTGCCTGAATCCGCTGCTCGGCAATCGAGCCTGCGCGTTGAGCCGTGAGGGCAGGACCTTTTTTTGGTTTGTCGCTGTCGGTGTTCGGGTCAGAAGCGGGCGTTGGTGGCTTCATTTTGCCTGAAGTGCGGCTTTGCTCACGAAATCGGTCAAGAAATGGATTATCGCTCATGCTAAAACCCCCTTGTGTTGCTGCAACCTTGCCAGATCAAGCGCCCCATGCAATTGCTCAAACGTCGTTGCAGGCTTATGTGCAGAATATCACAAAGATTGGCTGGCGACAAGGTTATCAACAACATCAAAATTTTGAGAAATTTGTTACAATATGCCTATATCTGTGTGTACTTTGGATGGTTGGAGGACATCGATGTCGTTTCAGTATCCACTAGAAGTCCGTTTTCGTGACTTGGATGGGCTTGGGCATGTCAATAATGCGGTCTATTTGACCTATTTCGAGACCTTGCGCTTACATTTTGCGCTCGAATTGTTGGGCGTAGCCCATTTGGCTGAAGTACCGTTTATTTTGGGCGAAATTTCAGTGCGCTTTCTCAAGCCAGTATTTTTTGGCGATCAGCTCCAAGGCAGCGTCGATGTCTCGCGGATCGGGCACAAAAGCTTTACCATGATTTATACGATCAAGCGGGGCAACGAAATTGTGACTCAAGGCTCGACCGAATTAATTTGGTTTGATTATAAAACTCAACGTTCTGTACTCATCCCCGATTCATTTCGCCAGCAAGTTGCCAGCTATCAACGAGCCTAAATCTCGGCCATAAGCAGGATGCAACACGCATCAAGCTAGCCTAAACTGGCATAATTCCTAAAATAGTTGAAGAGAGAACCGATGCAACAACAATGCCCCCAATGCCAGCGTCGGCTTGCGCTCAACCCTGCGTATTTGCCATGGTGCGAATGTGGCTGGAATATCAAGCCACGTTCGCTGCCTGAAACCTATGGCATGTTCGACAAGCTCTATACCAATGTCAGTCGGCGTTTGGGCAACCAGATGTTACGTCAGATGCAATCGCTGAATGATCTTAAACCACGTTGGACGCTGGGTAAAGTCATTGTCGGGTTGATGGCTGGACTGATTCATGGGTTTACCCTGCTTTTGTTCGTTTTAGCCTTGCTCTTAATTATCGACGGCTGGCCGAATGCTTTTGCTGTGGTTTTTGGCGTAGTGTTGTTGGGCATGGTTTGGCTTTTGCGGCCAACATTGGCTACATTTCCCAAAGATGGATTAATTCTAACGCCCAAAGAAGCGCCAACCTTGTTTAACTTGCTCAACCAAATGATCACTCAGCTTGGCGCAAAACCAATTGAAGTCGTGGTGGTTGATGAACGGTTTAATGCCTCGTTCAGCCGTTTAGGTTGGCATCGAACTCCAACACTGGGCCTTGGGCTGCCCTTATGGCTGGCCTTGAGTAATCAAGAACGAATCGCCCTGATTGCCCATGAAATTGGGCATAGTATCAACAATGATATCAATCGTTCGTTCTTAATTCATTCGGCAATTAACGCATTAGCGACATGGATTGCAACGATCTATCCAGTTGAGCTGGTACAGCCTGAGCTAGGATTGAAAGGCTTTTTGTTGTTGCCATTTAATTTATTGCTGCGGGGCGTTTGTTGGGTATTGCTGGGTTGGATGAAGCTCATGATCCTGTTAGCTGGCCGCGAAAGCCAACGAGCTGAATATTTGGCCGATTACAAATCAGCCGAGTTGGCTGGCAGTGCCGCCGCAATCGATTTGCTGGATCGGATTCACCTTGACGATTCATGTCATTTGGCGATTCAGCGGGCCGTACTTAGCCCCGCCAAACCACATATTTTGCAGCAGATGGCCGAGCATGTTGCAACTATTCCAGACCATGAGCGCGAACGCTTGCGGCGGGTAGCTCGTTTAGAAGGCTCATTGCTTGATGCTTCGCATCCGCCAACCGCCCAGCGAATCGAGTTTCTGAGCACGATTGCTCCCCAACAGGCCACAATTCAGCCTGAAACGAACACCATGACTGCAATTACCAATGAGTTACTTGGCTATGAAAGCCAAATTATCCAACGTTTGCGCAGCCAATGGATTAGCAATGGCTGAATCTTAATTAGCAATTAATCCAAAACTGACCAATCCAAGCCTCGTTGGGCAAGCTATGTGCTAGGATAGGCACGGATGTGATTTGTTCAACGAAGATTGGATTGATTGTGCAGCGTAGAATTATTCAAATAAGCAGTTTTCTGGCTATTTTAGGCCTTTGTTTAGCTATAATCTTAATCTGGATACTCCAACGAAGCCCGGCCCAAGTCACAATTGGTGGCAAATACGATTCACCATGGCTGGTCGAGGGCTTTCAGACCAAAGAACATTCAGCATTGGGAGCCTACCGTTGGACGAATGGCCATGGAATTATTGGCTCACCAGCAACTCATACCAGCTATCTGCTGAGCTTGGGTTTGGTTTCCCCACTAACAACCACAATTGTGCAATTGAATGAGGCTGAGCATCGCATGCTTGATCTGCCGATTAGCAATGCGCCACGCTCCTATCATATTTTCTGGCAACCAAAGGCTTCGCTGAATTGGCTACGTTGGGCTAGCGATCAGCAGCTCACACTCAATAGTGAGCTGCAAGTGCTTGAAGGCAGCGATCAGCGCCAATTAGGCGTCGTTTTGCAAAGCCTCGGTTGGTCACCTACTGGCGGCATTTCATTGTTGCCATTTGCCTGGATTACAGCATTGGTACTGAGTTTAGCGGCATTAATCAGGCCACAACAACGGCGTAATTGGCTATGGTTGGCGGCAATTGCCATTGGTTTAAGTTTAATGCTCGGTGGCTTAACGTGGCTGGCCAGCGAGCACAGTGTGTGGTGGCCGTTGCGCTTTGCCCCAAGCTTGTTGATTTTGCCCTTGTTTGGCTTAGCACTGTTGCGCTGGCCATGGCAGGCGTGGTGGCAAGCACTGCCATTACTTGGGTTAATTGGCATCGCGGCGATTGTGATGTTGCTTTCGCGCCAGTGGTGGGCGGTTGAGGGGCCAGATTTTGGCTGGCATGCCAACCATGGCAGTTCCGCCGAATCGGTATTTCGGGCGCATCCCTTTTATCCGTTGGGATTTCCACTGATTTTATGGCTTGGTTTGTTGTGGAATGGCGATCAACTAGCAATTGGCCAAACCGCAGGATTTATCAGCATGCTCTTGAGCTTGCTGCTCACGGGCTTATTGGCTTATCGGATCTTGGCCTTGCGCGGGGCAATTGTCGCCTTGATTTTGGCCTTAGCAACCCCGTTATTGTTGGCTTTTGGCGTAGTTGCTAGCAGCGATAGTGTCCAATTGCCAGCCTATTTAGCAGCGTTATTGATCCTAGTTTGGCAACCAGAACTGACCCGTCGTCGCGTGGCGCTGGCTGGGTTGTGCTTGGGGTTGGCCTATTTATTCCGGTTTCAATCGATAGTGATTGTGGTGCTGATTTTGCCATGGTTATGGTTGCAACGCCTGCCTACCCCGCCGCGTTGGCCGCAATGGTTGGCCCGTTGGTTTGCCCCAAGTTTGCTTTTGGCTGGATTTTTGCTTGGCTCTGCGCCGCAGTGGGTGCTTGATATTCGCGATACCGGGCGGCCATTCTTCTCACAACAATATGAGAATATCTGGCAAGCTGCCTACAATCGGGTTGATGCGGTGGTAGCTGCCGATAGCCCCGAAGCGATTGCCACCGCGCCCAGCGATACAGGCCTATACGATATTGTGGCGTTTGACCCGTATGGCCTATTTCGTCATTGGCAAGCTAATTTAAGCCAATTTTTCAGCTTTACCTTGCATACAATCTTTATTTGGCCATTTGGCTTATTGATGCTTTTGGGATTGGGCTTAGCGGTGTTGAAACGGGCTGACCCACGTTTGAGCTTATTAGCATGGCTGAGTTTAAGCTATATTCCAATTATTGCCCTAACATGGAACAAAGATCGTTTTTATCTGCCGATTGTGCCATTGTTGTTGGTACTTGGAGCCTATTGGTTGGAGTGGTTGCGCGGGCAGGCGTGGCGTTGGCCACGAGGCAGTCGTTGGTTGGCTGAGGCAGTTCAGGCTAGCAGTTTGGCTTGGGCCTTGAGCCACCTCAGCGCAATCGATCCAATTTTACGGATGTATGGAAGCTTAAAATAGGATTATTACAACAAACCCCAAATCGTGAAGATGATGCCAGCCACGGCTGAGCCAGCAGCACCATAATAGAGATTGCGTGACCAACCAGCAGCGCTATTGGCCAATTCGCGTTCAGTTTTGCGGCTAACCATCATACGATCAAGCTTCTTTTCGTGGTAGGCGATGGTTGGCTCACCCTCGTCATCGGTCACACAACCAAGAATGTAGGCTCGCCCATCATCGGTAAAAAGCTCTTCTTGAGCACGATAGCCAGTGGTGCGGCGAGCACCATTGTTTGAGGCTGGCGCGGCAAATTCAAAATCGCCAAAATGCAGAATCGAGGCTTTATCCGGCGAAGGCAGCAGAATATTTTGGCCCGCTTCATACTCAATCTCTGCATCAGTTGGGTCAACCCAGACCTTGCCAAGATTATCGTTGATCCAAAAATAGGCGCACTCTTCCTCAGATTTAATCGTTTCGCTGCCAGTTTGGGTACGGGTACGTTTGCGACCTTCGTTATCGGTGTCATGCACAACTTCGCTATATTCGCGAGTTAACGAAAAACGGTAGGCAATACAGGTTTGACCTGAAATCGGGGCGACCAATGGATTATCGCAGCTCACTTGGCCTTCTATTTCGCAGGGTTCGGCCAGCGCCTCGGCCCCGAGCGTTGCTACAACTTTTTTATGCAAATCATGCAACATTTGGGTTGTATACGTGTCGGTAGCATTCAGATCGGCCAATTTATTGGATTGACTGCGGGCGAAAAAGAAGCAGATAACAGCCGCGATCAGCAAGACGATCCCAAAGAACACCATATCAGCGATCCTCCCAAAGGCTAGACGGGGATAAACTGAGTATAAAGGTCATCAGCCCGCTTGGCAATGACACTCGGCTAGCACGTTTGTGGAGATCGCTGATATGCGGTTAAGCGCAGGAAATTAACTGCTTGATTTAATTAATTTGCACCGTTTGCAGGGTTGTCCATTCGCTGAAATTATGGGCGTTATCTTCGCTGCGGATGCGGAAGTAGTAGAAGCCTGGTTCGCGCAAGCCAACATCAACTTGTTGCTCAGCCACAAACCATTCGCTTGTCCCCAACGGATCAGTGCCAAAATAGACTTGATAGCCCTTGATCCCTGAATCGGCATCGCTAGCTGCTTGCCAATTGAGCACCAAACTGGCTTGGCTGCCGTTGAGCTTGAGGCTTTCGGTCACGGTCGTAGTTGGCAAACTGGGCGCAGTTGGATCAAACCAGATTTCCCGTTGGAAGCTTGCTTGATTGCCAGCGGCATCCCACGCCGTCACATAGGCGGTATGTTGACCTGTGATCAACTCAAGGAAGCCTGTGTTGGCGGCAAACTGCGGTTTTTCAGTCGCGGCGGGGGCATCCCAATTTTGGCTAAAGCCAAGGATGCTTTGATTATCGGCTAATTGCCAATCGAGCCGCCCACTGTTGACCCAGGTGCGTTCGGCTGGGCCAGCCCATTCGAGGGTTGGCGCAACATTATCGGCTTCGCCATTAGCAACTAATTGCGTGCCAGCATATTGATTACATTTGCCAGTATCCGGAAAGTCGTGGCCTTCGGCAAAGGCTAAAGCCACTGGTTGGCGATTGTAGGCATATGCGCCATCGCCGCGGAAAAAGGTAAAGTGTAAGTGGGGAACTGTGGGTGAGGGATTAGTCGCGCCTGCGTTGCCGATATATTGACCACGCTTGACCGAAGTGCCAACTGGTGCTTCGATCCACGATGATAAGTGTGAATACATCGTGTAGTAGCCATCACCGTGAGAGAGAATCAGCGAACCAGAGCGGCCTGTCCAGAAAAAGATTGTACCATCGGCTGCGGCATAGATTGGTGCACCATACGTATCGCCTTCGGTATTGACCAAATCGAACGAGAGTCGGCCCCAACCGTCGTGTGTCCCGCAGTTATAGCCTTGAATCACTTCCCACGTTTGGCCTGGCGGCGTTGGTAGATACAACGTTGGCTTGCCTTCGGCCTGTGCCGATTGAGCAAACCCCAGCAACACCGCGACCCCGATAACCCCAAACAACACCGAGCGCAGTGTCCGTTTCACCATGGAACCTCCAGAAAACCAGGCTCAACATGGAGCCACCATCGAAACTAGGATGCAATACACAATGCATGGTGTATCGGCGGGGGAGGATACCAAGGCTTGCAGATTTCGTCAACATAATTCACCAGCAGAAAGATTAAAAAATAGCTACGATTGGTGCTCGTTGGCAACAATTTTTCTCATAATCGCTGCTGAAACCGCTCCTAGAGTATTTTGGCATTCTCATCAAATATTTAGCTTTAAGGCCTAACCATAACCTAAATTTAACCAGCCATTAAATAATTCTAATAGTTGCTCGGTTATTAAGATCGAGTACAATAGATTGTGTCAAATCAGCCAACACTCTTAATAAATCATTGTCGTTCCACGAAAGGAGGAACGATGGCAAAGGTGCCAAACCTCTGTCATCACCTGGTTATGACGAAGCGAAAACTACTTGTCCTTGTTGCCCTCTGCGCCATTTTGAGTGCGCTTGTTCCGCTCAGCTCAACCTTGACCAGTGCCGCGCCGGTTGCTATTGTCGATATTCAATTGTTGAATGTTTCCGACTGGCACGGGCAACTCGACCCAAGTGGTACACCAGCAGCTGGGGGAGCCTCGACGATTGCAACCTATTGGAATGCTGATCGCGCTGCTAACCCCAACACCATTACCTTAACTGCTGGCGATGACTTTGGGGCTACTCCTCCGCTTTCGGGGATGTTCGATGAAGTGCCCGCTGTGTTGGCCCAACGCATGATGGGTATTCAGGTGAATACCTTTGGCAACCACAACTTCGACCGTGGTGTTGCTCACTTGCAACAAATGATCGAATTGGCTGGCTCGCCAACCAGTCCATTAACCCCTAGCTCAATCTACAACAATGGAATTCCTTTTCAGTATGTAGCAGCCAACTTGATCAACACCACTGGCGTGTTGACTGGTGTAGCGCCCTACAAAATTTTTGAATTCCAAGGCGTACAAGTTGCGGTCATTGGTTTGGTCAACGAAGAAGCTCCAAGCTTGGTCAAGCCAGGCAACTTTGGGCCAATTCAAATTACCGATTCAGTTGCTGGAGCTATGGCAGCCAAAGCCCAAGCCGAAACTGAAGGCGCTGATGTATTTGTGGCAATTACCCACAAAGGGATCACTGCCCCAAATCAAGGCCCATTGATCGATTTTGCCAACGGCGTGACTGGCTTCGATTTGATCTTAGGCGATCACACCGACTTGAACTTCCAAAATACGATCAACGGGGCGTTGGTTACCGAAAACAAGAGCAAAGGTTTGCAGTATCTTAAGGTTAATTTGACCTACGATACCACGACCGAAACCGTAACCAACAAGAGTGCTACCTTTGTTACGCCAACCGCCAACGTGCCTAAAGTTGCTGCGATTGAAGCCATGTTGGCTCCTTATCGTGCTCAATTGGCGCAACAATTTGACACTCCGATTGGTACGACTAGTGGCTTCTTCACTCGTGGCAACAACGTCGAACGGGTTGCTGAAGTGCCATTGGGCAACTTGGTAACCGATGCCATGCGGGTCAAATATGGCACCCAAATTGCCTTTACCAATGGTGGTGGCTTGCGCGATACCTTGCCATCGTCCTACACGCCAATCAATCGCAACTTACGGCGTGCGAGCGTCGGCTACCCAACTGGCCCAGGCTATGATTTGGTGTTAGGCGATATCTATGCGGTCTTACCATTCGGCAATACAGTGGTAACCCGAACCGTTACTGGTGGCCAATTGTGGCAAGCAATGGAATTTGGTTTGGGCGCGTTGCCTGGGGCAAATGGTCGCTTCCCGCAAATTTCGGGCTTCAAAGTGACCTTCGATTCATCAAAGGCCATCGGCCAACAAATTCAATCGATCACCTTGGATAACGGCACGCAGGTGCTTTCAAATACCACTTCAATCTATACCCTCGCGACCAACGACTTTACTAACGCTGGTGGCGATGGCTATACCATGCTCAACGATGGCAAAGGCACAACCTTGGCGGTTATGGCCGATGTGGTGTTGGAGTATATCAGCCAAACGACACCAATTATCCCCAGCATCCAAGATCGCTTGCTTGATGTAACCCAGATCCAGGATATTCACGATCGGAATATTCCCAAGGATGGCACGACTGGGGCCATGAACTTCATGATTACTGATCCACGGTTGGTGACCGACCCCAATACCACCACCGTAACCTTGACCGGAACTTCATCAAACACTACTTTGGTGCCAAATGCCAATATTGTTTTGACTGGCAGTGGTATCAATCGAACGGTAACGGTCACGCCAGTGGCTGGACGTACAGGCACAGTTACCATTCAAATTCGAGTTAATGGTCAAGGCTCAGCCAGCGATACCTTTGTGGTGGTGGTGAACGATAAGCCAACTGCCAACAGCGTTGCCAGCCTGACCACCGATGAAGATGCTTCGGTCACGCTTAATATTGGCATAATCGATAGCGACACTAGAGCCAGCGATATTACGATTACAGCCTTCTCGGATGACCAAGATTTGGTTGCCAATGCTGATATTGTGGAAACTGGCGCAACCAACGTTTATACCCGTACCTTTACAATTGCTCCAGTCTTGAATGCTTCGGGCACAACCAACCTGAACTTCTTTATTCAGGATGGCGTTTCAGCCTATACCCAGACCGTTGCCCTGACCGTCAATGCGGTTAACGATGCACCTGAGCTTTCGGCCTTTATGGATGAAACGATCAACGTCAATTCAACCCTTGGGCCAATTCTGTTTACCGTGGCCGATATTGATGATGCAGCCGTCAACTTAACCGTTACCGCTGAATCATCAAACACGACCTTGGTACCAAATGCCAATATTTCAATTGTTGGCACTGGTTCAGAACGCACCTTGAGCTTGACTCCAGCCGTCGGCCAAACTGGTACAACTACCATCACGGTTACCGTTGATGATGGCGAAGACACCTTCGAACGTACCTTTGTGGTCACGGTGGTCAACAACAAGCTTTATCTGCCATTAGTTGGCAAATAACGAACTTAGTAAAACGCGTTACAATACCGCTGAGTGCAAAACACTCAGCGGTTTGTTTTAATCAAATGGCACAATCATAATGAAAAAACAGCTTTTAATTGTTGGTTTAATTGTTGGTTTAGCTGGCTGTGGCGCGGCCTCAAACAGCGTTACGACTGCTCCTCAAGTTCCAACAGCACCCGATGCTGCTAACTTGGCTGGCTATTGTGTTGATACTGCGCCGATCATCAAACCAGTGATCGTCGGCCTCGAAGGCAATATGTGGTCGATCAATGGCGATGGCACAGAGGCTAGTCAATTGACCACTGTCAAGGAACGCACCTTAATTCGTGATGCTGCATGGTCGCATGATCGTAAAACCTTAGCCTATTCGTTGATGTTGCCACCAATTGATTTGGCGATTCCGTGGTTGCAATCGAGTATTGTCTGTGGAATCGATGCAGCCACTGGCAAAGGCAGCCTTTTGGCCTATGGCAACATCGATGTTTCATTAAGTGAGCCAAGCTGGGCTAGCGATAATCAATCGTTATATTTGACTCGCCGTCGCACGCTGCTCGATGCGAAAAACCAATTCGTTGGCGAAGAAATTGCCGTCGCACGCTATGCCTTGGGTAGCAATCAAGAAACAGTCGTGGTTGAAGGTGCAACTACGCCTGCACTTTCGCCCGATGGTCAACAGATGGTCTATGTTCAGCCGAATGTTGAAATTGGCTTTCCCTCGTTGATGCTAGCCAAACTTGATGGTAGCAATGCCCAGCCGTTGGGCCAGCCAGATCCGCCCTTCAAATCAATTGTCGCCCCGCGCTGGGCGCCTGATGGCAGCAGCATTGTGATGACGGTTGGCGGTGGGCCTGGCGCAATTGGTGGCGGCGCAGAACCAAGCTTGGCTTGGTGGGAAGTGTTGTTAGGGGTCAAGATTGCCAGCGCTCACGGCGAACCAGTTTCATTATGGCAAGTCACTGCCAGCGATGGAGCCTTGAAGCCCTTAGCGCAAAATATTGACGATGGTCGCACAGCCTGGAATCCTGATGGCGAGCATTTTCTCTTTATCCATGGCTATGATGGCTTGATGGAATATACCCTGGCAACTGGCGAAGATCGTGCTTTGACTCCCGTCCAACCCTATTGGTTTTTAGAATGGGCTAGTCACTAAGCATATAGCTAAATATCGTGTACAATAGCGCCACGATCCATCCACACAAGCAGCAAAAGCGTTAGATCTCTACAAGATTCGAGCAAAATCGCAGTTCATGGCTAGAGTCTTGCCCATGGGCGTGCTATAATCCTGGCTTAAAATTTGTGTGGGAGTACCCGATGACTTTATCAAAAGCACAATTAGGTTATTTCAAAGAGCGCTTGCACGATATGCATAACCATCTGAATGAAGAAGTTCAGCGTTTGGAAGAGGCCACCAACCAGCTCAATCAAGATGCTGAGTTTGGGGTTAGTAATCATATTGCCGATGATGCCTCGGATATTTTTGAGCGTGAAAAGAATTTTGCCTTAATTGAAGATCGCCAACGCTTGATTGGCGAGGTTGAAGCTGCGCTTGATCGAATCGATCATGGCACTTATGGCATTTGCCTTAAAACTGGCAAGCCAATTCCAATCGAGCGGCTAGAGGTGTTGCCGTATGCAGCGCTTTCAATTGAGGCCGCCAATAGTTAACCCAGCACAGCAGAGGATTGAGCGATGGAGCCAACGGCCAATTTAACCACGATTCAGGTGGGCGAAGCAGAAGCAGGCCAACGTTTAGATCGGCTTGTTTCTGCCAATATGCCAGATTTATCGCGGACGTATGTTCAACAATTAATTACCGATTTACACATTCGAGTCAATGGGCGTGGCGCAAAAGCGAGCTTGCCAGTACAAATTGGCGATCAGATTGAGATCTTTTTGCCGCTGGCAAAGCCGACCGATATCGTGGCCGAAGATTTGCCGCTTGATGTGATCTACGAAGATGATGATGTGCTGTTGGTCAACAAGGCAGCAGGCATGGTCGTGCATCCTGCGCCTGGCCATACAAATGGCACATTAGTCAATGCCTTGCTCTATCGCTATCCGCATTTGACCACGAGCGGCGATTTGCGGCCTGGCATCGTGCATCGCTTGGATAAAGAAACCTCAGGGTTATTGGTGATTGCCAAGCATGATCAAGCACGCATGATGCTAACTGAGCAACAGATGGCACGGCGCATGCATAAAAAATATCTGGCACTAGTCGAAGGCCATTGGCGTGAACCAACTGGCACAATCGATGCGCCAATTGGCCGCAACCCCAATAACCGTTTGCGTATGATGGTGATGCCTGAAGGGCGCTATGCGGTTACTCATTATCAAGTGCTAGAGGTGCTTGGCCCCTATTCGTTGGTGCGTGCAACCCTCGAAACAGGCCGCACCCATCAAATTCGGGTGCATTTTTCCTATCGCAATCGGCCTATTTTAAATGATGCGCTGTATGGTCATCGCAAGCCCAAAGAAACCTTTGGCATCGAACGCCACTTTTTGCATGCCTACCATTTGGGCTTTCGCCTGCCAAGCACTGGCGAATGGCGCTCGTGGGAAGTGCCGCTGCCAGTCGAATTAGAGAAAATTTTGACGACCTTGCGCACCCGCTACGAAACAATTGTCTATCCCGACCCATTGATTGAAGCTGTTTCATGAACCGAGCCACACCATTTGCTAGTCGTGTGTTAGTTGGGGTAACCAGTCTGATCGGGCTGGTTGCCTTTTTTTATCCATTTTTTCTAAGCGAAGTTCAGGCGGGCGATAATCATGCTGCCGATGCGCCTTTGATTATGTTGTTGCTCGGGCCATTATTGCTTGGGATTATTCTGGCGGATCTGAATACGCATGCGATGAACTCACGGGTGGTGGCAGCCTTGGGCATGTTGGTGGCGATCAATGCAGTGCTACGATTGCCTGCTGGCCCGGGTGATAGCCCAACCTTTTTCTTTTTGGTCATTTTGACGGGTTTTGTGTATGGTGGGCGCTTTGGATTTTTACTAGGCAGCCTGAGTTTAGCAGTTTCGGCCTTGTTGGTGGCAGGCATTGGCCCATGGATGCCGTTTCAGATGTTGGCAATGGGCTGGTTGGGATTAAGCACCGCCTTGTTGCTGCCGCTCAAACGCTGGTTGAAATTGGCCGATGCTGGTTGGGGTGAAGTCGTCATGCTAGCAATATTTGGCTGGGTTTGGGGCTTGCTCTTCGGCGGCTTGATGAACCTGACATTTTGGCCATTTAGCGCTGGTGAAAGCGCAATTTCCTGGCAACCAGGTTTGGGGCTTGGCCCAACCTTAGAACGCTATTGGGCCTTTTATCTGCTAACTTCGCTTGGTTGGGATGCCACACGAGCCTTATTCAATGTTTTGCTGATTATGGCCTTTGGCAAGCCAATTCTGGCAGTCTTGCGGCGGTTTCAGTTACGGCTCAATTGGCAAACTGATCAGAGCATAGAGCAAAGAACATAGAGCATAGGGATCAGGTTTCAGGGGCTAGGGGTCAGATTTTGGGCAATGAAGGGCACGAAGGTTAAAACCGCCAAGCATGCGAAGATCGCAAAGGCTGATTAACCTAAATTTGTTTAATTCCTGTTCCCATAGCCAAAAGTCTATAGCCATTCGTGCTCTATGTTCTTAGGCTTAAGTTCCCAGTAATTTTGCTAATAAATTCGGCTCCAAACAAGCTTCTACATGGTCGGCGAGCCGCTCGAAAGGATCGATTGGTTGAATTGAAGGCTGAACCTGCCAACCAAGGCTACTCAGCCAAGCTTGGCGAAACTCGGTATTAGCAAAAATACCATGAATATAACAGCCCCAAACCTTGCCATCAGCCCGCATACAGCCATCAGCATGGGTTGATTCAGCTTGTTCAATGCTAAATGCTGGTTGATCAGCCAACAGCTCAGTTCGCCCCATATGAATTTCATAGCCAGTTAGTGGGTAAGTTTTGGCCCATGGCAAATGGCTGAGCGCCTGAACTTGGCGCGTTTGCTTGTGGCGCTGAAAGATCGTGGTGGTTGGTAATAAACCTAAGCCTGCCATGCTACCGCCAGTGCCTTCAACCGCCTCTGGATCATCAATTTGCTGGCCGAGCAACTGATAGCCGCCACAAATGCCGACAATTGGCCCTTGAAATTGTTGAATTGCCCGATCGAAGCCATGCTCAGTTAACCACTGCCGCGCAGCCAACGTGTGCTTTGTGCCTGGCAAAATCAGCGCTTGGCAATGCTGTAATTCATGCGGCTGGTTGATATAGCGCACTGCCACTCCCTGCTCTTGGGCCAAGGGATCAAAATCGTCGAAGTTGGCGATCGCTGGTAGTTGAATCACCCCAATCGTCAGGGATGCATTGTTGGTTGTTTGATCAGGTCGTTCCAAAGCAACCGCATCTTCTTCGGGCAAGCCAAGTTGCGGCAGCCATGGCACAACCCCTAAGACTGGTTTGTTGCTGCGTTGTTCGAGAATTTGAATCCCATCAGTAAATAAGTCGGGGTCGCCACGAAACCGATTGACAATTAAGCCAGCGATTAATTGACGTTCCTCTGGCTCTAATAGCATCAATGTGCCCAACATCGCCGCGAAAATCCCGCCAACGTCAATATCGCCGACCAACAACGTTTGGGCTTGAGCATAGGTTGCCACGCGCATATTGGTAATATCGTGAGCTTTAAGATTCAATTCAACTGGGCTGCCAGCGCCCTCAGCTATCACCAAATCATATGTTTGGCGTAACTGATCGAGGCTGTTGGCAACAATTTCCCAGAGCATCTGTTTACGTTGCCAATAATCGATTGCCTCAAGCGTGCGCCACGGTCGGCCTTGCACAATAATTTGGCTCCGGCGTTGGCCTTCAGGCTTGATCAAAATTGGGTTCATCTGCACGCTGGGTGTGAGTTTAGCTGCCGCTGCTTGGACTGCAATACTACGGGCAATTTCTTCGCCGTTGGCAGTAACAGCGGCGTTATTGCTCATATTTTGGGCTTTGAAGGGTGCAACGCGAATGCCACGGCGGGCGGCGATTCGGCAAAGCGCACTAACCAAGGTGCTTTTACCAACCGACGAGGCGGTTCCAACGACCATCAAAACTGGGGCTAGCATAAACTTCTCCAAGCATTCAGCAAGTGTTGATTTGCGGCTGGTTGACGCGGGGCGATCCGTACAAACTGCGGCAAGCCAAACGAGCTACAATCGCGCACCAAACAAGCATGAGCCAGCAAAGCACTGCGAGTTTGCTGAGCGTTGGTCACTTCAACTAAGAAAAATGGCAAGCAACTTGGCAAGACCTTCAAGCCGAGTTGGCGCAAGCCTTGGCGTAATTGTTCGCTCCAAATCCACCATTGCTCAAGCTGTTGGGCTAGCCAATGCGGATTTTGGCAAATCGCTAGGCCGGCGGCCTGAGCCAAACTATTGACGCTCCATTGCGGCTGCCAACGCTGCAAACTAGCGATAACCGCTTGCTCAGCCACCACATAGCCCAAGCGCAACCCCGCCAAGGCATAGCTTTTGGTCAGCGAGTAGAGGTAAATCGTGTAGGGGTCAGGGGCTAGGGTCAAGAGGTCAGAGGGTTGATACTCATAATATTTCGCCCCTTGTTCTCTAACACCTAGACCCCTAAATTGATCTTCTTCAGTTAAGATTCGGATATACTTAGACTCCTGATTCCTAACTCCTAACCCCTGTCCCCTGACCCCTAAATCAGCATATGCCAAATCGAGCACCAAATAGGCTTGAACTGCGGTACACGCTGCTTGAAGTTGGGCAATCGCTTCAGCATCCAAATAGCTGCCAGTGGGATTATTGGGATTGCACAGCCAAACCAAGCGTGGGCGATGTTGCTTGATCAAATGACAACAAGCCCCAAGATCAATTGCAAAACCAGTTTCGGCAGTTGCTTGATAGCGCAACAATCGAGCGCCAGCCAAACTACTAGCATAGGCATATTCGCCAAAAGTTGGCTCAATCAGCAAAACCGGATCATTCGGTTGCAACAAGGCCCGCGCAATCAGATGAATTAACTCATTGCTGCCATTACCAATCAATAGCTGTTCAGGTTCACAACCATGGCGTTTGGCCAGCGCCGCCCGCAAGGCCAACGATTGACGATCGGGGTAATGCGCCAAATCAACAGTTGCCAGCGCTTCGCGAATAAAACTCGGCGTGCCAAGCGGATTGACGTTGCTACTGAAATCGTCGATTTGGCTGGCTACAAGCCCACGTTGCTGCAATTCAGCATAATCAATTGCCCCATGAATTGGCTGCTGCATTACTTGACCCACGCTGCTTGCAGTTGGCGGATTTCGATCGGAATGCCCGCCACAACGAGATAAACCGCGTTGGCTGCGGCGGCGATTTGCTGGTTGGCCCGCCCAATCAGGTCGCGATAGACTCGACCCAGGGCATAGGCTGGTACAATGCCCATCCCAACCTCATTGGTCACGATAATCAAATGTAAATCGCGGGCTTGCTGAGCCGCCAAAATTGCCTGAATTTCAGCTTGCACGATCGGTTCGGGCTGAATTTCGTTGGCAAGCAAGAGGTTGCTCACCAGCAAGGTTAGACAATCGAGCAACACCACACTGCCGCTTGGCAGTTGTGCTAGAGTTTGGCTGACTGCCAGCGGCGCTTCGAGCGTTTGCCAATGGCTGGGGCGTTGGACTTGATGCAAACTAATCCGTTGTTGCATTTCAGCATCGCCAGCTTGAGCGGTGGCGATATAAACGATATGCTCGGCTTGTTGGCTGGTATATTGTTCGGCTCGCCAGCTTTTGCCGCTGCGAGCGCCGCCAGTGAATAGAACTAATTGGGCCATACTGCTTCCTTGCGCTGTGGTTGGAGCATCACCAGCGGTAAATTATGGTTAGGATGCTCAATCATTTGAATTGGCACTTCATAGGCTGCTTCGATCAATTCGCTGCGCAAAACGGTGCTTGGTGCACCAACTGCCTGCAAGCGGCCATGAGCGAGTAAGGCGATGCGGTCGGCGCACAGGCTGGCTTGATTCAGATCGTGCAAGGTCAAAATGACACACACCCCGTCGTTATGCGCCAAATCGCTGACCAATTGCATAATTTCTAGCTGATACTTCAAATCAAGATGGGCGGTTGGCTCATCGAGCAATAACATTTTGGGCTGCTGGGCCAAGGCTCGGGCAATAATCACCCGCCGTTGTTCACCACCCGAAAGCTCGGCCAGACTTTGCCGCCGATACTTGGTTAAATTAAAACGCTCAAGTAATGTTTCGACAATTGTTCGATCAGTCTTAGTCATCGGGAGCAGCCAACCACGATGCGGCGTGCGACCAAGCAACAGCATTTGCTCAACAGTTAATTCGGGGTTTAATCCAGCTTGCTGCGGGGCAAAGGCAACTTGCTGGGCTACCAAACGCGGTTTTATCTGCCACAATGGCTGCCCATCAAGCCAGATTTGGCCCTGTTGCGGACGTTGTAAGCGTGCCAAACAACGCAATAATGTGCTTTTGCCAGCGCCATTCGGCCCAAGCAGCGCCAAAACTTCGCCCTTGGTAGCCTGTAAATCGACCTGGGCAAATACATCGCGCGAGCCATAACGACAACCAAGCTGCTCGATTGTAAGAATTGGGTTTGACATAGATTATGGCTTTCTAGGAATTAAATTATCCACGAAGGAAACGAATTTACGCGAAGGCTGTTTTTCGCCACGAATTACACGAATGATTATTTTTTAGCCACAGATTGCACAGATTTATTTGATGATGTTCTTGCTGTCCTATTGCCTCATAACCACAAAAACTGTCCAATAGCCTATAGCCAAAAGCCCATAGCCCTCATCCTTCATCCCTCACTTCCTCCTTCTCCCTAACCCCTGACCCCTCGCGACCGCTTGAGCAGATACAAAAAGAATGGGCCGCCGAGCATGGCGGTTAAAATGCCAACAGGCAACTCCAATGGTGCCGCGATGGTACGAGCCGTTGTATCAGCGAGCACCAGCAACATCGCCCCAACCAAGCCGCTGGCAGGAATCAAACGGGCATGGTTGGCTCCAAACAGCAAGCGGGCAATATGTGGCGCAATCAAGCCAACAAAGCCGATAATGCCGCCATTAGCTACAGTTGCAGCAGTCGTGATGCTGGCGGCGGCAATCACAGCACTTCGAGTACGCCACAGCGATAAGCCCAAACTTTGGGCCACTTCATCGCCACAACTCAGGGCATCGATCCGCCGTGCTAACAGCCAAAGCCAAGCAATACCCAGCACCACAAATGGCAGGCTGCTGCGCAAATTATCCCAGCTACGGCCCGATAAACCGCCCAGCAGCCAGGCAAATACTTCATACAACGGTTGCTCGTTCATCAATAACAATAACGAAACTGTGGCCGAAAGCATGGTGCTGAGCGCTGCTCCTGCCAAGAGCAAGGCGGTGCGCGGTGCGTGCCCACCAACTTCGGCAATCGTATACACCACGCCAACCGCCAGCAAAGCACCAATAAAGGCACACAGCGCAACTGCACTAAAACCCAGCCATTGCCACTGAATTTGCAGCACAATCGCCAAAGTTGCTCCCAAGGCCGCCCCGCCCGATGCACCGATCGCAAATGGATCAGCCAAGGGATTTTGAAATAAGCCCTGAAATGCCGCACCCGCACTAGCCAACCCAGCGCCAATCAAAGCCGCCAAGAGCATGCGAGCCATCCGCAAATCCCAAACGATCGTCACGGCAGTACTGTTGGTGCTCGGATGTTGAGGCTGAATGATCGCTTGCAGCACTTCGCTGGGGCTAAATTGCACCGCACCAATGCCAAGGCTCAGCACCATCGTTAAGAGCAACAAGCCAAGTAGCCCGCCAAATGCAAGCAAATCGCGCCAATAGGGCTTGGATATTAATCGTGCCAAAACCAACCCTTCAAAACTGGAGCAAGCAGCACCATTGCTGACGCTGCTTGGCACACGCTGATTAAGCTCAATCAGGCTTAGTTAAACAATTCTGGGTACAAGGCTTGGCTCAGTGCTTCTAAGGCATCGGCCAACCGTGGGCCTGGCCGCGAAAGCATATCACCATTCAAAACGATGATCTTGCCATCCTTGACTGCCTTGATTTGGCTCCAGCCTGGACGTTGGGCGATCAGATCAATCGTCAGTTTATCGCCATGTGATTCAGGCCCGATGATCACCGCTGGTTGGCGGTTAACCACTTCTTCGGCACTGATTTCAGGATACTCTTCGCTGACATCGGCAAAAATATTAGTTGCGCCAGCGAGTTCAACCATTTGACCAATAAAGGTTTGCGGGCCAGCAGTCATCAATGGCTCGTCATAAACTTCATAGAACACGCTTAATTTATCGGCAGCTGCCAGTGTCTTGGTTTTGGTGGTTACTGCATCAATCCGCGTTTGCATCTCGGCTACAACTTGAGCCGCCTCAGTTGGATGATTAGTCGCTTGACCAATCAAATTAATATTTTCATAGACGGCTGCGAAGTTTTCAGCTTTGATTGCGATTACCGGAATATTGGCTTGCGCTAGAGCATCAATCACCGTTTGTTGGCTTTCATCGCCCGAAAACACAACATCAGGCTTGAGCGCCACAATGGTTTCGATGCTAATCGTTTTGGCCGAGAAGCCACCAATTTGATCGATGCTCTTGGCTGCTTCGGGATAATTGCAATATTTAGTCACGCCAACCAACGCATCGCCCGCACCAACTGCAAACAGAATTTCAGTATTCGATGGTGCTAACGAGACGATCCGACTTGGTTGTGCGGTTAAAGTCACTTCGCGTCCAAGGCTATCCTTGATCGTTAAGGGATAGCTGCTGCTGGTATTGCTGACCACAACGGTTGGGGTCAATTCGGCAGTTACACTCACTGCTGTGGTGGCGGTTGGCGCTACGGCAACACTATCAGTTGTGGCGGTTGGCGGCACGGTTGTCGCTGGTAATTGGGTCACGCCATTTTCGGCAGCGCCACAAGCTACAAGGCTGCCCAACAACAAGAAAACGCTCAAAAATCGGCTAAATCGAACCTTGGTCATGTGAATTGAACCCCATTTTATAGAAGGATGAATTATGAGGGATGAAGGATGAAAATTTGGCTATTGGCTGTTGGCTGTTGAAGCCATTGCAATCCCAAAAAATGTTCCGATAGCCGATAGCCTAAAGCCATTCACCCTCTGCGTTAACATGTTCTGCTCCCCAAGCGCCAATCGCCAAGCCTGCCACAACTAGAAACATCACGCGGCGGGTTAGCTGGCGAGCAGTTTGTATCAGGGCTGGGTCGGGCTGGGTTAAGCCATCGCCAAGTGCATAATGCCCAATTTTGATCAACTGAGTATCCAGCGCCCCAGCCATGGCCGCCATTGGCCAACCAGCATTGGGCGAGGCTGTTTTACCATGATCACGCCAAACTACCTGCCATGTTCGTTGGCGTTGGCCATGGGCAACCAGCCAAAGCAGGCCAGCGGTCAAACGTGCGGGAACTAAATTGAGTGCATCATCGCAACGGGCGGCAACTTTGCCAAGATATTCAAACTGTTGATTGCGATAGCCCCACATCGCATCGAAGGTATTGCTCATGCGATAGGCCGCCAAGCCTGGCAAGCCTGCTACCAAATACCAAAACAACGGGGCAATCACGCTATCCGAGAGATTTTCGGCCAGCGATTCAATTGCGGCGGCGGCAACGTCGCTTGGGCTTAGCTCCGCCGTATCGCGGCTGACCAAATGCCAGCTTAACAACCGTCGTGCTTCAGCCAAATCATCGGCTACCAATGCGGTTTGCACCTCGCCAACCGCTCGATCGAGCGCTCGATAGGCCAGCAAACTTTGGGCAACCAAGGCTTGAGCCAATGGATGTTTGGGAATTCGGGCAGCCAAATCTGCACTCAAGCCCATGCCCATGCCGAGCCAAATTGCGCCCCAAACCAAACGGCCAGCCTCGTTGCTTGGCGCGAACTGCTCGCCTCGCTTGATCCACTTGCCCATCCAAACAACTGGATGCACTTGGTTGGGCAATTCAGGCAAGAGCGCATCGCAGGCCAAGGCCAATAAACCACTCAGTGCTCGTTTAGCCATTGCTCGCTCGCTGAGCCACGATAAATAAACCATTGCTGCCATCGCCATACGGTCGCGTTATATCCAAGCGATGCCATGCGCTGACTAACTGTAAGCCTGCATTACCCAGCAAGCGCTGCAATTCGGGCAAATAGTAATGGCGGCGCGTCAATTCATAGCTGGTGCGTTGACCTGCCTTGAGCACTGTCAAGCGATCGGTGCAGGTCATGGCGCTGCGATCCGGAATCACCTCGTACAACTCCAAGCCTTGTTCAGTTTCAGCCCAGCGTTGGCTAGCTTCAGGCAGCGCAAACGGCCAATCGTTGATGCCAAAAATCAGCCAGCCATTGGGTTGCAGCAAATTGGCTAAATGCTGCAAACTCTGGGCATCAGCCGCTTCGCTAGGGTAGCCGCAACAACTGCGGTCGTACAACGAGAAGATCGCATCAAACGGCTGATCGCTAATTTCGATAAAATCTTGTTGGCGAAATTGGCAGGTTTGGCCGCGTTGCTGGGCAAAAGCTTGGGCCGCTTGCAGCAATTCGGGTGCAATGTCGATGCTCAAAACATGAGCAAAGCCACGTTCGGCCAGCGCCACGCTATGCCGACCCCAACCACAACCAATTTCCAAAATACTCGCGTTTGAGCCAAGGCCAATCTGAGCCAACACAAAATCAAGGTCGTACTGGGCGGCAGCATAATCGCCCTGTTGGCGTTCGGCGCTTAATGTGGCAACTTGGCGCGGCGCAAAATAGCGATACCAATCGTTGTTGTTCATAGCTGGCCTCGTTGTTGTAAATTGCTCAAACCCAAGGATTGGGCAGCTTTGAGCAGATCGATATCGTGTTGTTCAGGGTCGTGCCATAAATCGCGATCAATCGCTTCGAGTAGGCGTTCAGCAATCGCTTGCCAAGCCCATGGGTTGCTATCGGCAAAAAATTGTTGCATCTCCTCGTCGCGCAAATAGTGCTCAGCAATCGAGTGATACATCCAATCATCAACAACTTGGGCCGTGGCATCGTAGCCAAAGAGATAATCGACGGTGGCGGCTAGCTCCAACGCGCCTTTGTAGCCATGACGGCGCATGCTTTCGATCCACTTTGGATTAACCACGCGGCTGCGAAATACCCGCCGCGCTTCTTCGCGCAGATCGCGGGTTTGCGGGCGCTGGGGGTTGCTCGAATCGCCAAAGTAGCGGCGTGGGTTGCGGCCAGTCAAGGCGCGAATCGTGGCGATCATGCCGCCGTGATACTGCATATAGTCGTCGCTATCAAAAATATCGTGTTCGCGATTATCTTGGTTTTTGGTGGCAACTTGAACTTCACTCAAGGCTGTGCCAAAGGCATCGGCAGCCTCAACCCCATATTCGTCGCTGGTGTAGGCATAACCACCCCAAGCGATGTAGGCTCGGGCAAAATCTGCGTCATCTTGCCAATTTTGGCTATCAATCAAGGGCAAAATGCCTGCGCCATAACTGCCTGGCTTGCAGCCCCAAACCCGATAACGCGCTTGTTGTTGGGCAATTTCGGGCGCTAAGCCGTTTTTAATTAGCTGCTCAGTGGCCGCAAAGGCCTGCTGACGAGCAAAATTCTGATCAAGTGGCTCATCAAGCTCAATCACGGTTTGGGCGGCTTGATCCAGCAAACTGACCAAGTGGGGGAAGGCATCGCGGAAGAAGCCGCTAATTCGACAAACCACATTAATTCGTGGGCGGCCAAGTTCGGCCAAGGGAATCACTTCAACGCCCGTGATGCGGCGGTTTTCGGCTTGCCAAACTGGCCGCACGCCCAGCAAGGCCAGCACTTGGGCAATATCATCGCCATAGGTGCGCATGGCACTAGTGCCCCAAATGCTGATGCCAACGCTGCGCGGGTAGCTGCCTTCTTCGCGTTGATAGCGCCGAATCAAATCATCAGCCAAGTGTTGGCCAACTTGCCAAGCCGCTGCGCTGGGCAACGAACGCGGATCGACTGCATAGAAATTGCGGCCTGTTGGCAACACATGGGCCATACCACGAGTTGGCGCTCCACTTGGCCCCGCTGGAATATAGCCACCATTCAAGCTATGCAGCAGGCTGGCAATTTCGGCTCGCGCACTTTCATGCAAATTGGGAATGAGCTGAGTGCAGATAAATTCCAATGGTGCAACGACGGTTTGATCCCAAGCTGCTGCGCTAGGCAATAAACTCGCTTGCAACACTGTCGGAATCGCAGTAACCTGCCAAGTCTGTTGTTCCAAGTTATGTAACATTGTTTTGCAATGTTGTTCGAGCCATGCCGCCACATCGCCATTGCTGTAAAGCGTTTGGTCGGCCAATTGCAACGGCTGAGCTAAGCGCTCGCCCAAATTGGCTTGCAAATTATTCCAATCCAAGCCGTAGAGCTTGCCCACCGCCACTGGCAAACTGGGCACATCAAGGTTGGGTAGTTTGGTCAGGTGAAACAGCAATTCTGGCAGTTGGTCGCCTTCGGCCAGAGTGCCTAAAATGTGCAAGCCATCGCGAATTTGCGCTCCGGTTAGTTCGCACAAATAGCCTTCAATATCTTCGAGCAAGTGGGCGACTTGGCGACCTTCCATCTCGGCAAAGGCGGTGGGCGTGCCATCTTCAAGGAACGAGCCATCCCAATCGTGGGTGTGGTCGCCGTGGTTGGCCTTGAGAATAAATTGCAAATCATCGCTGAGATTGCTGGTTTGCAGCAAGTTCCAAATTTGGCGCTGCAACAAGGGCAATTTATTGGGGTCGAGTTGCTCAACTTGATAATATTCATTGACCAACTGCGCCAATTCGGCCAGCTGGCCATAAGCTCCGGCGCTGGTCATTGGCGGAGTCATATGGTCGATGATCACCGCATGGCTACGGCGTTTGGCTTGATTGCCTTCGCCTGGATCATTGATGATAAACGGATAAATCACTGGCAAATCGCCAATTAACGCATCAGGGAAGCACTCGCGGCTCAGGCCAACGCTCTTACCTGGTAGCCATTCCAGCGTGCCGTGTTTGCCCATATGCACCAGCGCATCGGCCTGCCAGCCATCGCGCAGCCAACGATAGAGCGCATAATAGCTGTGCGGCGGCGGCAAATCGGGCATATGGTAAATTGCATTTGGGTCCATGCCATAGCCACGCGGCGGCTGCAACGCCACAAACACATTACCAAACTCCAAGCCAGCCAAGGCTAACCCATGCTCGCTCAAATAGGCTGTGCCAGGCGCTTCGCCCCATTGTTTGATCATGCTGGCTTGTAAATTGGCGGGTAGTTCAGCAAACCATTGTTGATATTGATCGACTGGCACATGCACCGCTTGGGCTAATTGTTGCTCAGTCAGCCAGGTTTCGTCATATGAACAACGATCGATCAAATCGAATAATAATTGATCGCTGCTAACTGGCAATTTGCCAACCTGATAGCCCTCGGCTTGCATGACGTGGAGCAAGGTCAATAATGAGGCTGGCGCATCCAAGCCAACCGCGTTGCCAACCCGTGAGGCTTTGGCGCTGCTGTTGGTAAACACAAAAGCTATGCGTTTTTCAGCGTTTGGTTTGTGGCGCAAATTGACTAAGCGTCGCGTAATCCCGACCACTCGTTCAACCCGCTCAAGATCTGGCATATAGCGCACGCCACCAGAATTGGGGTCTTGCTCCTTGAACGAGATTGGCACGGTGATAATCCGGCCATCAAATTCGGGAATCGCCACATTGATCGCTGTATCCAACGAGCTTAATCCACGGCCTGCTCGTTGCCATTGCTCACGTGAGCGGCCACTAGCAATCGCTTGGATAATCGGCACATTCAGTTGTTGCAGCATATCGATTTCCGCGCCAGCGAGGGTTGGGCCTTCGGTATTGACATTACCCAAAGCAAACGACAAACTGCAAATCAAGGCAGCAATTGGCCCATCGGCTTGCAAACATTCCAAGGCAGCGGGCAGATTGTTGCTGCCGCCTTCCTTGAGCGAGTGGGTATAGACCGCCCGTGGTTGCATGCCCTGAGCTGCGATCGCCCGACAAATGGCATCAACAAAATCGGTGTTGCCGCTGAGCATGTGCGCTCGATAGAACAGCACGCCCACGGTTGGTTGATCGGTTTGCACATTCGTTTGGCATTGGGCAGCGGCGCAGCCTTCACAGCGATTTAATGCTGGCGTGTAGATGCCATGGCGTGGTAATTCCTGTGGCGCGTCGTAGCCCCAACCGGTGAGCAATAAGTGGTCGCTCAAGCAAGCCAAAGCATTGACGACATTTTCCAAACCACCCTGCATAAAATAGCTGCTGATTAGGTGCGCCAGCGGCACGCCAACATTCGAAAGCGCCATCAATTCAGGGTCAAGCGCCTCGAAGCCAGGCAAATACAGCACAAAGCCATTGGTTTGTTGCGTCCACTGTTGCAAGCGCTCGATGCCATGCTCAAAGCCCCGACTGCCCGTAATCAAACGGACAACCACAATTTCGGCTTGGGGCAATAAGCGATCAAGCAAAGTATCAAGCGCCGTTTGATCTTCGGCATCGCCCACATTGGCAGTTTGCAAATTGGCAAAATCGCTGGGCAATTGGCGACGCGCTTGCTCAATTAAAAGGATATCGGTATCCGCTTGGGTCAAAAATACGATGCTATTGCCAAGGCTGGGCGGGCTGGCTGGTAATGCTGGCGCTGGGCTGATTGCGGCGGTCGCCTGAGCATCCCATTTAAAGCCATTGAAAACATGCGGCTTGAGATTGGAGGGCGCAGGCAAGACCTGATCGGCCTGAATCATGGCTTCGATGTAGTCGTAGAGCGCCACCACCAACTCTGGCTGATTGAGCGAATGAAACCAAATCGGCTGGCCATCAAACATCAGCATGGCCACATTTGCCAATGGGCATGGCCCCAAACAACCGCCCATATTCAAATGCACAATATTGCGCAGCTTGCGGCTTTCCCATTCGTGTTGGTGAATTTCGGGCCAAACCGGGGCAAAACCACGCTCGGTAATCCCACAGCAGCAGCCATGAGCGCAGATAAATAACATTCCGCGTTTATAACCAGCGTTAACCATGCGCCCATCGATGCGCTCGACCATATTGCGTTGCAAACGTTCAGTCATCAGAAGTCAATCCCGATCTGGGCACGAATGCCTTGAGTTGTAAACGGATGTTTGATCTCGCGCATCTCGGTTACCAGGTCGGCGTGCTCGATCAGGGCAGCGGGAGCATCACGGCCTGTAATAATCACATGCAATAGTTCAGGCTTGTTGGCCGCCAACCAAGCCACAATCTCGTTGACATCAAGCCAGCCAAAGGCCATCACATAGGTAAATTCATCGAGAATGACGATCTGATATTGATTCGAGCTAATCGCGGTTTTAGCCAATTCCCAGCCATGCAAGGCTTTGGCTTTGGTCGCATCAAGGTCTTTCGAGGTCCAAGTGAAGCCATCGCCAGTGCCACCAAACTCAATTTCCATTTTGGCAGCAGCCCGCGATTCGCCAAACTTGGCATTTTCGTGTTTGAGAAATTGAATGACTTTAACCTTGAGATCGCGACCCCACGCCCGGGTCATCACGCCCAAGGCCGCCGACGTTTTGCCCTTGCCATTACCGGTGTTGACGATCACAAGGCCTTTTTTGCCTTTGCGCAATTTGCGTACTTGTTCGCGATAGCGCTGTTTTTCCTCGGTTGAATGCAGTTGCGTGCCAGCAGCAATAATTGGCTCCAATTGCTCAACCGCATCATCGGGTTGTAATTCAATTGGATTAAATGCTTGATCGCCGCGCACTGCCGGAGCGTATTCTGGCTCTTGGCCCGCTGGATACAGCCGATGAAAAATTGCTGCTTCAACTGGCTCGCCATTGATCAAATGCTCTTGAACGATTTGTTCAACTAAATCGTGATCAAGCTGCTGATACCAAATGCCTTCGGGGTAAACCACCGCAATTGGGCCGCGCTGGCAGACACCCAAACAACTGACCGTCGAGCATTTGACCCGTTCGGGATTGCGTAATTTGCGCCGATCGCCAAGTTGTTCGAGGGCGTGTTGGGCTAAGGCCGCACCATCGGCATCGCCATTACATTGATCACCAGTACAAATAAATAAATGGCGCCCATAGGCTCGCATCGTCAGTGGGGCATCGCTCATGCTGGCTCCGTTGGGCGACACACCAGCATGCAAACAGCCAAGAAAAAACCTCTTCGGCTCATGCCAAAGAGGAAAAGAGGCACTAAACCCAGCAGGGTCTAGCAACTCCTTCCCTGATCCGCGAGGGAAATGTTGGAGTGTCGATGAGTTTGTGGCGGGTTATCGGGCTTGAAGCGTGGGCTTCCTACCGTTGCGGGACAGCGCCAGACTCTAACTGGCTTCCCCCATTGCGCGTGTGTGTCATCCGGGACAGCAACGCACCACAAACAAACTTGTAAATTGCAGTCGCGATTATACGGGCAATCGTAAGTTAAAGTCAAAAGGCCAAAGATAAGGATGAAGGATAAATTAGGAGGGATGAAACGATTGGGCTATAGGCTTTTGGCTAGCAAAGATTGGATTGCAATACCAACCATTGTGCCAATTGTCTATAGCCAATAGCCTTACTTCGTGCCCTTCGTGTCCTTCGTGGATCAAAAAACTGATCCCTGACCCCTGAAAACTGATCCCTCGTCGTCAATCGACCAAAAAGCGTTCGATCACTTGATTGCCGACCATGCGCCCACGCGGCGTAAAGCGAATCGCGTTTGGGGTTTGTTCAAGCATGCCTTGTGCGATCAATTGATCGATCACTGGTTGATAGCGTTCGAGTAAATCGTGGCCAGTGCGTTGTTGAAAATGCGCCAAGCCTAAACCACAATTCAGTCGCAAGCCCATCATAATCGTTTCAAAATCGCGATCATGTGGTTCGCACTGTTGAACATCAATTAATGGTGCATGGCCACGTTCAACCTGCTGAGCAAACGGCTCCAACACCCGTTGATCAACCCAGCGCCAGCCGCGCCAATGGCTATGAGCGCCTGCGCCAACTCCCAGATAATCGGCGTTGAGCCAATAAGCCACATTATGACGTGAGGCATAAGCTGGTAAGCTCTCGCTTGGATTAAAAGTTGCGCTTTGGGTTTTAGCCCAATTAGAAATCTCATAATGGCCATAACCAGCCGCCCCTAAAATGTCCATTGCAGCCTCGTACATCTCGCCAGTTGCATCATCATTGGGAATGCTCACCCGACCAGCGGTTACTTGGGCTGCTAGTGGGGTAGTTGGCTCAACAATCAACGAATACAAGGCAAAATGTTCAGTATCCCAACTGACAATTTCCTTGAGCATCGCTCGCCATTGGGCAATATCTTGGCCCGGCAAGCCAAACATAAAATCAAGATTGATATTTTCAAAGCCAACCTTGCGGGCCGCTTGATACGAAGCATAAGCCTCGCTGGCAGTATGAATGCGCCCCAAAACGCGCAAGGTTGGATCATGGAGCGTTTGTACGCCCATACTTAAGCGATTAATCCCCATCGAACGCATGGCCCGAAGATAATTCAGGTCAAGCACTGTACCTGGGTTGGCCTCGCTAGTAACTTCGGCCTGCTCCAGCGGAATAATTCGCCCGATTGTTTGCATTAATTGCTCAAGCAAAGGCAAAGGCAGGGCTGTTGGTGTGCCGCCACCCAAAAACACCGTTGCTGGCAAATCGGCTTGCTGCAATGGCCCAGCCAGATCCTGCAAGCGGTAGCTGGCCCATGGCATAGGTTGGGCAGTGGTTGCGGGCCAAGTTGGGTCAGGTGTAGTTTCGCCGCTCGCCATGCGCTCAAGGTGCAAACACAACGCATCGATATAGCGCTGCATAAAATCTTCACGATTGGCAAACGTATTGAAATCGCAGTAGGCACAACGAGTTTGGCAAAACGGAATATGAATATAGAGATGTTTTAAATCGTGTGTTGTCATAGCATTATTGTAGTGCGATTTGAGGCTTTGCGCCATGAAGAACTACTGAGATGCGAAAATTTAATCCACGAAGGACACGAAGAGCACAAAGGCTGTTTTAGCCACGAATTGCCCGAACTATCCATTTTATCTCGCATCATGCATCCTGTAGCTTTATTTCCGATCCCCAGTCCCCAACGACCAGTCCCCAAGCCCTCTGTTCTTTGCTCTATGTTCTCACTCCTGAGAACTTTGACATAACCCAAGCATCGACGCTACAATTGGGGCAGACCTCGCACTTGTCCCGCCGCTTGTGAGTAATAATTAGGAGGCATCTCAATGACTGAGCATGCTGCACCAACCACTGTTGGTCAATTTTCGGCAAGCAACGACGCTGAATCAGCATTCTACTACCCACCTGCTGCCTTGGTTGAAAACTCGAACGTGCTGGCCTACGCTCGTGAAAAAGGTTTCGCCGATGTCGAAGCAATGCGTCAATGGTCAATTGAGCATTACCAAGATTTCTGGGCCGACATGGCTACTCGGATGGTCGATTGGTATGTGCCATTTAGCAAAGTGCTCGATGATAGCAAAGCGCCGTTTTACCAATGGTTTAACGATGGCAAGATCAACATTGTGCATAATGCGCTTGATCGCCATGTCAAAACCTGGCGCAAGAATAAGTTGGCCTTGATTTGGGAAAGTGAAAAGGGCGATAACAAGACCTACAGCTATTGGCAATTGTTCAAACGGGTCAATAAATTTGCCAATGTGCTCAAATCGATGGGGGTCAAAAAGGGCGATACCGTGACGATCTATTTGCCACGGGTTCCCGAAATTGTCATTGCGATGTTGGCTTGTGCCAAAATTGGCGCGATGCATAGCGTGGTCTATGGTGGTTTTAGCGTCGAAGCGCTGCAAACCCGCATCCAAGATGCCCAATCGCGGGTGGTGATTACGGCTGACGGCGGTTATATGAATGGCAAGGTCGTTGAACTGAAAAAGATCACCGACGATGCGATTAAACATTCGCCAGTCGTCGAAATTGTGATTGTGGTCAAGCGCACTGGCCACGAAGTCGAAATGCAACAAGGCCGCGACTTGTGGTATGAAGAATTGATGGCCCTGCCGATCGCTTCGACCAAGTGCGAAACCGAGCAACTTGATGCTGAACATCCTTTATATATGCTCTACACTTCGGGGACGACTGGCGCTCCCAAAGGCTTAGTGCATACCCATGGCGGCTATCAGGTTGGAGTTGCGACAACTCTGCACTTTAATCTTGATATCAAAGAAGATGATGTGTATTGGTGTGCCGCCGATCCAGGCTGGGTCACGGGCCACTCCTACATTGTCTATGGCCCCTTGATGCTTGGCGCAACTCAGGTGATGTACGAAGGTGCACCAACTTTCCCCTTCCCCAACCGCTGGTGGAATATTGTCGAGCGCTATGGCGTAACCGTGCTCTACACTGCTCCTACCGCAATTCGCGGCTTGATGCGCTTTGGCGAAGCTTGGCCTAACCGCCATGATCTTGGCTCATTGCGTTTGCTTGGCTCGGTCGGCGAACCAATTAACCCCGAAGCATGGCGTTGGTATCATAGGGTAATTGGCCGCAACAATTGCCCAATTATGGATACTTGGTGGCAAACTGAAACGGGTAGCATGATGATCACGCCCAATCCAACCACGCCACTCAAGCCAGGCTCGGGCACTCGTGCCTCGTTTGGCATCGATGCCGATGTAGTCAACGATCAAGGTGAACACGCCAGCGACGATGAAGATGGCTTGTTGATTATCCGCAATCCATGGCCTTCAATGTTGCGCACGATCTATAACAACCCTGAGCGCTATATCGAGCAATATTGGAGCCGAATTCCAGGCGTGTACACCGCTGGCGATTCAGCTCGCAAAGACGAAGACGGCTATTTCTGGGTAATTGGCCGGATCGACGATGTAATCAAGGTTTCCGGCTATCGGCTGGGCACGGCTGAAGTCGAATCGGCTTTGGTCTCGCACCCATCAGTTGCCGAAGCCGCCGCGATTGGCTTGCCTCACGAAGTCAAAGGCAATGCGATTCATACCTTTGTAATTTTGAAGAATGGCTACGAAGCCAACCAAGATCTTGAGGATGCGCTGATTGCCCACGTTGGCAAAGTGATGGGACCAATTGCCCGACCTGAGGCTGTGCAATTTGTGCCAAGTTTGCCGAAAACCCGCTCAGGCAAAATTATGCGGCGGGTGCTTAAAGCTCGTGCCCTAGGCTTGCCCGAAGGCGATTTGAGCACCTTGGAACAATAAAAAATCAGCCGTGTGGTGATGGACAAGATCACCACACGGCTGATTCAATCAATTCAGTTTATTTCACCATATCGACGCGTGATTGAACCCAGAAATTCTTGCTGGCGAAACCGCTAGCGACCAAGCTATAGCCCCAACCTGATTCGAAGCGTAGGGCTGGCGTGGTAAACAACACGGTTGAGCTACCAGCTGGGCTGATATCAAAGCTATAGCTCCCTGCTGGAACTTCTAAAGTTGCTGCATCGCCGAATTTAGCCCCTTTGACTACAACATTTTGCGTGCCAGCAATTTTGATATCGACGGCTGGTGCATCGGGTGAGCCGTGAATAACCCGCACGCGGCTCATCCCAGCGCCAGTCATCGAGTAATTATCTTCATACAATTTGACATCAAAATTACCTAAACCCAAGCTGCCAACTGCGGCAACCGTGCCAGTATAGCCACCTTCAAGCGTTAATTTGGTTTCAAAGACTGATGCTGCGACACCTGCGCCAGCTGGAGCAATATCAATTGTATAGGTGCCATCTGGTAAGGCTAATTGGCCGCTCAGCGCAAAGAATGGCACGCTGGTTAACACGGCTTTGCCATCGACAAAAATATCGACTGCTGGAGCATCGGGTGAGGCGTGCATAACTCGAACATAATTCATCGTGGCGGCTTTGCTTGCCTGTGGTGTGCTTAACCCGACAACTGCTAACAAAGCCAATGTCATCAACATCAAACGTCGTACCATTTTAGAATCCTCCAAAAAACAACAATCTTCAGCGAAACTGGTTAACCCTGACCTATCTCAACTCGTTATAGCGCTATTGTCTTGTTTTACGCGAGTGAGCTTTTGATGGATGTACAAACTATCGACAAATCATGAACAATTTCTAAAACTCATCAATAATTAATCAAAATCTGATCTAGTTCAAGTACATAGCCCACATTTGTGAACATTGCATAGAGTATGCTAAGCCCAAGCATCTAGAGTTAGAAAGGGAATCCAATGAGTTATCCACCGCCAACCGTGATCATCAACAATGGCAATGCTGGGCCTGGCTGCTTGATTCGTGGCTTGTGGTTTATTTTTGTCGGCTTGTGGTTAGGAGCAGTGGTCACAGGCTTGGCATGGTTGTTAATTGTCAGCATTATTGGCTTGCCACTTGGCCTGATGTTGCTCAATCGGCTGCCGCAAATGATGACTTTACGCCCAAATCCCGCCAATGCCCAAATGGTGGTGCTCTCAAATGGACAGGTGGTCGTTGGCCACAGTCGCCCTCAACAATCATTCATCATTCGGGCGATCTACTTTATCCTCATTGGTTGGTGGTTTAGCGGCATTTGGCTGGCAACCGCATGGGCAATCGCTGGGTTTAGTTTTGGCTTAGGCTTACCGTTATCATTTTGGATGTTCAACCGCGTACCAGCGATTACGACTTTAGGCTAAGCTCGCCCACCGCTGGTTTTAAGGCTTGCCCGTGTTACTTCCAATTGTGGCACGGGCAAGCCATGCTGAATGCAATAATTTTGTAAGGCGGCCAACGCAGCATCCAAAGCAGCTCCAGGGCTGGCTCCATAGCCTACCACCCCAGCAATTTGCGGGCAGATTGCGCGATATTGCCCAGCCTCAACGCGCACAACAAGTTCATACTGCATCGAAAAACTCCTTAAAGAATGCTTGAACAAATTTGCGGATTTTGCTATGTTCAAGCGACTTGGGTTATGCTACACTGCCTTCGTCCATTTGTCATGGCATTGCCGGCTGCTATGACAACGCCGTTTATTTGGCACTCATCCCACCTTTTATCGCGTCGCGACACCAAGAGTTGCCTCACGTTGGTTACCGACCAACTGACCTCTGTTCGTCACCCGCCGCCCTTGAGTGTGTACTTCGGGGCAATAGCAAAGGATGCAGTCGATGGAGACACTGATGGATTCGTCGCTTTCAGCGATGCCTGTGCAAGCCCGCCAAGCTCGTTTGATTGAACACTATCAGGCAGTGCGCCAATTCTCGGAGTATCTTTGTGAGCCGCTTGTAACCGAAGATTATGTGATTCAGTCGATGCCCGATATTAGCCCAACCAAGTGGCATCTCGCCCATACCAGTTGGTTTTTTGAAACGTTTGTACTGACCCAAGCCGTGCCTAACTACCAAACATTGCATCCCCAATATGCCTACCTCTTTAATTCATATTATGTAACGCTCGGCAAACGCCATTGTCGCCCCAAACGCGGTTTGATTTCGCGGCCAACCGTCGAGGAAACCTACCGCTACCGTGCCTATGTTGATCAGCAGATGTTGGCCTTGTTGATTGCGATGGATGCCGAAACCTTTGCCCGTTGGGAGCCAATTCTCGATTTGGGGATTCATCACGAGCAGCAGCATCAAGAATTAATGTTGACTGACCTCAAGCATGTTTTTTCCGAAAACCCCTTGCGCCCAGCCTACCGTGAATTTGCCCTAAGCAACCACCAGCCTGCCGCGCCATTGCATTGGCTCAGCTATCCCGAAGGCATTATTTGGCTTGGTTACGAGGGTCAAAGTTTTGCTTTCGATAATGAATCGCCACGCCATCGCCAATTTGTACACAATTTTAAATTGGCCTCACGGCTTGTCACCAACGGCGAATATTTGGCCTTTATCGAAGATGCTGGCTATGCCCGCCAAGATTTGTGGCTCTCATCAGGCTGGTACACCCGCGAAGATGCTGGCTGGACTGCGCCGATGTATTGGGAGCAACTCGATGGGGTATGGCAGCAGATGACGCTTGGGGGTTTGCGTCCGCTTGATCTAGCCGAGCCAGTTTGTCATCTCAGCTATTACGAGGCTGATGCTTTTGCTCGTTGGGCGGGCAAGCGCTTGCCAACCGAAGCCGAATGGGAGTTGGCAGCCCAAACCGTAGCGCTCGATGGATCATACGCTGATGCAGGCCGCTATCATCCAGCAGCACTCAATCTTGATAGCAGCAATTTACCTCAACAAATGTTTGGCGAAGTTTGGCAATGGACTCAAAGTGCCTACTCGCCATATCCTAGGTTTCAGCCAGCAGCAGGTGCACTGGGTGAGTACAATGGCAAATTTATGTCGGGGCAATATGTGTTACGCGGCGCTTCATGTGCCACCTCGCGCTCCCATGCCCGCCTGACCTATCGCAATTTCTTTCCGCCCGATGCTCGTTGGCAATTTAGTGGTTTGCGCTTGGCAGCAGATGGTGAAGCATGAGCGAAACCCAACAAGTAGCCAAAGTACGTTTGCTTGATGCCGCCCCCACTGTAGCCTGCTTTCGCAGCGAAGTGCTTGAGGGCTTGCGTCAACCAATCAAAACCTTGCCTTGTAAATTTTTCTACGATGCAGAAGGTTCGCAGATTTTCGATGCCATTTGCGAACTAGTCGAATATTACCCAACCCGTACTGAACTAGCAATTTTGCAGCAAGCCATGCCCGCAATTCGCCACTGGGTTGGGCCTGATGTGCGTTTGGTTGAATATGGCAGCGGAGCCAGCCGCAAAACCCGTTTGCTGCTCGATCAACTTGAAGCGCCAGCGGCCTATCTGCCAATTGATATTTCGCGCGAACATTTGCTCGCCGCCAGCCAAGATTTAGCCGAGCGCTATCCAGCAATCGAAATTTTGCCCATGTGTGCCGATTATACCCAGCCATTGAGTTTGCCCCAGGCTCAACGCCCAGTTGGTCGCACGGTGGTGTTTTACCCAGGCTCAACAATCGGCAATTTTCACCCCGACGAAGCCTTGAGCTTTTTAAAGATGATGCGTGAACTATGCTTGCCTGATGGTGGCGTGCTGCTTGGCGTTGATCTTAAAAAAGATCCGAGCCTGTTGCATGCGGCCTACAATGATGCGGCTGGAGTGACTGCGGCATTTAATCTCAATCTACTGGCGCGAATTAATCGTGAGCTTGATGCCAACTTCGCGCTAGCCAACTTTCGCCATTATGCCTGCTACAACCCAATTCAAGGCCGAATTGAAATGCACTTGGTCAGTTTGCACGATCAAACAGTGTGGATTGGCGATCAGCAAATTGATTTTCGCCGTGGCGAGCCAATTTGGACTGAATGCTCTTACAAATATCATCTGCAAGAATTTGCCGCGTTGGCAGCCCAAGCCCAACTTGCGGTAGCCGAGGTTTGGACAGACCCCCAAAACCTGTTCAGCGTGCACTATTTACGCCCGATTGCTTAAACGAAAGCCGCCGATTGGCCAACAACATGCCGATCGGCGGCGTATTGAATTGCGAATTATGCTACGAGAGAGGACAATCATGATGCAACGTGATCATTCAGCGTCACTTTTTAGCCCAACCTCTTTAGGACTTAAGTTAATTGGTTGGCGCTATTACCTCAGCGCGGCAACAACCGTCTACCCGCTCATCAAGAATAGTGCTGCCTTTGATTTAGGGCTATGGCTGTTTATGAGTGGCTTGTTTGGCGCGATTGCTTGGCTGCTGGCTTGGGTTGGCAATGGCCTGATCAAGCGCAAATCCGAAGCTCACCGAACTGCGGTAATACTCGAAACCCGACGGATCATTGGTTGGTTATGGAACATATCGTGGTTTGGGCTGATCGATTAGGTCGTAAGTTGGGTTTGCCTGTGGTATCTCACCCGCCAAAAGCTTGTAGCGTTGTGCAACCATTAAGCAGATTGTGCGTATCAACCTGAGAATATTAATCTGAATTGGAGAGAGTATGTATAGCGTTCCCACAAATCAAACCAAATTGCCTGCCCCGCTTGGGCTGAAGCTCGTTGGCGTGCGATATGGCTTAGGCTCACTGTTGCTAGCAGTTCTAACGGTTTTATTAGGCTCAAGGTTGCAGACATGGTTTGGATCAGACTTCTTCATTCCCTTACTACAATTGTTGCTCTATGCTGGCATGACGATCTTATACGCAATCATTACATGGGGCATTTTCAAGCAACGCGAGCGAGTGCGCCGACTTGGTGTTTTTATTGAATGTGTGTCGTTGGCGTTTTCAGCCTTTGCTCTGCTGACAGGTGATTTTGAAGCATCGGATTGGTTTTCGGCTGGCCTCAGTATTGTCATCATTTGGTATTTACGCCGAACTGAAACCTTAGATTATTTCTATGGAGCCTAATCGCACTACAAACTAGAGGAGTGAGAATCATGCTACGAGGCTATTTTGTCCCATCATTAAAGCCAACTCCCTTACCAATCAAACTGATTGCTGGCTACCAATTTGTCACTGCACTCTTTGGTGGCTATGCCCTATTTTGGGCCTTACAACAAGGATCAGGTGTAGTTGACCCGCTAAGTGGGGGTAGTACGGGCGTAGATTTACTGCAACATTGGATTCAAACTCGCCATTGGTTGGCGTTGGTGTTTATCGGAGCGATCGGCGTTGCCATCACAATTCATAGCTTGCTCGGCATAGGCCTACTCAAAAAATACCCTTTCGCACGAAATGCCACAATTTGGTGGGATTGGACAGTGATTGGGTTGGCTGGGTTCAGTCTGGCTCAATCCAATTGGTATTTTTGGATTGAGGCTGCGGTGATAGCAATAAGTTATCTGATTATTCATTATTTGCAGCAACCGGAAATAATCGATGTGTTTCAGCCCGAAATAAATTAGCACTTGAATATTGATAAAAACAACGAGGAATAGTAGGTATGCAACAGATTCAGCAAGTAAAATATGGCAAAAAACCATTGGGAATTCTTTTGATTGGCTTTCTTTTTGCAGCACGAGCTACCTTTACAGGCGGTATGATGTTGATTTTTGCGCTGAGATTTCTTGACCTGCCGCCAGGCTATTTGCTGCCATATGGCTTTATGGTACTGTTTTATGGAGCTTTTACATTTTTTCATATCAAAATCGTCCAAGGTATATTTGGGTTTCGTGAAAAAATCAGGAAGCTTGTAGTTATCTTGGAATCAATTATTGTGGTTTTATATTGGATTTTACGATTCCTCTTTGATTATCAACCAGAACTAGCACAAACTATTTCGATAATAATTAGTATGGCGATTATTTGGTATTTATCGCGTGATAAAACTCGTGCATGGTTTGCCCCAAACAAGTAAAATTAGCAACATTAAATTAAACAAAAAAGCAGTAGTATCAAACTACTGCTTTTTTATTACGCAATAGCTAGTTTCTAGGCAGTGCCAAATAAAGCACGACGATACACTACTTCTAGCTCTCGCGCCAAGACATCGTAGCCAAAATTGCTGGCTACGCGTTCGCGGGCAGCTTGACCCATCTGCAAACGCCGTGCTGGATCTTCGCCCAACTCTTGGATGGCTTGAACAAAGGCTTGGACATTATCCAATTCGCAGAGCAGCCCAGTTTCGCCATGATTAACCACTTCGGGCAAGGCTGAGGCGTTGGTGGTGATGACAGGCTTGCCACAAGCTCCTGCCTCGGCTGCAACAATCCCAAAGCCTTCAACTCGCGCCGGAAACAGCAATACATCACAGGAACGATAGGCCGCAATCAAACCATCACGGTCGGGCGTGCCGATCCGCACCATCTGCGGATGCGGCGGCGCTGCCTGTACCCCTTGAAACGACTCGGTGTAATACAGCACATATTGCGGCCCCAGTTGATCCATAATTTTTGGCAGCAGATCAAAGCCTTTGCGCCGCGTGCGATTGCCAACAAACAGCAAACGAATCGGTGCGGTATGCTCAGGCAAATCGTTGGTGCGCTGAAACTCAGGAGCTGGAGTAAAAGCTTCAGTATCAATCCCATCATAAATCACGGTAGTTGGGCGATCGCCATAGGTCAGGCGGGTTTGCTCCTGCGTGTAACGGCTGACACAAATCACTTCATCAGCCAAACGTACCGATAAGCCATCGTAGGTTTTTTCAACCAAGCGATAAAACAAACGTTGTTGCGGTGAGCTATAAGGCTGGAGTAGCGGGTCAGTCACGATGTGATGCACCGTCGTGATGAGTGGCAAGCCAGGTGCGCGTAAGGCCCATGCGCAACGTGAACGTGCCTGAACCAGATCATGGCCTTGCCACCAATTGCGGCCAAGTGCTAATTTCGCTGCCATCGGGGCAAAATTAAATAGGTGCGATAAACGGCGTAAACTTGGTTGATGGCCAGCTCGTTGCATCGAACGGGTGATATTTTGAATGCCAATATCAACGCCGCCCTTGCCGAGCGGCGAAATGTAGAGTGGCTTTAGCATAAATGTCTGCAACTTCCTCGTGCGGATTAGGGCTTAGGAATGGCAACCGAGGCGCGAATTGTTACTTCGTAGCGGATGCCACTAGCATCAGTGCCGATATTGCGGGGATTTCCACCGACAAAGGTCAGCAATGCCTCGTTGATTTTAGCAGTATTGCCAAATTCAGCAACTATCGCTTGGCGATATTGCTGTTTCAATTGATTGGCAATCTCAGTATCGCTTGTGCCCTCAGCAACACTAACCACAATATTGCGCTCAACCCAGCGGGTGGTGGCCGCTTGCGGAATTGGCGTAACGCTGGTGGTAGTGCTTGAGTTGAACAAATTCAAAATCTTTTGATCCATGCCTGGAATGCCGAGCGCCAATAACACCCCGACAATGATAATTGTTAGCAGGGGAATCCATGGCCGAAAGCGCTTTTGCGGCTTGGCGGCTGGTTTAGGTTTGGCAGGCAAAGGCTGGCTTTTGGGCTTGGGTTTGGGCTTGGTGCTCGTGGTTGGTGCAGCCTTTTGCGGTTGCGGAATCGCGCCAACGCTGGCGGCCATGGCTGGTTTTTGCGGTTTTTGCTCCAGAATCACCGTTGCTTGTGGTTGAGGCTTGGGCTTAGGCTTAGGTTTGCGCAATGATTCCAAGGGCAAAGCGGCGCGAAAGGCTGCGGCACTTTTCCAACGCTTGCTAATTTCCATTTCCAAGGCTTTGCTGATAGCCTGCTCGGTGGCCGCCGAAACCTTGGGCGCAAGCTGGCGCACTGGTGGAAAGGAAAACGGCGCTTCATCGCGTGGGTCGCGGCCGGTTAATAAATGATGCAAGGTCGCGCCCAAGGCGTAAATATCCGATTGCGGGGTAGCTTGGCCTTGATATTGCTCAGGCGGCGAATAGCCAGGTGTGCCAATTAATGTGCCGCGCTCGTTGGGCTGAAATAATTTGGCAATCCCAAAATCAACAACTTTAACATCACCAGTTTTCCGTTCGATCATAATATTAGATGGCTTGACATCGCGATAGATCAAACGCCGTTCGTGCAAATAATCGAGTACATTGGCAATTTGCTCAGCCCAGTGCAACACAGTTGGTTCATCGAATTGTTCGTTGGCTTGATGGCGCTGCAAATCTTCTAAATCGTCGCCCTCGACAAAATCCATCGCGAGGTAGTAGCGCCCACCATGCAAAAAATCGCCATACACATGGGGAATTTGCGGGTGCTGCAATTCACGTAGAATCGAGGCCTCTTCTTTAAAACGTTCAATTGCCTCGTCACGTTCGGCTTTATCGTTAAACCGATCGATCAATGATTTAAGCGCATAGCGTTTACCACTTTGATCGGTGGCAGCATACACCGCGCCCATGCCGCCTTCCTTGATGGCACGGGTGATGCGATAGCGATTATTCAAAACTATATTATTGCCACATTGCTGGCAGAATTTGGCATCATTGCGATTATCGGTGCCACAGATTGGACACAACGTTCGCTCGGTTGCTATACTCATATCTATGGTTCCTTAGGCTCAGCACCATTTCCTGCTGTATGCTACGCTATGCTATGAGCAACTGTTGCACAGTCTAACACAGAAGTTTCAATGATGGCAGCAATCCTCAATTAACAAATTATTGGTGTATGGAGGTTGATGATGGCTTTATCGATTGATGCTATTTACGAGTATGCCGAGGCCTTGATTGCCCGTAAAACGCTTGATGGTGGCCAAATTGAGTTACGCCAGATGCAGCGTTTATGTGAATTTTTGGCCGATCTAGCCCGCCAAGCCGATGATTCAGCCAATGCCCAACGCTTTGCTCATTTAGCGCAGGCCGTGAAAGGAGCTTAATTATGTTAACAATTGAGTTTATTCAACAACACTTGCGCCAAGCAATTGCCCAAGCGATCGAGGCCAAAAACCCAGCCGAATTGGCGCATTTGCAGCAAATGGCTGGCCTATTGATGAAGCCGGCCCACTTGCATAACGATTCAGAAACCGAATATGCCTTGCGTTTGCTCGCTGCCAAAGCCGCCAATGCCCGCGAAACCTTACTGAAAAAAGAGGACGATTAATGGAACTTGAACATGCAACAGCCTTGATCAATGGGCTTAATTTGCATTATGTACGAGCTGGCAGCGGGCCGTTGGTGGTGCTGTTGCATGGCTTTCCCGAATTTTGGTATTCGTGGCGGCATCAAATTCCAGCCTTGGCCGAAACCCACACGGTCGTTGCACTCGATCAACGTGGCTATAACCTCTCGGATAAGCCAGCGTTGTGGCAGCACTACACAATTGATCTATTAATTGATGATGTACGGGCGCTCATCGAGCATTTGGGCTTTGAGCGAGCAACAATTGTCGGCCACGATTGGGGCGCAGCGGTAGCGTGGATGTTTGCCATGCGCTATCATGGTTATGTTGAGCGCTTGGTCATTATGAATGTGCCGCATCCGCTGCTCATGGCCAAAGGTCTTTTGACTAACCCACGTCAGATGCTGCGTTCGTGGTATATGTTTGCCTTTCAAGTACCTCATTTGCCTGAGTGGTCGGCCAAACGCAACAACTTTCAAGTGCTGACCAAAGCTTTAACTGGCGCGGTGCAACGGCCTGGCGTGTTTAGCGCTGAAGATATTCAGGCCTATCATCAGGCTTGGGGCCAACCTGGGGCATTACGGGCGATGATTAATTGGTATCGCGCCTATATCCGCCAAGGCTCGCGCTATCTCCGTCAATTATCGACGTATCATATTCATGTGCCAACGTTGTTAATTTGGGGCACTGCTGATACAGCGCTGGGCCAAGAATTAACCTATGGCACTGAGCGCTATGTAACCGATTTACGCATCCGCTACCTGAGCGATGTGAGCCATTGGGTACAACAAGAAGCGCCCAATGAGGTGAATGCTGTGTTGATCCCATTTGTACGGGGTGAGTGGTAGAACCATGGTGAAGCAGGGTAGACCAGATGTCTACCCTACAAATAAGGCGCTAGTCATCCTGACGAACCTGTGAAGCCTTGCTATGATCTGCCTTGCGCAATTGGCCGATTATGAAAGGTGGTAGCTGCATGAGTTTTCTGCAACAATCTGATGCCGATGCTTTGCCAACTATCGCCCTAGGCCAGCAAGCTACGCCTTGGCAATTGGCGCTTAATCAGTTTGTGACCTTGGTTGCCAATGAAAGTTTAGCTGGCGAAAGCCTGTCCCACTATTTTAAACCTTGGCTGACCCATTTGACCACTTGGCTGCTATTTATCCCCACCGATCCGAAAACATTGCTGCAAGGTTTTGTGCTCGGCCAAGCAGATCACTATCAACTTTTAGCTCAAGCAACCCGTTTAGCTTGGCTGGAACAGTATTATTTCAGTGCTCCGCAGGCACTTTTGGCTCCTCAACGCTTGGCTAAACCAACTGAATTTGGTTTACCACTGCCTAGCACAAACGAACCTGTGTGGCTGATTCCTTTGCAAGCCTATGGTCGTTTGTGGGGCATCGTTGTGCTCGAAGTCGCCGAGGCTAGCCCACCCAGCGAACATCCACTTTATGTTGTGTTAGCACAAGCAATTGCTAATCTCAGCCTGCATTTGGATGCTCGCTATGCCCGCGAATACGAGGTGCAAGCCTACCAGCGCATGCAGATGATGAGCGAATCGTCGCATATTTTGGCTCGCACTGGTTTGAATTTGGATCGTATGCTCATGGCGTTGAGTAAGCATTTGTGCCAGCATTTTAGCGATGGCTGTATGATCCAAATTCTGAGTATGAGCCAAACCAACCAGATTCAGCAAGAGATTTTTCATCATCATCAAGCCGATTATCGCACCCAACTCTATCGGATGTCGGCAGAATGGGCTGATCAATTATCACCAGATTCGTTACGCTATCAAGTGCTTATTTCTAATCAACCTTTAGCATTAAATATCTATGAGCATCAATTACTACTTGAATCAAGCGAATTTCAACCGCTATTAGGTGAATATAAATTACACAGCATACTTATGGTTGGACTCTATTGGAATGAACATCCAGTTGGAATCTTAAGTTTATTGCGTACTCACATCAATTTGCCATTTATGCAAGAAGATCTTGAGATTGCGCGTGATATTGGCACGCGTTTTGTTGAAGCACTCGAACAAACCCGTTTATATGCTGAGTTGCGCGAACAAGAGCAGGCATTAATGCTGATGGTTCGTCGTTTAGAAGAACAGGTTGAAGAACGCACAAATGAGTTATCAAATAAAAATGTCCAGCTCAATCGTGAACTCGATCGGCGACGTAAAACCGAAGAGGCCTTAGTCGAGAGCCAAGCCTTATTACGTAGTTTTTATGCTAGTACTCCCGTAATGATGGGAGTAGTTGAAATTACGCCTGAAGCTGATTTAGTGTTGTTGACCGCCAATACAATGACGGTTAAGCAATGGCAACTTGCAGCTAACTATGCTGAAATGACGATGAGCCAGCTTGGAATACCCCAAGCAGATATTGATCGTTGGATTCAATATTTTCAGCGCAGCCGAACCAAAGGTCAGCCTGAACGCTTTGACTATAACGATCCATTCGATTCGAACATTATCTATACTGCAACAATTGGGCCAGTTGTCATCACTTCGCCAATTGGCCAACGTTTTTGTTTTGTGCTCGAAGATATCACCGCGAGTCGTAATCTTCAGCAATCGTTGGAAGAAAGTAAGCATCTTGTTGAGCAAATTAACGCTTCGATTCCCTGTATTGTCTATAAATATGATGTAAAGCTCAATCAAATAACGTATATCAATCGCTCATTAGAATCGATGCTTGGGTATGGGACAAACGAAATGCTCGAAATGCAAGAAATGGATTTACGTAGCTTAATTCATCCTGATGATTTGATCCAAATTGATGCTTATTTGCCAAGTTTATATACTTCCAAGCCAGGTACAATTATTCAAAATCGCTTTCGCATTAAGCACCGCGATGGTCAATGGCGCTGGATTATTGGCTACGATACAGTATTTCAAACTGATGAAACTGGGTATGCCAGCTCAATTTTATCAGCATTGCAAGATGTTAGCGAACTCTATTCGCATCGTGAACAATTGCAAGCATCGTTGGAAGAAAAAATGGTGCTCCTACAAGAAATTCATCATCGAGTTAAGAACAATTTACAAATTGTTTCAAGCTTGCTCAATTTACAAGCTCGCCAAATTAGCGATCCAAATACCCGCGATCGTTTTCTCGAAAGCCAAAGCCGCATTCATGCAATGGCACTTGTTCACGAACAATTGTATCGTTCATCAGATTTACGGTATATCGATTTAGCCGAATATATCAAGCATCTTGTGCAGTTTTTCCGCCGTTCACATACTAATCGCCCAACAATTTCAATTAATATCCAGCTTGAGCCAGTAAACCTGAATACTGATACAACGATTCAGCTAGGATTAATTATCAATGAACTTCTGACGAATAGTTTCAAACATGCCTTTGTCGCCCAAGAGACTGGCCGGATTTGGTTGAAGGGCAGCTATGATCAGCAGTTTGTGGAGCTAGAAATTGGCGATGACGGCATCGGGATGCCAACTGATCGTCAACCATCCAACTCGATGGGGCTTGAATTAGTGCATGCCCTGATTCGCCAACTTGGTGCCTCGATTCAGCAACTTTCAACGGCTGGCACTGTGTTTAAGCTAACAATTCCACGTAAATAAAGGACCAGCATATGAGCAAAGCAAGCATTGTCATTGTTGAAGATGAAGTAATTGTGGCCTTGGATATGGCGCAAGCGCTCAAGGCAGCGGGCTATAACGTGATTGGCAGCTTTAGTTGCGGTGAGGCCGCGCTCGAATTTATTGCCGAACAATGCCCCGATTTGATCGTGATGGACATTCATTTGCAAGGCCAACTTGATGGCATCAGCACCGCCGAACAAATTCAAAAACGTTATGGTTTGCCGATTATTTATCTTACCGCCTACTCTGACCCTGAAACCTTGAGTCGCGCCAAGGCAACCGAACCGTATGCCTACTTGGTCAAGCCCTTTGAAGATCGTGATTTGCTAAGTGCAATCGAAATGGGCTTGTATCGCCATCGCGTGGATCAGCGCTTGCGGCGCATGGAACGCTTATATTCAAGCACTTTGAACAGCGTTGATGATGCAATTATTACAACAGATATCTATGGCTTGATTAAATTCGCCAATCCGACCGCCAGTAGCTTGTTAAATCGACCGAATGATGCATTAATTGGCCAATTTATAGGCGATGTGGTTAATCTTATGGATCGTGAAAGCAAAATAACCTATCAATTTGATTTGCCCTATCTAATTCAACAAGCTAATCATCATGTATTACTCCCGCGTCAAATTCTGATAAACGAGCAAGAAGAATTAGTAGTTGCACCGAGTATTTCGCAAATTCGCGAAGAAGATGAAGCTATTGCTGGAATTGTATTAGTGCTGCGTGATATGCGCGATCTTGATGCGGCAGAGGAGCATATTCGCCATCAAGCTTTGCACGATGCCCTAACAGGCTTAGCCAATCGGAATGTTTTTATCAATCGTTTGCAATATATTCTTGATCATTATCATTTACACCATCACCACGCCGTGCTATTTATCGATCTTGATCGCTTTAAAATTATCAATGATAGCTTAGGCCATATTGTTGGCGATAAATTGTTAATCCAAGTTGGTCAACGATTAGAGCGTTGTATTCGCTCCCATGATTTAGTAGCACGGCTGGGCGGCGATGAATTTACCATTTTACTTGATGGCGTTAATGATCTGCATGATGTTCTACGAGTTACCGATCGTTTATTAAGCGTTGTTGCTGAGCCATATCATATTGATGGCTATAAAGTTTTTACCGCAGCCAGCATTGGAATTGTGGTGATTGACGATCATTACAAGCATTATCACGAAGTGTTGCGCGATGTGGATAGCGCGATGTATCGGGCTAAATCACAAGGTCGTGGTTGTCGCGCCGTCTTTGATGAAGAGATGCATGTTGAGGCCTTGCGTACATTGCAACTTGAGGTTGAATTACGCCGCGCGGTCGAACGCGATGAATTGTGCTTGCATTATCAGCCAATTATCAAACTAGCCACGGGCGAGTTATCGGGCTTTGAGGCGTTGTTGCGTTGGAATCACCCAACTCAAGGCGTGATTGGCCCAGCCTCGTTTTTTGCTATTGCCGAAGAAACTGGGATTTTAGCCCAAATTGGCTGGAAGTTGTTACGCGAATCGTGCCAACAAATTTGTGCTTGGCAAAACGAATTTCAGTTTCATCCGCCTTTGGAATTGAGCGTTAATTTTACCCATCGCCAATTTTTCCAAGCCAATCTGATTCAGCAAGTTCAAAGCATTTTGGCTGAAACTGGCATGCCTGCACGGCATTTGTGTGCCGAAATTACCGAAGGCGTGATGATGCAAAGTAATCGTGCGGTCGAAGTGATGCACGAATTGCATGATTTGGGCGTCCAAGTGCATATCGACGATTTTGGCACTGGCTATGCCTCACTGAGTTTGTTGCATAGTGCCCCAATTGATGTTTTGAAGATCGATCGGACGTTTATTCAGCCTGAGAGCGGAGCCAGTAAGCACTCAATCGCCCAGTTAATTAGCTTGATGGCACGCTCGTTGGGTTGTGCCGTGGTCGCCGAGGGCGTAGAAGATGCCCAAACCGCGCAGATGTTGATCGAAATGGGCTGCGATTTTGGCCAAGGCTGGTGGTATTCCAAAGCGTTGCCACCAGAAGAGGCGCGGGCATTGATTCGCAACTTTGCCCAAGGCACGGTCATGGTTCCGGTTCCACTAAATGCCAAAGTTGCCTAAACGCAGTTTTGGGCATAACTGTATTCTCCTAAACTAAGCATCAACATAACAGAGGCGTAAGCGGGAATTAAACAACCTGCTTACGCCTTAGTCATGCGTAAAGCCCTAAAATCAACCGCTTAAACCAGCCTAAAACTCCATGCAAAGATTCGATCTAATTGCTAAAATTTAAGCTTGACATTTAGGTTGCAATACGCTATATTTAGTGAAATTCTACTAAAATTTTTAGATAAACTTTACAGAATTTTACAGTAGCAGTTGGGTTATGGCCGAAACAGCTAGCAATCTAAGCGGCTCCATGACCTACATTGAGTTGCTGAAACTATTCTAAATTTTTCAATAAAGTTGCTTGATAACCAAAGCGTTATTTTATGGCATCATGAGAGCCTATTCAAAGGTGACTAGGAGAACATGTATGACACAGCGGATCACGATGGAAGACATTGCGCGGCAAAGCGGTGTCTCGTTGGCCACAGTTTCATTAGTATTACGCGACAAGCCTGGGATTAACGACGAGACACGCCGCCGCGTGTTGGATATTGCCCGTGATCTTGGTTATCGCAAGCGCTTGAATCATGAGAAGTTGGTTTCGCAATCGTTGCACAACGCAGGCGTAATTGTTAAGGCCTCAATTGGCGACGATAGCCCACTGACCAACCCATTTTATGCCCCGATTGTCGCAGGTATCGAGGCCGCCTGTCGCAAAATGCATATTAACTTGATGTATGCCACTGTGCCAGTTGATATGGATAATCATCCTCAAGAGATGCCCCGTTTGCTCTCGGAAGATCACCTTGATGGGGTGTTGTTGGTTGGCGCATTCGCCGATGCAACTATCACCAAGCTCTTGCAACGTGAGGGCATTCCGGCGGTTTTGGTCGATGGCTACTCACACGAACATGTCTACGATTCAGTGGTTTCAGATAACTTCCGCGCGGCCTATGAAGCGGTCAGCTATCTGATTAGCTATGGGCATCGTCATATTGGCCTGATTGGGACAACCAAAGAGGCCTACCCTAGCATTGCCGAACGGCGCAAAGGCTATATTCAAGCCTTAACCGATCATGGCATCCATGATCAGTATTTTGGCGATTGCTTGCTCACAATGCATGAAGGCAGCGATACATCGAGCATTCTGTTGCAGCGCCATCCGCAGATCACCGCGCTGTTTTGTGCCAACGATATTATGGCAATTGGCGCAACCCAAGCTGCCAGGGCGTTGCATCGCCAAATTCCCCAAGATTTATCAATTATTGGTTTCGATAATATTGATCTGGCTCAGCATGTTGCGCCAGCGCTTACCACAATGCATGTCGATAAAGTCAGCATGGGGCGCTTTGCGGTGCAATTGTTAGCCAATCGAGCCGAATATCCAGACCAGGCTCCGGCGACAGTCTCGCTGCGGCCAAGGTTGCTTGAACGCCAATCAGTTCAACGTTTGCAACCACCAAAGTAGGTTGCCTTGTAGGAGTATCAGCTATGGAAGCAGCGACGCTTCAATCCACCACCATCCTTGGAAGTGCGCTCCCCTCAATTCCATGGGAAGAACGTCCGGTCGGCAATTCAGATGTTGTTTGGCGCTACAGCGGCAATCCTGTGATTCCGCGTGATGCCATTCCCACCTCAAATAGTATCTTCAACAGCGCTGTTGTGCCCTTCAAAGATGGCTTTGCTGGCGTGTTTCGCTGCGATGATAAACGCCGCGTGATGAACATTCACCGTGGCTTTAGCAAAGATGCCGTCAATTGGGAGATCGATCCCAAGCCATTGGAATTTTCGGGCGATCCCGAAGTTACGGCCTTTGAATATCGTTATGATCCGCGGGTCTGTTGGATCGAAGATCGCTATTATGTCACCTGGTGTAATGGCTATCACGGCCCAACTATCGGTGTGGCTTATACCTACGATTTTGAAACCTTCCATCAGTTAGAAAATGCCTTCTTACCGTTTAATCGCAATGGGGTGCTCTTCCCACGCCGAATCAATGGCAAATATGCCATGGTCAGCCGCCCCAGCGATAATGGCCACACGCCATTTGGCGATATTTACTACAGCGAAAGCCCCGATATGGAACACTGGGGCAAACATCGCTTTGTAATGGGCACGAAAGGCGGCTGGCAAAGCACCAAAATCGGCGCAGGCCCAACCCCGATCGAAACCACCGAAGGTTGGTTGTTGTTCTATCACGGCGTGTTGACTTCGTGCAATGGCTTTGTCTATAGCTTTGGGGCCGCCTTGCTCGATTTGGAGCAGCCTTGGAAAGTGATTTATCGCACCGCGCCATATCTGCTTGCGCCCCAAACCTTGTATGAATGTGTTGGCGATGTGCCGAATGTGGCCTTCCCATGTGCGGCCTTGACCGACGCTGCCACAGGCCGAATTGCCATTTATTATGGCTGTGCTGATACTGTTACCGGTATTGCTTTTGCCCAAGTTGATGAAGTGCTGAGCTTCCTTAAAGCCAATTCAGAGATCTAGAATGTTCTAGTACTAGGCCATTCGGTCTAGGGCGGCGTTCCAAACGAGGTAGGTTGTTCACCTAACGTACCTACCTCGTAATAGGAAGATTGATGCTGGCCCAAGGGATAGCGCTAGACTTGCACTAACATATATACTTAATTATGTTTGGGAAGGGTTATCGATGCACAACCTGCCAATACCCAAACAACCTGCATCGATGCATGTATAGGCCAAGGGAGGTCAGCGTTATGCACCGTAAGCCATCTCAGCCACCCCGCACAGTTCGGAGCCTCGGATTCAGTTTGATCGTTCTGCTGATTTTGGCAGCTTGCGGTCAAGCAGCCACGCCACCAACCCAAATCAACCCAACCAGCTTACCCACCGACACGCCGCCAACCGCCGTACCAGCCCTCGCCAACTCGGCAGATAAGGCCTTGGTTATTTGGTCAACTGGCTCAGAGGTCGAGGCACTTTCAATTCAAGCAGCAGCAGATGTTTTTGTGCAGAAAAATCCTGGGGTCTTGATCAAAGTTCAAGCCTTGCCTTGGAGCGATGCCCATACCCAAATTCTTGAGGCCATCGCCGCCGATCGCGGGCCAGATCTGATGGCTGGCGGCATGTCGTGGGGCATCGAGTTTGGCAAATTGGGCGGGATGATCGATCTGCAAAAGGCCTATCCTGATGTGGTAAGCGATGTTAAGCAAAAGATGTTGCCGCAACTCCAAGATTCGTTGATTTTGGATACAGGCGAGGTCTATGCATTGCAACTCGATGTGGCGTTGATGGGAATGTTCTATCGCACCGATCTGCTACGCGATTTAGTCGGTATGCAGCAAGCTCCCCAAAACTGGACTGAACTGACCAAAGTGCTAGAAAAAGCTCGCACGATCAATAAAAAAGGCTTTGCGATTGGCTGGGATAACGCTGGCTGGATCAGCTACTTTACCTTTTTATATTCAGCTGGTGGCAGTTTGTATAACGACGATTGCTCCAAAGCCACAATTAATTCGGCGGCTGGCTTACAAGCATTGACCTACTTCCGCGATCTCTACACCAAATATCAAATTCCCACCGATACCGCCCTCGATATTGAAGGTGGCCTCGAAAGTGGCGATTATCTGGTGAGCTATGCCGGAACATGGAGCGTTGCCAGCATTGAATTTAATCGGCCTGAGTTGGCGGGCAAATGGGATTTAGCTCCACTGCCCAAAAGCCCCAAAGGCCAAAGTGTCTCGTTCCTTGGCGGGCGGGTCATCGGCGTAATGGAAGCCTCGCAGAACAAAGATTTGGCTGCCGAATTTATTCGCTTTTTGTATACCGAAGAAGCGGTCGCCGCTCAATCGACCTATGCCCAAAGTGCCAGTAACTATTATGTGCCGCCAAGTTTGCCCTTGCTGAGCGCCGCCAAAATGCCAACCCATATCGAAGCTGGCTTCCGTGGCTTGTTGGAGCAATCGGCAGGTCCGCCCAAGTGCGTTGGCTGGGAAGAAAGCACCACCGATGTCCAAAAATTATTGCAAGAAGTCGTCTACAACAACGCTGATCCCCAAGATGCTTTAGATCAAGCAGCGGAGATCATGAATCGCAATTTACAACCATAGGGCAGTAATTGCGCCGCTTCGGGATTTGAAGTTGTACAGGGGGAATTATGCGTCGATGGCTCTATCGTTTGCACCTATGGATGGTTCTGCTGCTGTTGATTGCAGCCTGCACCCAAGCTGACGAATCGGGCGGCAACCAAACGCTCGGCTTACGTACCTTAACCGGCAATGCTGCGGTTTTTGGCACAATTGAGTTGGCGATCGATACCAATATCAAAGTTGCCAATCCTTACGATCCAAATCAAATCGATCTAATGGTGAGTTTTATCTCGGCAACCGGCCAAATTTATCGCGTGCCAGCCTTTTGGTATCAAGATTTTGATCAACTTTCGCTGCAACCCAAAGGCAACCCTGAATGGCGGGTACGCTTTACGCCGAGCGAACCAGGGGCATGGCAAGTAAAGGCCGAGCTAGCCAAGCCAGCGCTGAGCAGCGACGTGATTACGATTGAAGTTTCAGCGAATAAGCAATCGCCAGGCTTTGTACGGATCAACACCAGCAATCCGCGCTATTTCGCCCGCCAAGATGGCACCTTCTTTATGCCAATCGGCCTCAATTTGGGCTGGTCAACCCAACAAGGCACGGGCATTTTGCGCGAATATGAACACTGGTTTGATCAATTAAGCAAAAACGGTGGCAATATTGCGCGAATTTGGATGGCCTCATGGTCGTTTGGCATCGAATGGCAAGATACCGGCTTAGGCGATTATTCCAAACGCATGCAACAAGCGTGGATGCTTGACCAAATTTTCAAATTGGCCGAACAGCGCAACATCACAATTATGTTAACGCTGATCAACCATGGCGCATTTAGCACCACCACTGATTCAGAGTGGGCCAGTAATCCGTATAACGCTGCGAATGGCGGGCCAATTGCCGAGCCGCGCTTGTTTGCCACCGATATTCAATCGCGCGAAGTGTTCAAGCATCGAGTGCGTTACATCGCGGCTCGTTGGGCACATTCACCCAGCCTATTCGCTTGGGAATGGTGGAACGAAGCCAATTGGACACCAATCAATGATGCTTTGATGCAGCCATGGATCAGCGAAATGACCCGTCATTTGGCCCAGTTTGATCCCTATCAACATTTGGTTTCAACCAGCTATGCCAGCAATACCAGTACCTCGATGTGGGTACAACCAGAGATCAACTTCACCCAACACCACGATTACACAGGCCGCGATTTAGGCCAAGCCTTCCCCTTGGTAATCCGTGAGTTGAACGCGGCAGCACCACAAAAACCAGCCTTGGTCAGTGAACTTGGCTATGCTGGCACTGGGCGCGACGAGGTAATCAATCGGGATGTTTGGCAGTTTCATCAAGGCTTGTGGGCTGCGCCATTCAGTGGCTTTGCTGGCAGCGGCATGTATTGGTGGTGGGATACTTTGGTCGATCCCGACAACTTGTGGAGCGAATACAGCAAGTTGGCCGAATTTTTCAAAGACCAAGATCTCACGATCTACAGCCCAGTTGTGGCCCAAGTTTCACCGTTGAAAGCGCGGGCCTTGGCCTTACAAACGCAATCGCAGGCTTTAGTCTGGGTGCGCAGCAACGAATACGAGCCTGAAGCATTAACCAAAGCCTATGAAGAAGCGCTCAAAAAGCGTGAATTTAACGATACATGGGAATATGTACCACCAACCTACGCCGATTTGACGCTTAAGTTGAATGGGCTTGAGGCCGGCAGCTACCAAGCAACGTGGTACGACCCGCAAACTGGCGCATGGTCGCAACCAACGACGGTAACCCTTGAAGCCGACGCAGCCAGCATTGCGGTGCCAAGCTTCAACTACGATTTAGCCTTGAAATTAGTCAAGCAATAAACCTTATTGCGGGGCAAGCATTGGCCATGTAGGTGTTGGGTCGTCGCTATCAGTTGCACAATTATCAATCAGTGGCGTGCGTGATAGTGGCGCTCAGCGGCCTATGTGGCTTTTTATTGGCAAAAAATAGCCCGAAGGATGGTTTCATGCCACATTATGGCTTCAATTTACAATGGATGTATCATTATGTTCCAGGCAAGTTGCCAGCCGAGCCAGACCATAAAGCCTTAACCTGGATCGCCAAACAGGGCTTTAATTTCATTCGGATTCCAACCAATTATTGGTTTTGGACTCGCGATTGGCACTATACCAATCCCGATGAGACGATCATCGGGTATATTGACCGTTATATCGCAGCATGTCGTGAATATGGCCTGCATGTCAGCCTAAATTTGCATCGAGCGCCTGGCTATTGTATCAATGGGAACGATCTCGAACGGCATAATTTATGGCTGGATGCCGAAGCTCAGGCAGGCTTCGTGTGGCTGTGGGAGTATTTCGCCCAACGCTACAAGGGTATTTCGGCTAGCCAATTAAGCTTCGATTTGCTCAACGAACCGCCCAATGTCGATCAGTATGGCTTGACGCGACTCAACCATGCGGCGATCATGCAACGGACGGTCGCAGCAATTCGCGCAATCGACCCACAACGGGCGATTGTGATCGATGGGCTTGGTGGTGGGCACTTGGCAATGCCCGAACTCGCTGATTTGGGCGTAACCCACAGCGGTCGCGGCTATCAGCCAATGGCGGTGAGCCACTATCAAGCAAGTTGGTGGGATGGTCACGAAGGTTTAGCGGCACCAACCTACCCTGTAACCTGGCACAACCATTATTGGGATCGGGCCGGCTTAGTTGAATTTTACCAACCATGGCGCGACGTACAAGCGCGGAACGTCGCCATCCATATTGGTGAATTTGGCTGCTACAACCGTACCCCCAATGATGTTGCTTTGCGTTGGTTCCGCGATCTGCTCAGCGTTTATCAAGAATTTGGTTGGGGCTTCGGTCTCTGGGAGTTTGAAGGAGCATTTGGAATTATTAATCATGGCCGACCACATGCTCGCTACGAAGTTGTTGATGGCTATTCCGTTGACCGTGATTTACTCGATTTGCTCCTCGCTGCCCGTATACCCGAAGCGCCAGAAGGAATAAAATAATGGCGAATCTCGTAGATGGCGGCTTTGATCATGGCTTGCGCGAAATTTGGCAAGCCCAGTTTCGCGATGAAGTGTTGGGCAATATTTTGCCTTTTTGGGCAAACCACACGCTTGATCATGAGCACGGTGGCTTTTATGGCGGCTTAACCAACGATCTGACAATCCATAATGAGTTTCCTCGCTCAGCCGTATTATGTGGCCGGATTCTCTGGACGTTTGCCTGTGCCTATCGCATGCTTGGCGATCCCCGCGATTTGGCGGTGGCTGAGTATGCCTATGCCTACCTCAAACAGGCTTTTTGGGATCAAACATACGGCGGATTGTATTGGTCGATCGATGCCAACGGCCAGCCTTTGGCCGACCATAAACAAACCTATGCTCAATCGTTCGCCATCTACGGGTTGGCTGAATATGTCCGAGCTACAGGTGATCAGAGCGCCTTAGAATTGGCGCAAACCCTGTTTCACTTGATCGAAAATCATGCCTTTGATGCGGTTTATGGTGGCTATATTGAGGGCTGTGATCGGGTTTGGCAACCCTTGGGCGATAGCCGGCTGAGCAAGCTTGAGCCAGAAGCTCGCAAAACCATGAACACTATGTTGCATATGATGGAAGCCTATGCCAACTTGGTGCGGGTTTGGGATGTGGCTGATGTGCGCCAGCAATTGGCTAGCCTGATCGAGGCCTGCTGCGAACATATCATCGATCCGGTTCAAGGTCGTTTTCATCTCTTTTTCGATGACCAATGGAACCACCACGAACATGGCATTTCCTATGGCCACGATATTGAAGGCAGTTGGTTGTTGATGGAAGCCGCCCATGTGCTGGGCGATGCTCGGTTGATTGCCAAGACCGAAACTTTAGCCCTTGGCATGGCCGATGCGGTCTATCGCAATGGTCGCCACGCCGATGGCAGCATTATTCACGAACGCGCTCCCGATGGCTCAATTAATTTAGAACGCCATTGGTGGCCCCAAGCTGAAGCCGTTGTTGGCTTCTACAACGCCTATCAGGCTACTGGCAAACCTGAGTTTGCTCAAGCCGCCTATGATAGTTGGAGTTTTATTCAACGCTATTTTATCGACCACGATCATGGTGATTGGTTCAAAATTCTTGACGCTCAAAACCAGCCGTTGGGAGCGATTCCAAAAGTTGGCCCATGGGAATGCCCGTATCACCATGCCCGCGTTTGTTTTGAAATGATCGAACGTTTAGCTGAACACAATGTGAGTGTTCAGATGCGAGGGTAACTGCCATGCATTTTGATATGCCCTTAGAACAACTGCGCGAATATCGGCCTGATCGCAACGAGCCAGCCGATTTTGACCAATTTTGGCAAAGCACTTTAGCCGCTGCCCGCCAATATCCATTAAACGCCAGCTTTGAGCCTTACGATATGGGCTTGCCCTTGATCGAAGCCTACGATGTGACCTTCAACGGCTATGGTGGGCAGCCAATTAAGGGTTGGTTCTTGCTGCCACGCAATACCACCAAGCCAATTCCCTGTGTGGTTGAATATATTGGCTATGGCGGCGGGCGTGGTTTGGCGATCGATTGGCTGCTGTGGCCAACCGCAGGCTATGCCGTCTTCGCCATGGATAATCGCGGCCAAGGCTCGAATTGGCGCACTGGCGATACACCTGACACCGAAATTGAGGGTGGCAATCCCCAAATTCCTGGCTTTATGACCCGCGGCGTACTCAACCCACAAACCTACTACTACCGCCGCTTGTTCACCGATGCGGTGCGGGCAATCGAGGCCGCTCGTTCACATCCCTTGGTGGATGCTGGCAAAGTGGCTTTGGCAGGTGGCAGTCAAGGTGGCGGCATCTCGCTGGCAGCGGCTGGCTTGCAACCAGATGTTGCGGCAGTGCTGCCCGATGTGCCATTTTTATGTCACTATCGCCGTGCCACCACCATGGTTGATACCTACCCATATGCCGAAGTGGCCCAATATTGCGCCCGCCATCGCACCAAAATCGAGCAAGTATTCAACACCTTAGATTATTTCGATGGCATGCAATTCGCTGCTCGTGCTACCTGCCCAACCCTTTTCTCGGTTGGCTTGATGGATGATGTTTGTCCGCCATCGACCGTTTTTGCTGCTTACAACCATTATGCAGGGCCAAAAGAGATCACGGTTTGGCAATTCAATCGCCATGAAGGCGGCGAGAACTTCCAAACCTTGGAAAAACTCAAATTCCTTGCCAAACTGTGGGGCAACGAGGAACGCACTGCATGAGCGTGATCGAGCTCTATCCGTTGCTGACCCAAGCACGCTATGTCGAGCCAATTTGGGGTGGTCCCCAATTGGCTCGCTGGCTGCACTTGCCCGAAGCCGAGCAAAGCAAGCTGGGCGAAGTTTGGCAGGTCTACGATCAAAATCTGATCGTCAATGGCGCGTTGGCTGGCCAAAGTTTAGCCCAAGTTACCAGCCAATTTGGGGCGGCCTTGGTTGGCACAACCACCAGCGAACGCTATGGCAACGATTTTCCGTTGTTGTTGAAATTCATCGCCGCTGCCCAACCGCTCTCGGTGCAGGTGCATCCCGACGATGAGTACGCCCACAGCCGCGAGGCCGCCACCGGATTTCACGGCAAAACCGAGGCTTGGTACATTCTCGAAGCTGAAAACGGAGCCGAGGTTGTGCATGGCTTTCGCGAGGCAACCAATCGCCAAGCCTGCGAAGCGGCCTTAGCCACCAATACATTGCCCGATTTATTACGTCAAGTCGCAGTACAAGCAGGCGATTTGGTATTTGTGCCAGCCAAAACGATTCATGCGATCAATCCTGGGGTGGTGCTGTTCGAAATTCAGCAAAAATCAGATCTGACCTATCGGGTTTACGATTACGATCGGCGTGATGCTGCCACAGGCTTGCCGCGCCAACTGCATCTTGAGCAAGCTTTCGAAGTGTTGGATTTTGCGGCAACCGCGCCAGCCTTAGTAACACCAACCAAACTGAATGCTGAGGTACGTTTGCTGGTACGTTGTCCATTTTTCAGCTTGGAGCACTGGCAACTCAACCGCATCCAAGCACTGAGCACCTCGGTAACCAGTTTCGATTGTTGGACGGTGATCAATGGCGCTTGTAGTTTGGTTTGGGACACAGGCAGCCTTGATCTTAGCCATGGCATGTCGGTGATTGTGCCTGCTCAATTAGGCCAATACCAACTCTACCCTGAACCAAGCGCCGAATTGCTTCGGGCGTATGTGTAGCCGAGGGATCAGAGGTCAGGATTCAGGGATCAGCTATAAGGATTAGCTTTAGATCTGATCCCCGATCCCTAACCCCTGCCCCCTACTCTATAGCTTGCCACAACCAAATTGGTGGCAGAGAAAGCATCAATAATTCATGCAAAAGCTCGCATTGCAGCAGGCATGGCAGGCCAAACAACGTGATCCACAACGCACTGTGTTCGCTGATAGTACGAGTAGCGAAGGCTGGATGGCAGCGCCTGTGCCTGGAACAATTTACGAAGCCTTGATCGCCGCCGAGCGCATTCCCGATCCCTTCGATGGCTTGAATGAGCTGGCGGTGCAATGGGTAGCTGAGGTCGATTGGCTCTATCGTTGTGATTTTGAATTAACCGCTGAGCAAGCCAACCAACCAGCCGCCTTGCACTTCGCAGGCTTGGATACGATCGCCACGGTTTGGCTTAATGGTCAAGAAGTATTAAACAGCGACAATATGTTTGTGCCGCAACGAGTAGTGGTCAGTAACCAAATCCACGTTGGCGCAAATCAATTGCTGATCGAATTTCGCTCGGCGTTAAAGCATGGCCATGCCTTGCAAGCCAAAATGGGCCAACTCGGGGTGTGGAACGGCGATCCCAGCCGTTTGTATCTGCGCAAAGCCCAATATCATTATGGCTGGGATTGGGGTCCAGCCCTGTTGACGGCTGGTCCGTGGCTGCCCATCACCCTTGAATTGGGCGCAACTCGTTTGAGCGATCTGGCTTGTCCAATCAGCGTAGCTGATGATTGTAGCACGGCGGTTTTTGCTGTAACTGCAACCGTTGCGGATGCGCAAGCCGATACTGCGGTGCTGATTCAATTATGGAATCCAGCAGGCGAGTTAATCGCTGAAGAACAACAATTGGTTGTTGCTGGCAATGTCCAACATTCAATCACGCTTGATCAGCCAAACTTATGGTGGCCACATGGCTATGGTCAACAACATCGCTATCGCTTGGCAGTCAAGGTCTTTACTGGGCAAACGGTGCTCGATCAAAAAGAATTACAGCTTGGCGTGCGGCGTGTGCGCTTGGTGCAAGAGCCATTGCTCGATGAAACAGGCGAAACATTTTTGTTTGAAATTAACAATGTGCCAATGTTTAGCGGCGGAGCCAATTGGATTCCCGCCGATCTGCTGACCAATCGTGTAAGCAACGAGCACTATCGCCGCTTGTTGCAGGCAGCGGTTGATAGCCATATGTTGATGATTCGGATTTGGGGCGGCGGAATCTACGAAGTTGATCATTTTTACGATCTTTGCGATCAGCTAGGTTTATTGGTTTGGCAAGATTTTATGTTTGCCTGCGGCATGTATCCCGCTCATCCAGCATTTTTGGCCAGCGTTGAGGCCGAGGCAATTGCCCAAGTTCAGCGCTTGCGCCATCATCCCTCGATTGTGCTGTGGTGTGGCAACAACGAAGATTACCAAATTGCCCAAACTTTCAAAGCTTATGATCATAGTTTTCAGGGCGATTTCACCAAAACCAGCTTTCCAGCCCGCGAAATTTACGAACGCTTGTTGCCCAAAGTCTGTGCCAATTACGATCCGACCACAATTTATTGGCCTGGCAGCCCGTATGGCGGAGCCGATGTCTATGATAAAACCCGTGGCGACCGCCATACCTGGGATGTTTGGCATAGCACGATGGCTCCCTACCAAGATTATCCTAAATACGAAGGGCGTTTTGTCAGCGAGTTTGGAATGGAATCATGTGCAGCGTTGCCAACCTTGCTGAGCGTCATTCCTGAGCATGAGCGCTATCCCCAAAGCCGCACGGTCGAGCACCACAACAAATCGGAGGGTGGCGCACGCCGTTTGGCGGTGTATCTCAACGATACCTTGCGCTTTGAAAACACCCTCGAATCGTATGTGTATGCCACGCAATTGATGCAGGCCGAGGCTTTGGCGGCAGCCTATCGCGGCTGGCGACGACGTTGGGGCGGCGCAGGCCGCTATGCAGTGGCAGGAGCTTTAGTTTGGCAACTTAACGATTGTTGGCCAGTGATTAGTTGGGCCATTATCGATTCGGCCTTGCGCAAGAAACCCGCCATCTATAGCATTGGCCGCGAGCTAGCACCAATCAGCGCTGGATTACAGCGCAATGGCGCAACAATCGAGGCTTGGGTGGTCAATGGCACAATTGAATCAAAACTGGCAACGATTCAATTAACTGGCTACGATTTGCAAGGCAGATTACTTTTTGAGCAAACCATTGAATGTGAATTAGCTGCCAATCAAGCCAACCCGATTTCCAGCCTCAACCTAGACTTGACCGAACAAAGCGTGGTTGGCATGCAAGTCTTGATTGATGGAGTGGTTGTGGCGAGAGCCAGCGCATGGCCCGAGCCATTCAAATATCTCCCAGCCTATGATCCGCAAATTAGCGTCACCCGACTTGCCGACGATTGGCTAGAAATCAGCAGTCAACGCCCGGCCAAAGGGGTTTGGCTACAAACTGCGGCTGAAATCAATTGGAGCGATAATCTGCTTGATCTGTTGCCCAACCAACCGCAACGAATTCAAGCGTATGGCTTAGGCCAACAGCCAATTGACATCAAGTGGCTACATTGGGATCAAGAAAGAACATAGAGCATAGAACATAGAACATAGATTTTGATCCACGAAGGACACGAAGCGCACGAAGGATGAGTAGGCTATTGACATGTGGGTCTTGAATGATCCAATAGCCAATAGCCTACAGCCCATAGCCATTTATGCGCTACACTTCTATGCTAAAAAAATCCCCTTTGAATTACAAATCGCCTGAATTTCACCCCATGTTCCGCTAGCCCTCAGCCCATATATCGCCATTCAACGCTTTGCGCCTCTGCGTTAATTAATTTTCGATCCCCAACTCCTATGTTCTTTGCTCTTTGTTCTCTTCGCCTATTAATACTTTTTTGACAATTTTATTAAGATCATTTAACATATTTGCTATCCACCCCAAACCATCAAGCGACACCACTAGCAAGTGACAACGCCACCTGTGTCGAATTAGTGGCATTTGGACACTATCGAGCGAACAAGGTTGTTCGTGTGGTTGGTGCAATCCCTATCTCTACAGGAGGGTTCATGAAGCCGTCACGCATCGTTCGGTTGGTTGGTTCACTCGCATTAGCCGTAGGGCTGATGGCTCCGCTGAGTGCTTTAGGGCAAACGCGGCAGCCAGTTCAGCAAACGGAGCCGCTTGATCAATCGCGGGCCTATCATATTGAAGGCGTGACCACGCGCGAAGATCGCAATGCGATTGCCGCAACTGGTGCTTCGATTGATGCCGTTCATGGTAAGGTATTGGATGTTACCGCCAATGCCGAAGAAGCTGCGGCGATTGAGCGCTTAGGCTTTAAATTGGTCGAACTCCCTGAATTGACCGATTTTCCAGGCGCAGATTCGGCCTACCACAATTATGCTGAGATGACCAGCAACATTGCGGCAGTTGTTGCCAGCAAGCCGAGCATTGTGAGCCGCTTTAGCATTGGCCGCTCGTATGAAAACCGTGATTTGATCGCAGTTAAAATTAGCGATAATGTTGCAACCGATGAGAACGAGCCAGAAGCCTTGTTCATTGGCCAACACCATGCCCGCGAACACTTGACGGTTGAAATGACCCTGTATCTGTTGCATTTGCTGGTCGATAACTATGGCATTGACAATCGAATTACCAATATCGTCAATAGCCGCGAAATCTACATCGTCTTTAGCTTGAACCCTGATGGCAGCGAATATGACGTAGCCAGTGGCAGCTATCGTAGCTGGCGCAAAAATCGCCAACCCAACAGCGGCTCTTCCTACGTTGGCATCGACCTTAACCGCAACTATAGCTACAAATGGGGCTGCTGTGGTGGCTCAAGTGGTTCCACCTCAAGCGATACCTATCGGGGCACGGCGGCCTTTACTGCTCCCGAAACCCAAGCTATTCGCAATTTTGTCGCAAGTCGGGTGGTTGGCGGCAAACAACAAATCAAAACCTCGATTTCCTTCCACACCTATAGTGAGCTGGTGTTATGGCCATATGGCTACACCTACGATGCCTATCCCAGTGATATGCAGCGCGACGATTATGATGCGATGGCCGCGCTTGGCCGCAATATGGCCTCAAGCAATGGTTATACGCCACAACAAGCCAGCGATTTGTATGTAGCTGATGGTACATACGAAGATTGGGCGTATGGGGTACATCGGATCTTTGCCTATACCTTTGAAATGTATCCTCGCTCTTCTAGCCCAGGTTTCTACCCACCTGACGAAGTAATTAGCCGTGAAACCACTCGTAACCGTGAATCAGTCTTGTATTTATTGGAACAAACTGATTGTCCATATCGCGTGATTGGCAAAGAAACCCAATATTGTAGCGGCGGTGGAACACCAACTCCAACCGCTACGCCTGCACCAACGGCAACCCCAGGCCCAACCGCCACACCAAACCCAGTCGTCACCGTATTTAGCGATGATTTTGAAACCAACCAAGGTTGGACAACCAATCCCAATGCGACTGATACGGCAACCACCGGCGCATGGGAACGTGGCGACCCTGAAGCAACCGATAGCAGCGGAGCCAAGCAGCTTGGCACGACGGTCAGCGGCAGCAACAACCTTGTAACGGGCCGTTTGGCTGGTAGCTCAGCTGGAGCATACGACCTTGATGGTGGAGCGTCGTCAGTCCGTTCGCCAGCCTTCACCTTGCCAAGTTCTGGTAATTTGAGCTTGAGTTTCAGCTACTACTTGGCTCATGGCTCGAATGCAAGTAGCGCCGATTACTTCCGCGTATCGCTCGTCACCAGCTCAGGCACGGTCAAAGTCTTTGAAAAATTGGGCAGCGCAACCGATGTTGATGCTGCTTGGACAGCCGCTACTGTGAGCTTAAACAGCTATGCTGGCCAATCGGTGCGAATCTTGATCGAGGCTTCCGATGCCAGCACTGCTAGCTTGGTAGAAGCTGCTGTGGATAATGTTAGCGTTACCCAACGCTAACGCTCTAGCCCGGCGCAATTTCCAGCTAGCCCCGCCTGTGCCTAAACCACACAGGCGGGGTCTCTTTAACTCGTCATAATGTGGAAGGGCGTTTGACGCGAGTGGGTATCGCGCCTATAATGCGCTGTTGCGATGGGAGTTTCTTTAGGTATCTCTGGGTGGGCTGTATTCCTCGCCACGCCCATCCTTCACCAAACACGGAGGCAGCGTTCGTCGTGCGTAAGCAAGTAATTAGTGCCCTCGTCGTGACGATTGTGGCAGTTGCTTTAGCGACTTGGATTGTATTCTTTCCTAAGTCGTTCCAAAGCCTGACCGGTCGCGATGTTTCAACCCACTTAGGTCTCGACCTACAAGGCGGCTCGCAAATCTTTTTACGTCCCGCCGACCCTAACGAAGCCGATTTGGCCGCCAAACTCGAAAATGCCGCTGGTGTGATCGAGCGCCGCGTCAATGGCTTGGGCGTAAGCGAATCGGTTGTTCAAGTTGTCAACAGTGATAGTATTGTGGTCGAATTGCCTGGGGTCAAAGATCCTGCGGCAGCTTCGGAAGCGCTCAAAGGCGCTGGTAACCTCGAATTTATTGATCCTCAAGGTCAGTATTTGCCCGATGGCACCGAAGTTTGTACCACCGCTACACCACGTTACCCAATCACTGTGCAGTTGCCAAGCAGCGTCACTGGCACAACTGGGGTAACCACCACCGACAGCTTGAGTAGCACCAATCCGTTGTCATCAACCAATAATTTGACGACTACAACCCCAACTACGCCTACTGAGCGGCCTTGTGAAGCGCCCTATACCACGATTGCCCGTGGTAGCGATCTCGACACCAGCCAAGTTGCTTTGACAACAGATCAAGCTGGCCGTCCAGCAGTGTTCTTCCGCTTCCAAACCAACTCAGATTCAGCCACCCAAATCGCCAGCTTCACCAGCCAAAACATTGGCCGGCCTATGTCGATTGTGGTTGATAACCGCGTGATTTCAAGCCCCCAAATTAATGGCTCTTTGCCTGGCGAAGGGATCATTACCATGGGTTCAACTGGCACGACGGTTGCTGAGCAAAATTCACAAGCGCAAGCATTGCAAAACCAGCTCAAATATGGGGCTTTGCCAGTAACCTTGATCGAAGATAGTAACCGTAGCATCAGCGCAACCCTAGGCAACGACTCAATTGACGCAAGCAAAATTGCTGGCGCGATTGGCTTGATTGCGGTTATGCTGTTTATGTTGATGTACTATCGCTTGCCTGGCTTATTAGCCGACATTGCCTTGATCATCTACACCATCCTCTCGTTTGCGATTTACAACTTGGTTCCGGTCACATTGACCTTGCCAGGCATCGCAGGCTTTATTTTGTCGATTGGTTTGGCCGTTGACGCGAACGTGTTGATTTTCGCGCGGATCAAAGAAGAATTGCACCGTGGCCGCTCATTGGAACGGGCAGTCGAAGATGGCTTCAACCACGCTTGGCCATCAATCCGCGACTCCAACGCTTCAACCTTGATTACAAGCTTTATCTTGTATGTCTTGGGCAACGGGCTTGGCGTAAGTATCATCCAAGGCTTTGCATTGACCTTGGCCTTGGGGATTATCGTCAGCTTGTTTACGGCAATCACCGTTTCGCGCATGTTGTTGCGCTTGACGATTGATCTTGGGGTTTCGAATCCACGTTGGTTTGGGGTTAACCCCGAAGAAGATGCTGCTGAAGTGGCAGCCTTGTCGTCAGAGCAAGCTTAATAGTTGATTTTCAGCTATACCATCGATAAAGGATTGGGCTATGTTAGATTTAGTGCGTCGGCGCTATTTATGGTTTGCGATTTCAATCCTGACAATTATTCCAGGCTTGATTAGCATGCTGGTATTTGGTTTGAACCTTGGGGTAGACTTCTCGGGTGGTGCTCGCTGGGAAATTCACATCCCAAGCATTAGCGAAACCCGCGATGGCTTAGAAAACGATGTCAACGCAGTATTTGCTGAAAGTGGCATCGAAGGTGCGCGAACCCAGTTATCACAAGGTTCGACCAACAATCAACAATTTGTGATTGCCTTTGTGCGCTCAAAGTCGGTGCAAAGCGATTCGGCTGAGCGTAAAGCGGTGGAAACTGGCTTGACCAGCAAGTTCGGCGCTGATACACGGATCGAAACGGTACAAACCGTCGGTGAAACCGTGCGTGGGCGCTCAATTCGCAATGCGATTGTGGCTGTCTTTATTGCCTCATTGGCAATCATGGGCTATTTGTGGGCAGCCTTCCGTGGTACTCCCAACCCCATTCGCTACGGCGTGTGTGCAATTATCGCGATGTTGCACGACGTATTAGTCGTGATCGGGTTGGCTTCAATTCTTGGCTGGTTAATTGGCCTCGAAGTTGATGCACTGTTTATGACCGCTGTCTTGACCGTGATTAGCTTCTCGGTGCACGATACAATTGTGGTGTTCGACCGCGTGCGCGAAAACGTGCGCCGCTCAAGCGACGATTACGAACGGGTGGTCAACCGCTCGATCGTTCAAACCTTGACGCGTTCGATCAACACCCAATTTACCTCGTTCTTTACCTTGACCGCCTTGTTGCTGTTTGGTGGCGAAAGCATTCGCTCGTTTGTCTTGATTCTGTTGCTTGGTTTGATCAGTGGTACCTATTCGTCAATTTTCAACGCTGCCCAATTGTTGGTGGTGTGGGAAAATCGCGAATGGCGCAACTGGTTTGGCCGTGGCAAAGATAAAGTTAAGCCAGCCACCGCTGCCTAAATTGATCCTGCCCATCGCAGATCCAAAAATGCCCCGCTCGTTGTTACGAGCGGGGTTTTCTGTTATGTAATGTTAGGCTATCGGAATAGTCAGCAGGAAGAGTGCGCCTGGGCCATCATCATTGGCAACCCAAATCCGTCCGCCGTGGGTTTCGACCGCCAAACGACAGTAGGTCAAGCCCAACCCAGTGCCTTTGATCCCAGTTTGTTTGACTTGGGCAAACTTTTCAAAAACCCGTTCGCGATATTGGGCTGGAATGCCAGGCCCAGCATCGCGCACGCCCAGCAAAATCCATTGACCGTTGGGATGATCGCTTGGTAGTTGATTGGCTTGAACTTTGTTGGCGCTAATTGTGATTGTTGATAACGCTGGGCTGAACTTAATTGCATTATCCAGCAAGTTTTGTACAACCCGCTCGAGAGTTTGAATATCGACTGAGGCTTTAGGGGTGTTTTCAGCAATATTCAGCGCTACATGGACTTTGCGCTCGTTGAGCAATGGCTCATAATTTTGCATCACCGAACGCACCACATCATCAATCGCCACCGTAATTGGCGTGATTGGCATCTGGCCTGCTTCAAGTTTGCTAATATCCATCAGCAAATTAACCATATCGAGCAGACGTGCGCTGCTGCGCAAAGCGATTTTAACAATTTTATCTTGGCCTTCGCTCAGGTCGCCAACCATCTTTTTGGCCAGCATATCCAACGAGGTCATCACCGAACTCAATGGCCCACGCAAATCGTGAATCATCATATACGTCAGGTCGTGGCGCAGGTTTTCGGCCTCGATCTCGGTGGTAATATCGCGTAGCACAATAATAATTGGGTGAGGGCTTTGGTTGGCCGCGCTTTGAACTGGCAGGGTTGTCCATTCGAGCCATTGGCTGCGCAAACCGCCCAATTCCAACTGGCCCCGCGCCTCAGCCAAACGCCCGCGACTAACTTTGTAGATCGCCAGCGTTAGTTCGCTCCACGCTTCCTCGGATTTATTCCACTGAGCGCACCAATGGGTCAGCAGCAAATCGACTGGCTCGCCCAGCAATTCGGCGACTTCGTTGCTGCCGATCATGGTTTGAGCGGCGGCATTGACTTCAACCACCCGCAAATCGGCACTGAGCAAAATAATGCCTTCTTCAGTAGAAGCCAAAATTGAGGCTAAGCGATCACGGCCATTGCTGACTTCTTCGGCCAAACGCCGAGTTTCGACCGCCACAGCGGCCTGGCCCACAAACAGCGAGAGCAAATCTTGGGCTTCGCGGTTGGGCAAGGTTTCGGGATACCACAAGTAGATCACGCCCAAGGTTTGGTGCGTCGCCAGCAACGGTAACATCACCAAGGCTTGACCACCTAAATCGCGCAAGACACTCGGCAATTTGCTGCTATCGCCAAGCAATAAGGGTTTATCACGCTCCAGCACTTTATGGGCAAATTGAATAATCGCCTCGTCAGGTGTATGCTCGATCCCCAAGCCAACAATTGGTTGCAATGTTGTAGGATCATTGGGATCGCTGAGCAATACCCCAGCGCCAAGTGCGCCAGTCCAATCGACCATCCCGCCAACCGTAAATTGCCAAATTGATTGCGCATTGCTAAAGGTGCTGTTGATCGCCATGCCAAGCGCACTCAAAGCAGTCAAACCTTCGACCGTTTGGCGTTGGCGTTCGTAGAGCCGATTGTTTTCGAGCGCAACCGCCAATTGCGTGGCGAAGATCTCCAGCATTTGAATTTGATCGGTGGTTGGCTGAAGACCATTTTTGGGTGCATAGACCGTCAAAAGGCCCAACAAATCGCCATTGGTGCTGCGTAACACCGCAAATAAACTATCGTTAGGATGCCACATGCCAGTCCGTAGCTCTGGCACATCGACTCCATTTGATGGATCAGGCCACAAACGCGCATCGCCATTGCGCCGATGATCGATATAATAGGTCGATTCGCCACGGCGATATTGCGGTTTAAGCAAGGCTTCGACCCGCTCAGGCTCAATCGTAATGCTGGCTTGAGCCTCGAAAATTTGGCGATCAATGCCAACGCTCGCAACTCGTTTGATAATCGCTTTATGACCTGGGGTCGTTTGGACGAGGCTAATCGTCACTTGGTTGAAGCCCGTGGCACTTTGCACGGCCTCGGCTAAGGCTGGCAAAACCGATCCAAGATTGGAAGCGGCTTTGAGCGCATTGCCAATTTGCACAATCTCTTGAAATTGCTTGTTACGCTGGTCGAGTTCGCTGATGCGGCGGGTCAGAGCTTGGTCGGTTTGGGTATAGAGATTGGAGTTTTCAATCGCAATCACGGCTTGGTCGGCCACCGCTTCGAGCAAAGCGCGGTCGGCAGCAGTAAATGGCAAACCATTGCGATGATTGAGAATTTCGATCACCCCTTTGACCCCGCCAGCGCCAAGCAACGGCACACACAGCAGATCGCGGGTTTCGTGGCCCACCAACATATCAATGCCAGTATAAAAAGCTGGATGATCGCCAGCACGATTGGCAATCAATGATTCGCCTGTGCGCAACACCAAGCCCGCGATCCCTACATTGGCAGGGATGCGATTACCCAAGAGTTGCTGGCCCACCGGACTCAGGCTATAGCGAAAGACTAATTCGTTGGTTGCTTCATCAAGCAATAATAACGAACCCTCTTCAACATTCAACAGCTCTTGAACCCGCCCCATGATCAACGATGGCACGGCCTCAAAATCGAGGGTTGAGGTGATAGTGCGGCCAAGTTCATTTAATAATTCAAGTTGACGAGCTTGGCGGGTGGTGCGTTCGTAGAGCCGTGCCTGCTCAAAATTATCAGCAGCGCGATGAGCCAACATCTCCAATTTGCGTAACGTGTCGGCGTTGTAGCGTACCTCTGGCTCAAGCGTATAGATCACCAAGGTGCCAAGCACGCGTTCGCCGAAGCGCAGCGGCACGCCCGCCCAAAACAGCGGCGGAATATCATCATCGATAAACAATGGCGTGACATGATATTGAGCACAGGTTTCGAGATAGCGATCGGTGATAATTGGCTCGTTGCGCCGAATAATTACCCCAGTTAAGCCATGGGCAACTGTCCATTGCGAATTGGGAGTCGTGCTGCGGCCATCAGCATAAAAATGCGCTGCCACTTGAAACAACTGCGACTCAGGATCATACAACGAGACAAATAGATTTTGCGGGCCAAACATCTGTTGGATACCGCGATACACCGCCTCGATCAATGGCCCAAGTTCTAGCGAGCTATTCAGGCGTTGACTGATCAGATTAAATTGGGTCAGTTCGCGCAGTTCAGCCACCAATTGTTGATTATTGCTGATCGTGCACATGCTGGCGGCGGTTTGCAGCGCCAAGGGCAAGAGCAATTGATCATTCGTGGTTGCTTCGGGCAAGGCCAACCAACCGCGCAAGGTAATGTGCAAGAGTGGCAACATCGTCCATTGCGTGGCATCAGCCGTAGTGATGGTTAAAATCGCACCTTGCTCAAGCTGCTCTTGTTGGTTGCTGGAGAGCATTAATTCTAAGGGAATTTCGGGCTGAGTTTCGGCCAGATCAAGCCAAACCAAATGATAGTGGGGATTATGGCGAAATTGATTAAGGGCGGCGCTCAAACTTGTGTGCAACCCATTAATGCTCGTGGCGGTTGCCAAACGCGGGAGCCACTCGCGCAAAAAGTGGGCTGAGGAATCTTCAAATGCCTGTTTTTGGGATTGCATACACATCACGCCTCACATGTGACTGGCCTATCTTACCAAACCTTAGGTTTTTTGACAAAGCTCGTGGCTTGGTTGCTGGCATAAGCAGTGCTACAATAATGCTATTGTGCAAGAAGGAGTCAATTCATGTTTGATGCATTTAAAAGAAAGTTTGATGCAACCCCCGAAGGAATGGAAGAACGCGTTCCACCTGGCCAATATGTTACCCAGAAATTTCCAGTCTTGCACTATGGCGAGACTCCGATCTACAAAGAGCTTGGGCAAACCTGGGATTTACGGGTTTTTGGCGAAATTGAAGCCCCAAAAACCTTTTCATACAACGAATTTCGCGCTTTGCCAACCGTCACAATCGAAAATATCGATATTCACTGCGTCACCCGTTGGAGCAAACTCGCCACAACCTGGACGGGTGTGCGCTTTCGCGATTTTCTCACCCATATTCCAGCGCTCAAGCCCAGCGCCAAATATGTGCTAGCCCACTCTGAGGGCGGCTACACCGCCAACATGCCCCTAGAAATTATGTTTGATGATGATGTGTTGCTGGCCTATTTGTACGAAGGCGAGGAGCTAGCGCCGGATCATGGCTTTCCGTTACGTTTGTTTGTGCCGAAAAAATACTTTTGGAAGAGCGCCAAATGGCTGCGTGGCATCGAATTTATGAGCGCCGATCGCTTGGGCTTCTGGGAGCGTTACGGCTACCACAACAACGCCGACCCCTGGCAAGAAGAACGTCACGCTGAATAGATTTAAACGCAAAGAACGCTGGTTATAATTTAACCAGCGTTCTTTATTGGTTTTCGTTAATTTTAGCGGCTAATCGGTTGGGTTGAATTGATCAATTCACTAACATCAACCAAGGGGGTTGCGCCGCCGCCGCTAAACACTGGCAATTTACCATCCCAGCGCAGCGCCATTTGATAGCGAATTAGCGCTTCGGTAACGCTTTCGGCCAGCAAGCGGTTGGCATCGGCTTGAGCTTCGGCGCGAATCAAAATCGAGTCGGCATCACCCTTAGCGGTAGCGCGTTGGGCTTCAGCACGACCTTGAGCCTCAACTTTATCTTGTTCGGCCTTGATTTGAGCTTGTTCAAGCTCGTATTTTTGGCGTTCAGCTGCTTGTTGAGCAGTGATTTTGTTTTCCAAGGCTTGCTTCAAATTATCAGGCAAGTGCACTTCGCGAATCACAAAATCTTCCAAAATCAAGTGGCGGCGCTCAAACTCAACTGCTAATTGTTCTTTGACTTTTTCAGCCAATTCAGCCCGTTTATCACCGCTGATACTTTCCCATGAGTAGCGCCCAGCCAAGGTAGTTAAGATTGAACGGCTTTGTTGACGCACAACTTGCAGCTCAATCACATCAAGGCTTTGGCCACCCCAATCGGTATAGAGCGTGGCAGCTTCTTCTTTTTTCACCCGATATTGCACCGCCACATCAAGGTTAAGCTGTTGAGCTTCGCTCGATTGAATTTTAATCGAATCATCGCCAACGGTTTGACCTTCGTTATTGCTTTGAACCATGATGTAGGTCTGGATGGTCACCGGATATTGCTGGATAGCAGTGGTAAATGGATTAATCAGCGTCCAACCTGGCTCAATCGCGGTGGTGACATTATTGTTAGCCTTGTTGAAGGCAATCCCGACATAGCCTGGTGGAATGGTTTTCCACGATGCCGTGAGCAAGACTAAGCCAATCACAGCAATGACGAGCGCAATGGCAATGCTACCAATGCGACGGCCCGACGGGCGATTTTTAGTGTTGCTCATGATCATTCCTTTCAGTGTCATCAGCGCTATCGGAACGGAAACCACGCCACCAATCCATAATCATGGGTGCTAGTTCAAGTCCTAAGCGATAGCATAAGACCAGCACGACGATGGCTATAACGATTTCGCCTAATGTTCTACTCATACGAGCCTCCTGTGAGCACAAATACTCACAGCATGAAATACGCAATTGCTAAAACTAGGTTGCATTAATGAGCTAATTTGCTTTTGTGCCAACCAAAACTTTGTAGCGTTGATCGCCTGCGAGTTCATGTACATTGCTCAAAACAGTTTCTAGTAATGGTTCATAACGCAAAAAGCGATTAGCAACAATCACCAATTGGCCTTGCGGAGCCAACACTTGCGCAGCCTGTTTCAAGAGATTTTCGGCCAGTTGTGGGCTTTGCACTCGACCAACATGAAATGGTGGATTCGATACAACCAGATCAAATTGCTCGCCATTGACGGCCTGAATGCCATCAGATGCCAGCACTCGGCCTGCTAATTGGTTGGTTTGTAAGTTTCGTTTGGTGGCTTCGATTGCTACCATGGTACTATCGATGTAGGTTAAAGCAAGAGTGGCTTCGCGCTGTTGCAAAAACATGCCCAATATCCCAGCACCACAGCCAAGATCAAGCACCCGTTGGTTGGATTGAATTGGCACTGCATCCAATAACATGGCGCTAGCTGGATCAAGCTGGCCTTGAGCAAATACGCCAGCAGTTGCTTCGATGGTTAATTCATGGTCACCATGATTGAGTTGATGCTGGGTTGTTTGGCTTGGCTGAGCTTGCCAGTGCAAAGGCCGAAACGCCATCACCACATGATGACCTTTTTTATAGAGAGTTTTGACGCTTGTCCCGACAATCTGTTCGAGCAGCGTGGTTGCTCCACTTAATCCAGCTTGCTTACCACCGCCAATCGCCACAATACCACCAGCATTAGTGTGTTGCGCCGCCAGATTAATCAGTTCTGCGCCACGCTGGTTATCGCTCCACCACAAAATGTTAATCAACACCAAATCAAACGGCTTGCTGGGCGTTAAATCGGTAGTACTAAAAAATTGGGCTGGTAACTTGGCTTGGGCAAAGCTTTGGCGAGCAGCGGCCAAGGCCACAATCGAATCATCAGCAAAACTGACCTGTGCACCTGCTCGCGCCAACGCCAAGCCAATCCGGCCAGTGCCTGCGCCAATCACCAAGGCTTGTTGGCCTGGCGTAACCACGCTGGCTCCCCATTCAGCCAATAATGTTGCGCCCCAATCGTCGCGTTCGGTATCAAAGGGTACTGGCAACAACCATGCATTCATATTCATCGCATCCTTAAAATAGTACAGCGGTAGCCCACCTGCTTTTGGTAGAATAGCTGCATCATTTTAATCGCGATTGGCTGGTTGCGCTATTGATCGTTTTGAGGAAGGCTAGCATGACATTTTCGATTGTGGGCTACGACCCGACGAATGGTGATTTGGGTGTGGCGGTCGCTTCTAAATTTTTGGCGGTTGGCTCGGTGGTTTCGTGGGCGCAGGCGGGGGCGGGCGCGATTGCCACCCAATCGTATGCCAATATTAGTTTTGGTCCCGATGGCTTGGCGTTGTTGGCTCAAGGAACCTCAGCTCAAGCCACGCTTGATCAATTATTGGCTGCTGATGCGGGTCGTGAGCAACGCCAAGTTGGGGTGGTCGATGCCCAAGGTAACGCCGCAACCTGGACGGGCAACGCTTGCCATAGCTGGGCGGGTGGTCGCACTGGCGCTAGTTATGCAGCCCAAGGCAACATTTTAACTGGAGCCGATGTGGTTGAAGCCATGGCAACGACCTTCGAACAAACCCAAGGCGAGTTGGCTGAGCGTTTGCTAGCGGCCTTGCTGGCTGGCGATTTAGCGGGCGGCGATCAGCGGGGACGACAATCGGCGGCACTGTATGTGGCGCGGCAGGGCGGAGCCTATGGCGGCGTGCTCGATCGCTATATCGATCTGCGGGTTGACGATCATCAAAATCCAGTGCCCGAACTCCAACGTTTGCTGCAATTGCATCGGTTTTATCTTACACCACCCAAGCCCGAAGATTTGCTGCCAATTGATCAGGCGATTGCCCTAGAAATTCAGACGATTTTGCAACAGGTGGGCTATTATCAAGGTGAGCTTTCGGGCACGTATGATGCTGCGACCCATGCCGCGTTGCAGGCCTATGGTGGGGTTGAAAACCTCGAAGAACGCTTGGTCAGCGCAACCCACATCGATCAACAGGTCTTAAATTATTTGCGACAGCACTTTGTGCGCTGATTGAATAAACGCTTGGGGCCAAAATTGGTTAAAAAAAGCGCCAAATTGGCCCTAAAAACGGCCTTGAGCTAGTTGACTCAGGCTCTGGTGTATGCGATAATGGCGCGTGCGGTGTCTGGAAGGGCCAGACAGTAGGGACATGCGTTGGGATCGTGAACATTGACGGGATTCATCCTCTGCCTCAAAAGCGTAAACACATTCCCTCACTATTTGGAATCCTCCAATTGGCAGCCCTGTGATGCGGGCTTATTTTTGTGTAACCGCTTGTGGTAACGAAAGACGACTATGCAACCATATATTCGACCAACCTACCCATTTAGTGCGCTTGTTGGTCAGCCTCGCTTGAAACAAGCACTGGTGCTTAATGCGGTCAATCCTCGAATCGGCGGTGTGCTCATTCGTGGCGAAAAAGGCACTGCCAAATCGACGGCTGTACGGGCTTTAGCACATTTGCTACCATTAATCACGGTAGTAGCCGATTGCCCTTATAGCTGCCCGCCAGATCAGCTTGATCGTATGTGTGGTTCATGTCGTGGTCGTTTGCAAGCTGGCGAAGATTTGCCGTTACAACAACGGACAACCCGCTTGGTCGAATTACCTGTCAGTGCCTCGGAAGATCGTTTGGTTGGCTCGCTTGACCTCGAACATGCCTTGGTCGAAGGTCAACGCCGTTTCGAGCCTGGTTTGTTGGCTCAAGTTAATCGTGGCTTGCTGTATGTCGATGAAGTGAATCTTTTGGATGATCACTTGGTTGATATTTTGCTCGATGCTGCGGCAATGGGCATCAACACGGTCGAACGCGAAGGCATTTCGATTTCGCACCCAGCTCGCTTTATTTTGGTTGGCACCATGAACCCCGAAGAAGGCGAACTGCGGCCTCAATTGCTTGATCGCTTTGGCTTGGTGGTTGAAATTGGTGGCTTGAAAAATGTGCGCGAACGGGTTGATGTGATTCAACGGCGCATGGAATACGATGCTGATCCTGAGCAATTTGTGCAACGCTGGAGCAGCAACGAACATCATTTGACTAAAGAAATTGCGGCGGCCAAAAAACTCTTGCCCCAGGTACAAATTTCTGAGCAAGATATGGCAGCGGTGGCAATGCTCTCGCTTGAATTGGGCGTTGATGGTCATCGTGCCGACTTAGCGATTCTCGAAACAGCGCGAACTCATGCCGCCTTAGAGGGTCGCACCGCGATTTCGCTCGAAGATATTCGGGTCGCTGCCCAATTGGCCTTGCCTCATCGGATGCGTCGCCAACCGTTTGCCGAAGTGCGGCTCGATGAGCAGCAACTCAGCGATGTGCTGAATAAGGCGGCTCAAGAGCGCCAACGCGGCAACGAAGAGACAGCGGGGCGTGACGAGCTAAAAAAAGCTTAGCCCCGTCGGAGGAAGCGTCCAGCGATAGCGAAGAAGCGGGCGATGAAGAACCACCGACTGGGGCACCGAAAGGCTCGCCACCCCAAACCAGTAGCCAAGCAGAAAAAGGCGATGGCAAAGTATTTAATATTGCCCAAGAATATCGCCCCAAGCGTTTGGAGACCCAAGCCGATTCAATGCGGCGCAAGGCTGGTGGTCGCCGCACCCGCACTCGAACTGAGCGCAAGCAAGGCCGCTATATCACCAGTCGCGTGCCACGCGGCGAATTAACCGATGTGGCATTTGATGCGACGCTACGGGTGGCCGCACCCTTTCAACGCCAACGCCGCCAGCCACATATCAAACGGGCTGTGGTGTTACATCGCAGCGATTTACGCGAAAAAGTGCGCGTTCGTCGCACGCGTAATGCTGTTTGTTTTGTGGTTGATGCCAGCTGGTCGATGGCCGCCGAAACGCGGATGCAAGCGACCAAAGCGGCGGTGCTCTCGCTATTGCGCGATGCCTATCAACGGCGCGATTTGGTTGGCTTGGTGAGCTTTGCCCGTGATCGGGCGACGGTGCTCTTGCCACTCACCAACAGCGTCGAAATGGCTCAGCAACGCCTGCGCACGATGCCAACTGGTGGCAAAACCCCGCTGAGTCGCGGCATGATGGCTGGTTTTGAATTATTAGCGCGAGCCAAATTGCGTGATCGCGAAATTTTACCCTTGATGGTGTTGTTGACTGATGGTCATGCCAATGTCTCGATGACGGGCCAGCCACCACAACAAGAAGCCTACCAACTGGCCGAGTTTATCGCCAGCCAACAAATTCCGACCGTGGTGATTGATACTGAATTGCCAAATTTCTATCGCGGCCTAGCCAAAGAGCTGGCTGATCGCTTGAATGGCTCGTATTATCAACTGGAAGAACTAAGTGTTGGCCTCGCCGAACTGGTACGCTCACACCAAGAATTATCACGTATTAATATTTAGTGCGTGTAGCTCGACGATACATTTTGGTCTTTACTCTGATGATTGTGAATGCAGCGTTTCCCCACAATCATTGAGCTGAAGCACCATTAGTTGGATTTGATGGCACGATCTTGCGTTGCTATGCCACCCAACATGGCAACAACAAGGTCGCGAAGGCTGCGGTATTGGGTTGGAAACGCATGTGATCTGCTATGGAGGCTGCTCGAATGACGGACGAAGCGCAAAATGTCAGCGCGACTAACGGTGGAGAGGAACAAGAAGAGGGCGTATTGCAAAAGCTGGCCGACAAAGCCCGCGAAGTAGTCGCCGAAGTGAAGGAAGAATTGGCCGAAGTGAAGGAAGAAATTGGCGAAGCATTGGCTGAAGCCCGCGAAAAAGCGAGCGAAGTCTTGGCTGAAGTCAAAGAGCGAGTTGGCTTAGGTGGCGATGATGAAGCTACCGAAGAAGCTGGCGCAACCTTTGAACCAAGCGGCGACGAAGATGGCACTACGCCACGTCGTTTGGCCGACTTGCATGCTGGGATGGAGCTTGATGGTAAGGTCACCAGCACCGCCTTGTACGGTGTGTTTGTTGACATCGGTGTTGGCCGCGATGGCTTGGTTCACATCTCAGAAATGAGCGACCAACGCATCGAATCACCAACCGATGTTGTACAAATTGGTGATATTGTCAAAGTTCGCGTCAAGAGTGTTGATCCAGATGCTCGCCGTATCAGCTTGACAATGCGCTCGCCTCGTTCAGAAGGCCGCCGCCGCGCTCCCAAACGCCCTGAAGTCAACAACGACAAATTGGGCGAATTGAAGCCAGGTGATTTGGTTGATGGTACGGTTAACGGCATCGCGCCATTCGGCGTGTTCGTTGACATCGGTGTTGGCAAAGATGGCTTGGTTCACATTTCTGAGCTTTCAGAAAACCGCGTGGAAAAAGCTGAAGATGCTGTCACCGTTGGCCAAAGCTATACCTTCCGCGTGTTGGAAGTTGACACTGGCGCTCAACGCATTAGCTTGAGCTTGCGCCGCGCCAAGGAAGATTTCCAAGAACGGCCAAAAGCCCCACGCCGCCGCGAAGTTAACTTAGATGTGATCGCTCCAGGCACCGTGCTCGATGGCAAAGTCAGCGGGATTGCTCCTTTCGGCGCATTCGTTGACCTTGGCGTTGGCCGCGATGGTTTGGTTCACATCTCAGAGCTTTCCGAAGGTCGGGTTGGCAAAGTTGACGATGTGGTTAAAGTTGGCGATCCAGTTAAAGTTCGCGTGTTGGAAGTCGATCCCGATTCAAAACGGATCAGCTTGACCATGCGGGTTGAAGAAGCTCCAACCACCCCCATCTCAACCAGTGGTTCATCACGCTTGGATCGCGACTGGACAAACCCAGCAAGCCGCGAAGAACGCCCACGCGAAGAACGCCGCGCTGTTGGTGGTGGTAACCCTGGTGGCAACGCTGGTGGTGGCCGCCGCAACGAACGCCGCGAACGCCCAGCCCGCGAACCCGAAATCTATAGCGTTGGTGGAACTGAAGAAGAAGATTTTGGTGGTAATGCAACCCTCGACGACTTGTTGTCGAAGTTTGGTTCAGGCCACGATGATCGCCGTTCAGCTCGCCGTCGCTACGAAAAGCCTGAACAAGAAGAAGAAGACGGATTTGAAAATCGTGAATCACGCGCCCGCCGCGATGCAATTCGCCGCACCTTGCGCGATTCACAAGAAGACTAAATTCGTTGTGAAGCTTCAAGCAACAGGGATGGGCTTTGGCTCGTCCCTGTTGGCGTTTAAGCGTATACTTAGTGCAACCTATCAAGCATCAGCGACGTTTGATAGCTACTGGATTTTATGTTGTGAGGATTGGATGCCATGCGGACGTTTCGCATGATTTGGGCCAGCGCTGCTGGTTGGATGGTTGATTATTTCTTGACCATGCTGATTGTGCCGCTTGGCTATGCTGCGCTTGATATTAGCACTATCAGCGATATTCAATTGAATAATCCGTTGCATATTGTGGTGGCGCTGATCTTGCCGGCCTTGATGACCACCATTGGCGGTGGCGTGGCTGGTCGGCTATCGTTGGAAAACCCCACGCCGGCGGGCGCGTTGGTTGGCGGTTGGGGCTTGCTGATGCTGTTTGATTCGCCGCTAGAGCAAAATAGCTTTACTCTGGCGATGTTGATTACCCAATGTGTGGCAACGCTGGGCGCGGCTTTGGCAGCAAATTATATCGCCAAACGAACTCTGCAAAAAAGCTCACTAGAATAAGGAAATATTCTTATGTCAACAATCGTGGCTTATGTGCCAGATTTAATGTTCGGGGTGCGCGTGCGCGATGTACTGCAACAACTGGGCTATCAGGCCTTGGTTGCTGATAGTTTGGCCGCTGCCCAACAAGCTTTAGCGCCAGATTTGGCTTTGCTGATTGTTGATCTGCGCGGTGAAACCACGGCGACCAGTGCGCTAGTGCAAGCCGCTAAGGCCTTAGACCCCAACTTGCCAGTGCTGGCTTTTGGCTCACATGTTGATGTCGAGCGCCAAAAAGCCGCCCGTGAGGCTGGTTGTGATAAAGTGGTGGCAAATTCCAAATTCAGTAGTGATCTCCCGGGCTTAATTGCTACCCTAGTACGCCAGCCAAGCGCAAGCTAAGTACTAGTTTCGTGCATTGCCTAAGATCGCGCTATCCGTTATACTGCATCTGTTTTTATGGCGCACGTTTGCACCTGAAAAAAGTTTAATTACGCTCGCTTAGAGGTACCTTTGTGGAGGCGACGATGACGAATGCTGTTCGCAACCCCGCTATTATTTTGGTTGAAGACGAACCTGATATCTTGATCATTTTGCATCGGATTATGCGCGATTTGACTGGTGGCTACGATATCGTCACCGTCAATAGTGCCCAAGATGCGCTTGGGGTGCTGACTGAACGCTCATGCCCTTTATTGATCACCGACCATAACATGCCAGGTATGACTGGAACTCAGCTAACCCAAGTGGTCAAGCAAGATTATGTTGACACGAAGGTGATCATTATCACGGCTTATGCAACTCCTGAGGTCGAGCGAACTGCCCGGACTGCTGGCGTTGATTACTTCCTGACCAAGCCCTTCTCGCTTGATCGCTTGGAGCAAATTATCAAGGAAGTGCTGGGCAAAGTATGAGCGTTGGGCTGTGGCAAACCCCTGAGCCAACAGCCCAGCCCAAGCTTGTACAAACCTTGGTGATTGGTGCGGGCTTGATTGGCTCGTACTTAGCGCTCCAAAGCCAAGCCGACGTTGTGCTCGATGCTCGTCACGTTGCTGGCGGCGCTTCGGGGCGCAATGGTGGTTTGTTGCTAACTGGCATTGCCAATTCGTATCAGGCGGCTTGCGCTGAATATGGCCGCGATTTAGCCCAAAGTTTGTGGCGCACAACAATTCGTAATCGTGAGTTGATGATCGAATGGGCGACCAAGCTTGGCTCGCCGGTACGGCGTTGTGGTTCGTTAATTTTTGCCTATAGCGAGCAAGAACATGCCGAGCTTGCCAATTCGGCAGCCTTGATGCATGAAGATGGTTTTAGCACCGAATGGCACGCCGAAGATCCAACCAAGCGTGGTTTTTGGGGCGCGTTGCACAACCCCGATGATGGTGCGATTCAAGCCGCCTTGTTAACTGCGGCGCTCCTACGCGAAAGCGGCGCACAGCTCTATGAAGCTAGCGAGGTTTACGCGCTCGAATCAACCGCTGATGGCGTGTTGGTACGAGCACGGACTGGCAATTGGCTAGCTCAACGGGTTTTAGTGGCCACCAACGCTTGGACAGGCCTGCTGTTGCCTGAATTTAGCCAGTTGGTGATTCCAGCTCGTGGCCAGTTGTTGGCAACCGCCCCAATCGAGTTAATTTTGAGCCAAGCCTGCTATTGCGATTATGGTTTTACCTATTTTCAGCAAACGCCTGCTGGCAATTTGGTGCTGGGCGGTTTTCGCAATCGCGCGGTTGCCGAAGAGCAAACCTTTGCCGATTGCACAACACCGTTGATCCAAGATTTGCTTGATGGCTTTTTGCAGCGCCACTTCCCTGAGGCTACCAATACGCCGATTGAGCGGCGTTGGGCTGGCACAATGGGCTTTGCACCCGATCATCGACCCTTGGTTGGACGATTACGTCGCGATGACCGGATTGCCTTTGCGGTGGGGTTTAGCGGCCATGGGCTTGGATTAGGCTTGGTTGCCGCCGATGAACTGCTAGCCGAGTTAGCTGGCACACCTGCCGCCTTGTTTAGCGCTCGACGTTTTAGCGAAACTGCCCACCTGTTCAGTTGATCAGGCTCAAACATCGGTCGCACGACCGTTGAGTGATTGTGCTCTATGCATTACACTCTGCGTTCGTGCGATTGTTGTTTTAGGAGGATCAGCTTGATGACAACCAAACCTTTAGCTGGAAAAGTGGCCTTGGTGGCTGGGGCAACGCGTGGTTGTGGCCGTGGCATCGCGGTAAGTTTGGGCGAGGCTGGCGCAACCGTCTATTGCACAGGCCGTACTACCCGCAATCAGCGTTCGCCAATCAATCGGGCGGAAACAATCGACGATACTGCGGAAATGGTGACGGCGGCTGGCGGTCAGGGCATTGCCATCCAAGTTGATCATAGTGACCCTGCCCAAGTTGCCGCATTAATCGAGCGAATCAACACTGAGCAATCAGGTCAACTCGATCTTGTGGTGAATGATATTTGGGGTGGTCAACATGCCTTGGTTTGGGAGCAGAAGTTTTGGCAAGGCGATATTCACACAAATCTAAACCTCTTACATAACTCAATCGATACCCACTTAATTACCTCATTTTATGCCGCGCCACTGATGGTTGCCCGTGGTCAGGGCTTGATTATCGAAGTAACTGATGGCGATACGCTGAATTATCGCGGCCATAGCATCTACGATTTAATCAAAACCAGCGTTATGCGGATCGCAGTTGGCATGCACGAAGATTTGAAAGACCATGGTGTAACGGCCTTAGCAGTAACTCCAGGCTTTTTACGCTCTGAAGAAATGCTTGATCATTTTGGGGTCAGCGAGGAAAACTGGCGTGATGCCATTGCTCAAGATCCTCACTATAGCGAATCAGAAACGCCTTATTATCTGGGTCGGGCGATTGTAGCTTTGGCAAGCGACCCCAACGTTGCCCAAAAAGCTGGTAAAACCTGGGCTTCTTGGACCTTGATGGAAGAATATGGGTTCTTCGATGTTGATGGCCGTCAGCCCAATTGGGGCGCGTATTATGCCAAAGTCTTGAGCGAAGGATGAATTATGAAGGATGAGGGATGAAATTTAACCACGAAGAACACGAAGTTTGATAAGACTCTAGGCTATGGGCTATTGGGGTTTGGTTCGTGTAATTCGTGTAATTTGTGGCTAAAATTAGGATAACGTTTGGAGAATGAAATTTAACTACGAAGAACACGAAGAGCACGAAAGTTAGATTTCATCCTTCATAATTCATCCCTCATCCTTCATCCTTACTCAACTGCCGCATTCAAAAGCACATAATGGATATGATCTTCCCACGTACCATTGATTTTGAGATATTTACGAGCGAGGCCTTCGTGCTCAAAGCCTAATTTTCCGACTACCCCAATCGAGCGTTGGTTGCGCGGCATAATGTTGGCTTCGATGCGGTGCAGACGTAAATCCACAAACGCATATTCCACAACAGCCTGCAAGGCCTCGCTGATATAGCCACGTTTGGCATAGGCGTTATGAACTTCGTAGCCAAGATGGCACGACCAAAACGCCCCACGCACAATATTACGCAAGGCCACCATGCCAACTAGCTCAGGTTGATCGATTTCGGTCAACCATAACGCAAGGCCTTGCTCACGATCGCGGCCAATCCGATCGCTGCGTAGGCGTTCGCGTTGGCCTTCAAGCGTCAGAAAACTCGCATCCATTGTTGGCGACCAAGGTTGGCGAAATTCGGCATTCGCCTGATAAAACTTCAATACACGTTGGGCATCGTATTCTTCGAGCACATGCAATTGAAGCCGCGCTGTTTGACGTAAAAGCATCGCCATTCTCCTGAAATCTAAAATGTAGGTGCAATGAGCCTTGAGCAGGCTAAAATCTTGCAGAGCACAAAAAAACACTGGTGTAATTGCTACACCAGTGCTTGAAACGAAACGTTGTGCTTAGAGTGGGTTGGTCAAGACGATAATCACAGCGGTTGCGGCAACCGTTGCCAAGGAAACTGGCAACAAGCGCTTCCAACCAAAATCCATCAGTTTGTCGTAGCGAATCCGTGGTAAGCTAGCGCGAACCCAGATCGACAAGAACAAGAAGAAGAAGATTTTGGCGGCGATCACCAAGAAGCCAACCAATGCGCCCCAGTTGCCCGTAATGTCTTCGAGGTAGGGCAAGCGCCAACCACCGAGGAACATCGTCGCTGCAAAGCCGCTCATGGCGATCAATTTCATATATTCGGCCATGAAGAACAGTGCAAACTTCATCGAGCTATATTCGGTGGCATACCCACCAACCAACTCTTGTTCAGCTTCAACCAAGTCGAAGGGAGCGCGGGTCACTTCAGCGGTGGCCGCAATCAAGAACAAGAAGAAGGCGATAAAGCCGGTTGGGGTAAAGACAAACCACTTGGGAATAAAGCCCAACCATGTACCAGCCTGCGCATTGACCATTTGAACCAAATCGAGCGAGCCAAGGCCATCGGCTGAGCGCGAGGCGGTCAACATCACCGGAACCAGCACCGAAAGCCCAAAGGCCAATTCATAGCTGATCATCTGGGCAGCTGAACGTACCCCACCAAGCATCGAATATTTGTTATTCGATGCCCAACCAGCGAGGGTAATCCCATACACGCCGATTGAAGTTACCGCCAAGAAATAGAGCAAGCCAATGTTCAAACTAGCGAATGCCAAAGGAATCCGTTCGCCGAAAACCACCAAATCGGGGCCAAGCGGAATCACCGCAAAGATCACAATTGCTGGAATCGTGGCCAAAATTGGGGCAATAATAAAGACCCACTTATCGGCCAGCGACGGCATAATATCTTCTTTGAACATCAACTTGACAGCATCAGCCAATGGTTGCAAGTAGCCATTGGGGCCAGCCTGGTTAGGGCCGACCCGATGTTGCAACTTGGCTAAGACTTTGCGTTCCATCAAAGTGAGATAGGCAAAGCTGGTCAGAGCCGCAAATGCCAATACCACCGCGTGGATAATCATCACCCATACTGAGCGATCTTGCATGGCTTAGGCCTCCCGTCGAATGGCTACTGGCGTTGCGCCACCTTCGACGACGCTGACCAAGCCGACATTATTAACCCCAACAGGTACGACTACCACGCCTTCGGGCGCAAGTTTGGTACGGTGAACTGGCAAACTGAGGCTGCCACGGCCTGAGCTAACGGTGATCCGCTCGCCATTTTTGACCCCAAGCTTGTCGGCATCAACGGGGTTGAGCGCTGCCACGGCCTTAGCTTTGCGGCTGCTCAACAGGTTGGTGTCGGTCATCAAGCCAGCATCATCATACAAGAAGGTTGCGCCAACCAACGTCCATGGGCGGTCGGCAACGCTAGCTGGGGTATTGATGCTGAATGACTGCAAGCTCAGGGTTGTGCTGGTTTCAACTGCCGCTGGCAATTGCACGCCCAACCCACCAGTATTTTGGTAGGAAGTGCCATCGAAGTAGTAATTTTCGTTGGCTTGGCGACCCCATTGGCCAGTTGGGCCTTGCATCGAGGCATAGCTCACACCTTTGTAGCTTGGCACATTGGTTTGAATATCCATCAGAATTTCGGCTGGTGAAGCGTAATTCCATTCGGTACGCACCCGCGCTTTATCTTCTTCGCGGCGGGCTTGCTTGCGGCTCTTCTCGCCACCAGCCACATTCAACACCGCATCGGAGACCAATTGATTGGCCAGGGCTTGCAAAATTTGCCAATCGGGGCGAGCATTCAGGGTTGGGCGAATTGCTTGGCGGAAGCGTTGGACGCGGCGTTCGGCGTTGGTATAGGTACCTTCGCGTTCAGCCACGCTCAAGACTGGCAAGACCACATCGGCCAATTTGGCGGTTTCGGTCAAGAACAATTCTTGCACGACCAACAAATCAAGCTTCTTCAAGCTGTCGGCGGCAGCAGGATTATCGCCAACGGGATCAACTCCAGCCACATACAAGGCTTTGAGTTTGCCATCGCGGGCAGCGCTGAGCATTTGTTTGGCATCAAGCCCAGAATTATTCAAGGCTGCATAATTTGGCCCACGATCAGGCCGCACACCCAAATCGAGTGCGCCACGGGCATTCGCGCCTTTGAGCAAGCTGATCAAGCCGCTATTGGCAGCGCCAGCTTTGCGGGTCATCACCAAGAGGTTGGCTAAGCCAGCAGGCACGCTTGCTCCAGCCGTCAAGGCATCGCGGCCATAGAAAATCACCAAGTTTTCAGCAGCACCAATCAAATCGGCGACCGCTTTGAGCTTGTCGGCGCTGATGCCGCTAGCGTTTTCATCGAGATTGAAGCCTTTGAGCGAAGCCACTAAATCGTTGAAGCCGCGCAAGGTCGCACGTTTGCCATCGGCTGGGGTGCTATCGAGTAATGGCTTGAGCAATGCGGCCAAAACGCTGCTTTCGCTACCATATTTGTAGCGCAAGGCTTGCTTGGCGATGCTATCGAGTTTGGTTGGGCGACCGTTGAGCGTAATTACGCTGCCGCCACGGGTGTTGATGCCGCGAATCCGCAACAAATGAACTGGTGCTTCTTCTTCGGGATCAGCGCCAAACACAAGCACAACCGTGCCTTTGCCAAGCGTTGAAAGATCAGTGCCACTACGAATACCATAGAGTGCGCCAACATCATCAAGCGGCAAGTCTAAAGCTGAGCCTGAGCGATGATCGAGATTGGCTGAGCCAAGCGTTTCGCGGAAGAAACGTTGGAAGGCGTAGAGATCTTCGTTGGACAACGATGTGCCTGCCAAACCGCCGATGGCCTTGCCGCCAGTCGTGCTGCGAATGCCATCAAGTTGTTGCGCAACCAAGGTCAAAGCTTCTTCCCAGCTGGCTTCTTGCAATTTGCCTGCCTTGCGCACCAAAGGCGTGGTCAGGCGTTGCTTGCTGCTGGTGAAGTGATGGCCGAAGCGTCCGCGATCACACAGCCAAATTTCATTGACTGCATCGTTTTCGCGCGGCATGACCCGTTTGATTTCGTTGGAGCGGGTATCGAAGGTCATATTACAGCCAACTGAGCAGTGATTACAAACCGTTGGAATTGGCTGCAATTCCCAAACCCGTGCTTTGAAGCGGAAGTCGGCAGAGGTCAACGCGCCCACCGGACAGATGTCGGTAGTGTTGCCTGAGAACTTGCTATCAAATTCGGGGTCGGATTGCGAGATGATATGCCAAGCGCGGCCACGATTGTAGAAACCGAGCACCGGATCGCCAGCGATTTCATCTTGGAAGCGCACACAGCGAGCGCACAAGATACAGCGTTCGCGGTCGAGGTAAATTAAATCGCCCAGTGGCACTGGCTTTTCGAAGTGAACTTTATCGTTGTAGTCGAAGCGGGTTTTGCCTGGCCCCCAACCCATGGTCAAGTTTTGCAATGGGCATTCGCCACCCTTATCGCAAACTGGACAATCGAGTGGGTGGCTGGTGAGTAAGGCTTCCAAAACACCGCGTTGGGCGTGTTCAACTTCGGCATCTTGGGTTACCACGACCATGCCTTCGCTGACTGGCGTGGTACAGGCGGTTTGCAAACGTGGCATCATCGCAATCACTGATTTGCCATCAGCATCAACGACTGGCTGGCGGGTGGCGGGGTCCATCTTGGGCGTGCCCACCTTGACCACACACATGCGGCACATGCCAACGGGAGCCATTTTGGGGTGATAGCAGAACACCGGAATCAGATTTTCGACTTGACGGGCAGCTTCGACGACCAAGGTACCTTTTGGCACCGAGACCGTCTGCCCATCAATCGTCAACGTAACCATATCAGGCATGAGGCTGCCCTTTCTTGTATAAAGTACGTTTCAATTATTATTTTTTAGCCACGAACTTTTTAGCCACAGATTAGCACAGATTAGCGCAGATTAGATTATTTAGCGCACTAAACGCTTGTATTGCAATGATGTACTGCCAAAATTAAGTAACAAGGCAATGTTCAAGCGTGTAATTGCTAAATAATTAAGGGTTTGTGCAACATGATTGGGATGCAATTTATCAATTGCTTTAATCTCAATAATGAGGCTCTGCTCAACCACAAAATCTGCGATAAAATCCCCAACAACGATTTGTTTATACCAAACAGGCAAATGTTGCTGTTCGACAAAAAGAACATGGCGTTGTTGCAACTCATAAGCTAAGGCCTTTTGATATACCGATTCTAGCAGACCTAGCCCAAGTTGCTGATGAACTTCCATCGCGGCCCCAATAAGCGTGTAGGTCAACTCACCGTGTATAAATTTAGGCATCTTGACACCTTTGGTGATTCGCACAATGCCAGTCGATGGTCATCTGTGTCATCTGTGTCAATCTGTGGCTAAAAATGTGCGCTATAAAACTTCACTGAAACGATCAATAATGCTTAGTGTTGTGCATCGATCGCTGCATCAAGCTCAGGCCGGAAGAATTTGATCGCGCTATTGACGGCTGAAACTGATGAATCGCCCAGTGGGCAGAAACACTTGCCAAGCATTTGCTTGCCAACATCAGCCAATAATTCAATATCGCCAACCCGCCCGTGGCCCTCGTCGATCCGCTCCCACACCTTGACCAAGAAGTGCGTGCCTTCGCGGCAGGGCGAACACTTGCCACACGATTCGTGTTTGAAGAATTCGTCAACCTTCAAGGCAGCTCGCACCACGGGAACCGAGGTATCGAGCACGACCATCGCGCCTGAGCCGAGCATTGTCCCGGCAGCGGCCATATCATCCCATGTCATTGGCAAATCGAGGTGTTGCTCGGTCAGCCAGTTGGATGAAGCGCCGCCTGGGATAATAAACTTCAAGGGCAAATTAGGGTCGCGCATGCCGCCAGCCCAATCGAAAATGAACTCGCGAATCGTGATGCCCAAGGGAATTTCATAGTTGCCCGGGTTTTTGACGTGGCCGCTAATTGAAACTGCTTTGGTGCCAGGCGATTTTTCGGTGCCGAACGAGCGGAACCAATCAGCGCCTTTTTCAATAATCCGTGGCACGTTGGTCAAGGTTTCGACGTTGTTGACCACGGTTGGTTTGGCATACAAACCAGCGACAGCAGGGAAGGGTGGCTTCAAGCGTGGCTGGCCGATTTTGCCTTCGAGCGATTCGAGCAAGGCAGTTTCTTCGCCACAAATGTAAGCGCCAGCCCCACGATGGACATAAATTTCCACATCGTAGCCAGTACCAAACAAATTCTTGCCGATCAAGCCACGTTCGCGGGCTTCGGCAATTTTTTGCTCAAGGAAGCGTGCGCCATAGGCAAATTCGCCGCGAATGTAGATATAGGCCACATTTGCGCCAATTGCAAAGGCACTAATCACAATCCCTTCGAGCAATTGATGCGGATTTTCGTCGATAATTTCGTGGTTGTTGAACGTGCCTGGCTCGCTCTCATCGGCATTAACCACCAAATATTTGGGGTTTAATTCCTTAGGAACGAAGCTCCATTTAACCCCAGTCGGGAAGCCAGCGCCGCCACGACCGCGCAAGCCCGATTTTTTCACTTCGTCGATAATCGCGGCTGGAGTCATGCTGGTCAAGGCTTTCTTGGCCATTTCATAACCGCCATTTGCCAGATACACATCGAGATCGCGAATATTTTCAATTTCGCGATTGCGCATCACAATATATTCTTTGAGTTCAGTCTTAGGCATAAGCACCCTCACGAATGATGAAGTATGAATTATGAAGGATGAACATAACCGTAGCTACTTCATCTTTCATCCCTCATCCTTCATCCTTTATATTAGCGTTCTGCAAGGCGGCCAGAGATGCTCACGGGCTTGCCAGATTCGACATCGTTACGCAGCTTGGTGAGCATGGCTTCGACTTTATCGGGCAAGACGCGGTTGTGAAACTCTAAGTTGGCTTGCAGCACTGGGGCTTGATCGCAAGCGGCAATACATTTCACGCGGCGCAAGGTGAAAACCTTATCTTTGGTAGTTTCGCCAGCTTTGATCCCCAGGCGATTTTCCAAATCGGCGACCAACTCTTCAGCACCACAGAAGCAGCATGGCACGTCGTCGCAGACATCGAGCACAACCTTGCCAACTTCTTCGTTATAAAAGAGTGTATAAAAACCTACGACCTCAAAAACATCGGTATAGGGCAAATCAAGAATCTCGGCCACTTCGCGAATTGAATCGCGATCCAAGCGGCCATAGACATCTTGGGCCAAATATAACAACGGCAACAAGGCCGAGCGTTTGCGATCTACAGGATAGCGGGCCAAAATTCCATCAATTTCAGCCTTGTGTTGTTCGTACAGCACCCGAGGCTCCTTCTTAACGATCCACTTCACCAAGCACCGGATCGATGCTCGCAATCAATGCCACCAAGTCGGCCATCAATTTGCCTTTGGCGATGTGGGGCAAGGCTTGCAAATTAATAAATGACGGTGCGCGGAAGTGGACACGCCATGGTTTGGGAGTGCCATCGCTCACCACATAACAGCCAATTTCACCTCGTGGTGATTCGATTGCCGCGTAGGCCGAACCACGCGGTGGGCGGAAGCCTTCCGTCCACAGCTTAAAGTGGTGAATGAGCGATTCCATGCTGTAGGTAATTTCGCTCTTGGGTGGTGGCGCAACCTTACGATTTTCGGTCACATAGGGCTGGCCATGCATTTGCTTGACGCGCTCGATCGCTTGACGGGCAATCTTGACGCTTTCGCGCATTTCTTGCACCCGACAGCGATAGCGATCGTAAATATCGCCAGCTTGGCCGACTGGTACATCGAATTGGTAGGTTTCGTAGCCACTGTAGGGCATGGTTTTGCGCAAATCCCAATCGACACCACTGGCGCGTAAGTTCGCGCCCGATAAGCCGAGGGCAATTGCATCAGCAGCATTGACCACACCAACGCCTTTGGTACGTTGCTTCCACAACAAGTTGTTGGTCAACAAATCTTCATATTCATCGACCTTTGGCAAAAAGTGGGTCAAGAAATCTTCCACCGTTGGAATGAAATCGGCTGGAATATCCCAAGCCAAGCCCCCAACCCGGAAATAGCTGGTCATCATACGTGCGCCAGTCAGCATCTCGAAAATATCGAGAATATACTCACGTTCGCGCATCGCATAGAAAAACACACTCATCGCGGCCAAGTCGAGCGCGTGCGTGCCCAACCAAACCAAGTGCGAGTTGATCCGCGTCAGTTCCAGCAACAATACCCGCAAGGTTTGGGCACGTTCTGGCACATCTTGCTGCATCAATTTTTCAATCGCCGCCACATACACCATATTATTCGACATCGGCGCAAGGTAATCCATGCGGTCGGTCAGCACAATTGATTTGGTGTAGGTTTTGGTTTCGATGGTTTTTTCGATGCCAGTGTGCAAAAAGCCCACGTCGGGAGCCAGTTGCACCACGTTTTCGCCATTGAGTTCGACGGCTAGCCGGAGCACCCCGTGGGTTGAAGGGTGTTGCGGCCCCATGCTTAGCACCATGGATTGCTCGCCGTTTTCATCAGGCTCGTTATTTAATGCCACCGCCGCAATTTGCGAAGGTGTTGGAATTTCAATATCGGGATACGCATGTGCGTGCATCACCATAGCGCATTACTCCTTCGCGAAGGGCTTATTGGCGTAAATCCAATCTTCGTTATGGGTGAAAGCCACTTCCTCATAGCCCAAGGGATGATCCTTGCGCTGGGGATGGCCTAGCCAATCTTCGGGCATCAAAATACGTTCCAAGCCAGGATGCCCGGTGAAGATAATGCCAAACATATCGTAGGTTTCGCGCTCTTGGAAGTTGGCAGTTGGAAAGAGCCGCGCCAAGGTTGGAATAGTTGGATCAGCTTCGGGCACTTCAATATGCAACGTTACCCGCATTTTATTTTGAAATGAGGTCAAATGAACGACCACCTCAAAGCGTGGATCACGCCCCAGGTAATCGACCCCACATAATTGATTTAAAAAGGTAAAGGCGAGATCTGGCTCATCGCGCAGCCAACCAGCCAGCGCTGGCAATTGCTGGCGTTCGACGGTGAAGCACAAATCGCCGGATTCATCGCCAATGCGAACGGTAGGGAATTGGGCAGAAACGCGCTGCTCCAAGGTTGCTCTATCAATCATAGCTTCCTCAATGAAGAGTGACGCAGCCACGGCGAGACGCTGCAACAGGGCGTTGCCAGCGTAATGGTGGCACCAAATACAACGTAGGGCAATGCCTTAGCACTTGATCGCCGGTGATCAAGGCCCATTGCCCCACGACAGATTGGCGACATTTAGCCAAGTGGCTTAAGTGCGCCACGTTCTGCTTGTTCGATCCGAATCGGCTTGCCATCGGCGTGATCGGTGATTTTGTCGCGCTTGATCTTCTCGTGCAATTGCAAAATCCCGTCGATCAAGGCTTCGGGGCGAGGTGGGCAGCCAGCCACATAGACATCAACTGGCACAATTTCATCAACACCTTGCACGATGGCATAGTTGTTGTAGACCCCACCACACGAGGCACAATCGCCCATGGCCACAACCCACTTGGGTTCGGGCATTTGGTCGTAGAGGCGGCGCAGCACCGGAGCCATCTTACGGCTGACCCGCCCTGCCACAATCATCAAATCGGCTTGGCGCGGTGAGGCCCGCATCAACTCCAGCCCAAAGCGTGACATGTCGTAATTTGAGGCTTGACCAGCCATCATTTCGATTGCACAGCAAGCCAAACCAAACAACATCGGCCACATGGCCTTGGTGCGACCCCAGTTGACGACTCCTTCGAGGGTTGTCGTAACAATCCCCAAATCGCCAGCTTTTTCTTCTAATCCCATCGGAGCGCCCCTTTCCGCCAGATGTAGACAAAGCCAACTAGCAGAATGCCCATAAATGCGCCCATTTCGGCTAGCCCAAATAGGCCCATTTGGCGGAAATAAAGTGCGTAGGGCATTAAAAAGATAATTTCAATATCGAACAAGATGAACAGCATGGCAACCACATAGAAACGGACTGGCATCCGTTGCATAGCATCGCCCAGCGGGGTCATCCCTGATTCGTAAGGGATGAGTTTGCGCTTTGTTGCTTTTTTGGGGCCAAGGATGGCCGACAGCACCAAGGCTGCCACGGGAATCACCACCCCAACAACAAAGATAATGAAGATCGGCAAAAATGGCCGTAGCATAAGCTGCTCCTCCGGCACGGACACAATCGGCATAACGAATTATATCCTTATTGATGATTGTGTCAAAAAGGACAAAGTACGCTCACCCGCGTTTTGCGGCAACCTGACGCGGCTAAATTGACTTTGCGTTCTACTGCCTATCATACCCGATTCAGCCAATTTTGAGTAGCGCACAAAGTCAAAAGTCAAAAGTCAGAAGTCAAAACGGGTTTAGGGATCAGGGGGCAGCGGCGAGGGGCTAGCTTTAACGCAGAGGCACAGAGCGATTGAAGGATGAAGGATGAGGGATGAAGTCCAAAAGGCAACATTTAGAGATCAGGTGGCCAGAGTCCAGGGGTTAGTTTTAACGCAGAGGCACAGAGCGATTGAAGGATGAAGGATGAGGGATGAAATTTAACGCAGAGACGCAGAGGATGTATAGCTTTGGGCTATTAGCTATTGGAACAATAATCAAGCTAATCTGTGCAATCTGTGGCTAAAACATACTTCGCGATCTTCGCGGTTTCTGGCTCTTTGGGTTCTTTGTAGTTTCGGTTTTTACCTTGAGGAGCATGTATAATGTTGCATTATGCTTGTACTTTTTCCTGCCGAACCATTTAATTTGCCGCATGTTGATGCTGTGTATGCTGCGGAAGTTGTTGCCGCTACTCAATTAGGGCTAGCTTGGGCGGTCATCGATCTTGAGGCTTTATTTGATGGTGCGATCAAGCAGGCCTTACGCCGTGTGCCTGTTGCTTCCGCGACAACTCTCGCCATCTATCGCGGTTGGATGCTCAGCCTTGCCCAGTATCAACAATTGGCACAGGGCTTGGTGGCTAAAAACTACCAATTAATTAATGATCTCGCTGCATATGTCGCTTGTCATCATTTGCCGAATGTGTTGCCCTTGCTTGGCGACCAAACTCCAGCTAGTTTAGTGTTTTCCCACGAGCAAGGTTTGGATGCAAGCAACATTGCAGCCCAGGCAGCAACGTATTTTAATCAGCACGCCTTGATCATCAAAGACTATGTAAAATCGCGTAAACATGAATGGTATGAAGCTTGTTTCATTCCCAATGCTAGCGACCAAGCCCAAAGTGCCCGCGTGATTCAGACGTTTATTGAGCGCCAAGCTGAGGCCTTGGTTGGTGGGGTGGTGCTGCGTGCATGGCATCCATTGCAGATTTGGCAAATGCACCAGCAAAGTGGCTTAGCCTTGGCCTACGAGTATCGCAGTTTTTGGCTTGATGGCAGGCTGTTGTGGGCTACGCCCTACTGGGATCATCAACCGAGCCAGCCAACCCCTGATTGGTCGCGCTATGCCGCGCTGGCCCAACAAATCCAAAGTCGCTTTTGGACATTAGATCTGGCCTTGACCCAAACAGGTGATTGGCTGATTATCGAACTTGGCGATGCTCAAGTATCAGGTTTGCCCGATCATGCTGATGCCCAGGAACTATTGCAGGCCTTGGCTCAACAGTTAACTATCTAAATCTTGGGCAAGCCAAGCTTCGGCTTCGGCAAGGGTTGCACAGAAATAACAATGGCCTTGTTTGTTTTCCTCGCCTGCCATCTCGGCAAAATATTGACTATGGGCTTGTTGGCTCAAATCAACAATAATTGCCAATTTCACATGATACTGACGGAGTTTTTGCAAAATTTCACCCGCCTCACGGGTGCTTAAATCAAAAAAGCCTAGGGTTAGGTTTTCAGCATATAACGCCAGATTCAGACAATCTTCGCCAAAACAATGCTCTAAAAGCAGGTTGATTTCACTTATTTTTTGCAAAACTGGTTGTTGCTGTGGCCCAAGCAGATAGCGCAGGGGTGGTTTTTCCACAAGCTCAAGCTTCATCAAAAGCGCTCCTTATCTCGCGTTTCAAAGATTAATGGTGCTATTGAACCATAGAATCAAGCAATTGAGCTACGGCTTTGGGCGCATTTAGCCTAGGCATCAAGCGGGATTTGGCGATTGTTAAGCGAAATACTGCAAAATCTCATCAAGTTCTTAGCCAGTTGGCACGGAGTTTGCAGGGTCGCTATGCTACAATGGCTGCCATGAAGCGCGATGAGATTATTATGCTTAAAAAATTTCCACACGTAGCCTTGATTGTGCTACTTTTAGCCAGTTGTAGCCGCGATGTCGTCGGTCAACCAACCGCCACGCCGCTAGCATCCCCCGCTCAGTTGTTGCAGCAAGCCGAGCAACATCAACAAGCCGACCAAGTTGATTTGGCCTTGAGCGATTATCAACAGGTTTTATTGCAATACCCTGATGCACCCGAAGCACGAGTTGCCAAATTTGGGGTGGCCTATAGTGCCTTCTTGCGCCAAGATTGGGCTGCTGCATGGTCGCAATTAAGTGCTTTTATCAACGAGCAAACCCATGATCAATGGCATTTGCGAGCACTGTTTTTGCTGGGACGGGTCGCTGAAATTCAAGGCGACCATGCGATCGCGATCGAGGCCTATCAACAATATGAAGATCTTAAAGGCTTGTTGAGTGGCTATGCTGCGCAACGCCGCGCCGCCCAACTGCAAGCAACCAACCAAACCGAGCAAGCGATTGCAGCCTATGCTGCCAGCGGACGCTATGATATGGCTGGGCCGCAGCGAGTCGCCAGCTTAAACAAAGCCTTAGAATTTTATGATCAAACGGGGCAGGCCGAGCAAGCACTTACTCAACTCGAAGTTATTTTGAGTTTCGCCCGCACCCCCAGTTTTCGTTCAACGACCTTGCTCGATGCGGCGCGGCGTGCTCAGCGCTTAGGTAAAACTGAACAAGCCCGAACATGGCTCCGCGAAATTATCAACCAACACTCAACCATGAGCGAAGCGCCAATTGCGATTGATGAACTGGCAGCTTTGGGCGAATCAACCCCAGTGCTGGCCGCCGCTGGGATTGCCTACAACCATGGTCAATATCTTGATGCGGTCAGTTTGTTCGACCAAGTGCTGGCCAATGGCCTGACTGGCGAAGAAGCCGCCGAAATCGAGCGCAAACGGGCTTTGGCCTTGCGCCAGCTCGATGATTATGCTGGTGCCCAAACAGCATTTAATAGTATTGCCGAGCGTTTTGCCGAGCTGCCGATTGGCCGCCAAGCGCGACTTGATGCGATTCAAACCCAAGGTCAAGCTGGCGATCGCGAAGGCTCACGGTTGGCTTATCTCGATTTTGTCGAGCGCCATCCCGATGATCCGTTAGCACCCGAAGCCTTGCGCCGCGTCGTCGAAATCACCTCATGGAGCGGCGATCCAGCGGCCACCGCCAATGCGCAAATTATGCTTGGCCAGCGCTACCCGTGGAGTCACGAAGGCCAACAAGCCTTGCACGCCGCAGGCCGTTATGCCTGGGATACGGGGCAGGTTGAGCAGGCAGCGGCAGTTTGGCAATTATTGGGCGATAGCAATATTGGGCCACCCCGCGCCGAAGGTTATTATTGGCTGGGGCGCTTGGAAATTAGCCGTGGCAATCGTGAAAAAGGTGAGCAATTGCTGCGTTCGGCTCAAGCAGCTGATCCCAATTCGTACTATGCGGCACGGGTCGCCGATGCCCTCAACATTAACGATGGCGATCAACTGCCAATTGGCTCACCAATTAGCCCTGAGGCTGAGCAAGCAGGCTGGCAATGGATCGCCAGTTGGTCAACCGCACCAACCAGCGACACCTTAGATACTGAGCCATATAGTTTACGCGCCGAAGAATTAAGCTGGACTGATTTGCACGGCGAAGCCCAAGCCGAGTGGATCGCCGCGCGTGATGCCGCTTTGAATAATCCATTTAGTATCTATCGAGTGGCGTTGGCCGCTTTACGAAGCGATATGCCCTATGCTACTGTGACCACAGCCCAAAAGTTGGTACAACTTGCACCAATTGAGGCTGGCGAGCCAAGCGTCGCAATTCGCCAATTGCTCTATCCTACGCCGTATCCTAGCGCTGTTGTGACCAAAAGCCAAGAGTTTGGGCTTGATCCACGGGTGTTGTATGCAGTGATGCGCCAAGAGAGTATTTTTAACCCGAATGCAACTTCATGGGTGGGGGCGCGTGGCTTGGCCCAAGTGATGCCCAGCACTGGCGAGGGTATTGCCCAGAATTTAGGCATTGAGGGCTTTAGCGTCGATGATTTGTATAATCCGGTGACCTCGATTCGTTTTGGAGCTTATTATATCGATGCTCAAATTGAATATATGAGTGGCAGCCTACCCGGCGCGTTTGCCGCCTACAACGGCGGGCCGGGCAATGCCGAACGTTGGGCTAATGGTCGAGTTGTGGCTGATCCCGACCGTTTTATTGAAATTATCGATTACGCTGAAACCCGCCACTACGTTGAAGTAGTTTATGCCAACTATGGAGCCTATCGGCGCTTGTATCAGCAACCATAAGCAAGAACATAGGACATAGAGCATAGAACATAGGGAGTTTTGATCCACGAAGGGCACGAAGAGCGATTGGCTATCGGCTATCGGCTTTGGTTTGTTGATCGTCCAATCCATTTCCGATAGCCGATAGCCATAGTTCCTTTGCGTCAAAAATTCTATGTTCTATGTTCTCCCTTTCATCCCTCATCCTTCATAATTCATCCTTTGTTAAGGGTTACATGGCAAATACTCGATACCACCGTAAACTTGAGATTTGGCCGATTGACCATCGCTGCCTTGGGCCAAAATGTAATATTCGAATGAGCCAAAACGTTGCCCTGACATTTCGCGTTTCGCGAGCAAGGTACGGCTCCAATTACCACCACCACCTTGCATCACCGTCGATTGCCAGCGGCTTGGTCCAGCGTGATAGTACAAGCTCACATCGCCAGCAGGCAAATTATCGACTGACACGCTAATCGTAATTTGGTCGGGCAGGCCACAGGCATTTTGTTCGGCAAAAGCGCGAGTTGAGGCTACTGGCTCGCCAATAATTGGTGGCAGAATTGGCATAGGCGTATCGGTTGGCGTTGGCGGCACTGGCGTATCGGTCGCGGTTGGCGGTACTGGTGTATCAGTTGGCGTTGGTGGCGCAGGCGTATCAGTCGCGGTTGGTAGCACCGGCGTATTGGTACTGAGCACCGGCGTATTCGATGGCCGAACGGTCGTTGGGGCTGGCCGGGTTGTATTGCTTGGAATTGGTCGCGTCGAAGTTGCGGTCAAGGTTGGTGAGCTCGTTGGAGTTGTCGTTGGGGTAGTGGTTGGCGTTGTAGTGGCACTCGGCACGCTGGTTGCACTGGGCAAGGCTGCTACTCGCAGGCTATTAATCTGGCCAACGGCGACCTCAGCACTCGCCGGATCGCTCCATTGGCCTTGGCTGCTTTGGGCACGCACGGCTAAACGGTAGGCGGCGGCTTGGCTCGGTTGCCATTTGAGATTGGCATAGCCAAATTGTGAGCCGCGCATGGTTGGTTGTTGGGTTGCCACAACTTGGCCATTGACGCTTAATTCAATCGTGCTGAGGCCCATTGGATGATAACCATGCGCCAGCACTTGAATCTCACCAAGTTCCAAAGCGCTGCCAGTTAGTGGTGCGTCGATCCACACTTGGGGCATAATTTGGGCTTGACTTGGTGCGGCGGCTGGTTGCTGTTGGCAAGCGCCCAAGAGGCCAATTAACAAAATTCCAAGCCATCGTTTCATGGTTGCACCGTTAGTTTCAATGAAAAATCGCCTAGCTCGCTACTGCAACGTTGGTTGCGATTGGCAAGCTGGCGCTCGGCTTGAAGTGTAAAGTTCAATTTGGGGTCATTCGATTGCCCAATTTGTTCGAGCAAGGCTTGATCAACAGTTACGGTAACCACACCATTCGTCGGCCAAGCAGCTAAATCAATTATTTGGCTAGCCCTCCCAAGTTGCAGGCTAGCGCTGGCGGGGCAAGCTTGATCGGCTGGCTCACGTTGACTTGCAATGCTAAAGCTTAATTCCAAGCCACCGACTGATTGATCGAGTCGCGGCAAAATAAAGCTCACACTGCCATCAAACCAGCTGGCCGTGTAGCGCCGACAGGCAGTTTCGGCGACGGCATTGCGCTGAAGCAGCAACAAACTGCTGACATAAGGATAATTCAGGCTGGTTGATTGGCTTTGGTCGATCGTCAAGGCTGGGCAGCCATCACCAACCGTTTGCTGGGTCACGCCTGCATTCAGATTAAACAGGCTTGGAGCGAGAGTATAGCTGCCGGCTGCCAATTTAAGTGCTGGCAAACAGAGCACTTCACTATCCAGCGAAACGGCCAAACCACGAAAAGCTTGCACGCTCAAACATTCATCGGTTGGGCTGGGCATGGTGCGCGGAGCCAAAAAGACTAGGCGTTGGGTAGAATTGACGCGGGTTAATTCGAGCGGTGTTCCAGCCAAGCGATCGTTAATTTGAAAGCCTTCAAGATTGGCGTTGGCACTACAATCTTGGCCGTCAGCGCTTGGGAAACAAGCTTGTTCGCTCCATTGCCAGGTTAAAACAGTCGCGCCCGCCGCCAGATTGGTGCTACAGGCAGTGCGCCAAAAATCGTCATCCTGTGGTGCTGCTTGCACACATGCTTCTAGATCGGTGGTTAAGGCGAGGTTGGTTGGCGGCGCAATTGTGCTAAGCGTGGGCACTTGCTGAATTTGGGTACTAGTGTTCAATTGGCCTTGCAAACTGAATAAATCGGCATCGAGGGCAATTATTTGCTCCTGCCCAAGATTTAATGTGGTGCTGGTGTTGCCCAATAATTGTGGCTGCGTGCCATTCCAACCCCAGCATTCCAAATTCCAAGTTTGGCTGGCACTGATCGCGGTTAGTGGTAAAGCGCTGGCTAAATCGTAGCCTCCAGCAATTGGCAGCAAAAAGCCTTGATTTGGCACTCGTTGCCATGGGCCGTTCGCTAACGAGCTATAACAATAAACATCGCTGACGGCAATTTTTGGTGTGAGCAGCAAACTAGCAAATTGAGGTATTTGCAACGTTGCACAGGCCGAATCGGCATTCTCTAGTGCCACCACTGGGCTAGCCGCTGCCCCTGCTGGATTAAACGCCACCACATAATAGAGCGTTTGGCCAAAATCCGCTGGTTCCTGCCAAAGCTGTGGGCCAGAACCGTTGGTGGCAACAGTTGCCACTAACTCAAAATGGCTTTGGGTTGGTCCAGCGCGATAGATAAAGAAGCCATCAGCATCATCTGATGTGGGCGTAAACACCAACTGGGTTTGGCAATTGCTGCTGCCAACCAGCGCCTCAGGAGCTAAGGGCACATCGGCTGTGCCAAAACGGCGCTGCAAATCAAACCAGATTGCATTAGGATCATAGGGCGTAGCCAACGGCAAATTGGCAACATCAGATGGAAGTGGCGCTTGAGTCGCACTCAGGCTAGTGGTAGTGCTAATTGGGGTAAATTGACCAGCTAGCTGAATCGTGATTGGTTGATCGCTGCCCAAGGGTTGGTTGAAGGGCAAATTACCAAGTTGGGGGTTGAGTTTCAGTAGGGTTTGGGGTGCAACATCAAAGGCCTTGCTCAGGCTTTCGAGGCTTTCGCTCGATGCTTGTTGCACCTGGAAGGTGGCAACTGGCTCATATGGCAGCACAGCATTCAAGCGCACAATCGCCGAGGTTGAGGGAATTTTGCTGGTATCGTTGGTGCGAGCAACCAAACTATGATCGCCCAAACCAAGCGATTGCCAAGCAAATAAACCTTCGTACAGGGTTGCATTATTCGCCGCTTGCAGCGCCCATGGCTGGCCATCAGCCCATAATTCGACGTTCTCGATCGGCTGGCTACCCCATGAGCGCGAATGCACCGTCAGCACCTTGCCCACTGGAATCAAACTCTGATTGAAAGGGTATTGCAGCTGGGTAAAGAGGGTTGGTGGCGTTGGTGAAAGTTGGGCGACAACCGGCTGCACCAACAAGGCATAGCCAATCAAGCCAACCAGAAGCGCCAAACTGAGAATGGCAATAATTAAAATTCCAGCACGTCGGCTCATCATAGCTACCTCCCGTTGAAGCTCAGCCATGGCTGCGCCTCAAACGGTTATGCGTAAAGACGCTGGTCAGATCGTGAGGTTGCGCAGCGTCGGATCACCGATGCGTAATCCGACGCTTGGTCTTTACGTTGCATTGCGCAATCAATCAATTAAAGGTTGTTGATTGCGCTTGTTTATGTCACTTTGAGCTATTGACGAATCGTTGCTGCTGCTTATTTCCCAATCAAGGGTAGGTAAACCACGTTGGCTTCGATCGTGAGTGTGCCAGCGGTAAAATTAATCTGGTAGTGCTGAGCCTGCAAACTACCTTGGCTAATTGGATACTCACCAAGCGGGCTGGTGAGAGTTGCGGTTGTGGTTAATGTGCCAGTTAATGCACTTGCAGCCGTATCTTGCAAGCGCAAGCCAGTTACTTGATAGCTCAAGGGCGGGTTGGGTTGGCCGAATAAACGACGTTGGTTATCAGCAACGACCTGTAATGGCGCTTTGGCAACGGTCAGCGTAAAGCTTTGCGTTACCATTGTACCAATTCCGTTGCTCACTTGGAAGATCAAATTTGGGAAACTACCACTAGTGGTCGGCGTGCCCGCCAAGATTCCGCTTTGGCTATCAAAACTTAAGCCTGCTGGCAAGCTGCCAACAAGATTGAGGGTTGGGGTTGGGATGCCGCTCGCCGTCAGGGTGTGGCTATAGGCCGTGCCATAGCTCGCCGCTGAAGGCAAACCACTGGTAATCAACGGGGCAACGCCAATCGTGGTCGCATCGCTGGCTTGAACCGTGGTTTGCAATTCGCCAGTATCGCGATAGCTAAGGCTGGCTTGATGCTGAATTGTGCCTGTGGCATTGGGCTTGACCGTAGTGGCAACTTGCAACAAACCTTGGCTAGCCGAGGCAAATGGTGTGGTCAGATTGAAGGTTACTACACCATTTTGCTGGCTACATGTGCCCACCAAGGGGCTAGCAATTGTACAACCGTTGTAGCTTAATTGGCTTGGCACAAGATACTGCACTTGAACTTCAGTTGCGGGGCGGGCGCTTGGCTCAGTTTGTTGATTATTTAAGTTCAGTGAGGCAATGACCGAGGTGTTGGGTTGCACGCTGGTTAAGCCATCGCTCAGGCCCAAGTGCATGCGAGGAGTTTGGGCGCTAATTTGATAGATTGAAACCGAGCCGCTCACTTCGTTAGCAACCAACAACAAGGATTTGCCAGTTGGGCTATCTTCGGCGGCGATCACATGCATGCCTTCAGGCCCAAGATCGTCAGGCGTGCCGGTTGCATAGCTGCTGGGGAAACTACGAGCAGCGAAATATTCGAGAAATTGGGGCGCGTGCGGGTTGCTCACGTCGTAGGCCATAATTCCGCCCATCCGCTCCAAGCCCACAAAGGCATAGCTGCGGCCATCAATCGTCGCTACCGCCAAGGCTTCTGGCTCTGGGCCTTTATCGTCGCTACGGTTATCGCGGCTGTGGGCGGTGTTGTTGGCATTGAAATTATTTGGAAAGGCAGCGGCAGTCCGGGTTTCCAAATCATCGCCACTATCAAACACCAACTGACCCGTCGTGCCATCCCAAATCGAGAATGAGCGTGCGCCAAATGAATAGAGTGCCTGATACTGCCCGCCAAAGTTGCCCTTGGTATTGGTGATATTCAAGCGCCCAAGTTGGGCATCTTGTTGCAGGCTGGCAGCGTTGGTAAACACGCTCGAATCAAGCACCACATTTTTGACCCGCACTTCTTCAGTAAATCCGGTGTAGTCGCGGGCATCGCCTTCATTGGCGGTTACCAAATAGGTTTGGTTGTTGGCAGCATAGCTATTAATCGTGTCTGGCTGATACATACCCAACATAGGCCAAGGCGCAATTGCATTCGCGCCATCACTATCACTGGGATCAAGCCCAAAGCCCGCGCTGTTATGATTTTTATAGCCCAAGCCTTTGAGCCATTGCACCCGCCCCGCATTCAGATCGATCAGCGCCAAGCCATTATTTTCTTGCAGCGTGACATAGGCTTTGCTCGAATCGGCTGAAATAGTTAAATATTCCGGCTCCAAATCTTGGGCGACACTGGCATTTGGCCCGAAAATGCGAATTTGTGGGTCAAGTTCAGCATGGCGACTGCCACCAAGATTAAAATCAGTAAAGCCAACCAAACTTGATGAAAGCACGCTGGTAGTTGTAATGCTGGCAAAATTTTGCGGCAAATCGATAATCGCCACTGCACCCTCAGGATCAACCGAATCAACTTGGTTGTAGCTGTTGGGTTCGCCCTCAATCGCCACCACGATTCGGCGGCCATCGGGCGTGAAGGTCAGCATATCGGGCACTGCCCCAACTGTGATTTCATTCAAAAACACGCCATCGCGATTGAACAACACCACCCGCCCAGGCTCGGTTTTGACGGCAGCATTGGCGGCCACCGCGACTAAACCATTGTGCACCGCCACGCTGTTGGGCACATTGCTGCTGGTAGGCGTGATGGCGATCGTTGTAAGCAGTTGCGGATTGGTTGGATTGCTCAGATCAACAATATCTAAGGCGCTGTTAAACCCATTGATCAAGACCATGCGCTGGCTTTGCGGATCAAAATCAACAATTTCTGCCGCCCGTGGATCAGCGCTACGAAATGGTCCTGGGTTATAACGGCCAATTCGCGTAAGTTTGATTGCGGGAGTCGGGTCGGTTGGAACACCAGTGGTGGTGAGCGCTGGGGTTGCCAAGCTCGCTTGAGGGAGTGTCGCTAATAATAAACTTAATCCTAGCCCGTATGCTGTTCGCCGAAAACGCATAGCCAATTGCTCCTCATAGAATAAATATTATTCACACAGCGATTTTTTGCACCAGCCCTAAGCCATCGAGTATCATAGGCGTTGATTAACAAACAACAATCAACAGGTTAAATCTGCTACGATAGGATTTTTGCAATGCGTTTTGATATTTTGACCTTGTTTCCAGCCATGTTTACTGGCCCACTGACTGAAAGTATTTTGAAACGAGCGGCTCAAGCTGAATTATTGCAATTTCACTTGCATGATATTCGTGATTACGCCACCGACAAGCATAAGATGGTCGATGATTCGCCAACTGGCGGCGGGGCGGGGATGGTGATGAAGCCTGGGCCGTTGGCGCTTTGCACTGAGACAGTATTGGCCGCCAATCCCAATCCAGCTCCAGTGGTGCTGATGACACCCAGCGGACGCGTGTTTAACCAAACGATCGCTCGTGAATGGGCGCAACTGCCGCGTTTGGTGCTGGTGTGTGGCCATTACGAGGGCATCGACGAGCGCTATATCGAACGCTATGTGACCGATCAAGTGTCACTGGGCGATTTTGTGCTGACTGGCGGCGAGCTGGCAGCCATGACAATTGTCGATGCAGTTGGCCGCCTTGTACCCGAAGTGCTCGACCCTGAATCGCTACTCCACGAAAGCCATGACGATGGCCTGTTGGAATACCCGCATTATACCAAGCCCGCCGAATGGAATGGGGTCGCCGTACCGCCAATTTTGCTAAGTGGTCATCACGCCAATATTGCTAAATGGCGGCATGAGCAGCGTTTACGCCGCACATTGGAGCGCCGCCCCGATATGTTGCGCCATGCCACGCTCTCCAAAAAAGATCGCCAGTTGCTCAAAGAATGGGGCTGGGAAGAAAAATCAGAAGGCAAAAATCAAAAGGCAGAAGGCTAAGGGAAGGGATAAGGGCTGAAGGGGTTTAACGCAGAGGCGCAGAGGGAGTAGGGGTCAGGGATCAGGGGCTAGAACTTTTTGGCCATGAATTTCACGAATTATTGTTTGAGAGCCAATGGCTCAACCCTGACAACTGACCCCTGACAACTGAACTCTACTCAATCGTTTTGGCGGTAATCTCAATTGCTTGCTGCAAGTTAGCATAGGTTTGCAAGTTTTGCTGAATTAAGCCAGTATGCACTAATTCTTCGGCCACAGCGGGCGTTACACCAACCAAGACTGGCTCACAGCCGAGCAACCGCAACATTTGCAATAATTGCTGCATACTGGCCGCCGCCGCTTGATCAATTGCTGAAACCCCAGTTATGTCAAATAGTAAGATTTTAATGCGTTTGGCTTCAACATAATGCCCAGCTGAATCGGTGGCGATTTTGATCCGCTCGGCTGATAAATTGCCAATCACTGGCATAATCGCCATGCGATTGCGTAATGGAATAATCGGAAACTGCATCTGCTGCACAGTCGTTTGCAAGGCACTACGTTCAGCCATACTTTGCTCTAAATCGGCCAAGGTTTTTTGCAAGGCCTCGTTTTGTTGTTGGGCGAGGGCATGCGAGCTGGCTAATTCGCGCTGCGATTGCTCAAGCGCGGTCGAACGCTCTTGCAATGCGCTATAGGCTTTTTGCAAGGTTGTATCAAAACGGCGGCGCGTCAGCAAAAAGAAAATTGGCGCTTGAATTAAAATTCCACCAAGCATAAATAAGAGCGTCACTCGCAAGCGTTCGAGCGATTGACGTTGAAATTGCGAGGCCCGATCAACAATCTGCCGCCGCTCATTGACCATTACGCGAGCATTTGATTCCATATTTACTAAAACAGGAATTAATGCTTGTACCGAATGATCTGAGATATTGAAGCGAGTTTGATTTTCAAGGGTAAAAAACTCCCGCTTAATCACTTCAAATGAGCTGCGTTCGAGCATACTGCGCTGATCATCCTGCTCAACGCGGTAAAAATCACTCAGCACATTAATTCGGCTACCCACTAAATTACGCCGCAATACAAACTCATTGCCTAAATTGGGCGTACCCATACTAATTTCATTGGCAATCACTCGCAACCGCAGAATTTCGCGCTCAAGCTGAGTTGGGTTCCAGATGCCGCCATCAAGGGTGAAAAAGCGCGTTGCCACACCTAAAGTTTGTAAATTAAAGCCCAACAGCACAAGCAAGATCAAAAAGATCAAGCTTGTGCCTGCCAGCACCAATCGTTGAATCCAACGGCGAGGTTGCATTATTTAATCTCCATACTCCGCAACTGCCAGATCCACATACCAACATATTTTTCATGCTCAAGTTTGTAGGCGTGGTATGGAAAAACAATTTCCAGCGGGCCTTTATCGGCGACGGCCATGCGCTCACCATCAATGCGGGTCGCCAAGATGACAGGCATTGTGCGTAATTCATCGATTGCAATATCAACGCTATAATCATTCAGCGCTACGGCTTTGACCGTTTTAGCTCCCTCAGCAACCTTGGCCGCCTCAAAAATACTGCTGATCAAAACGCCTTGGTAGGTGACGGTGCGACCCAAAAAGGGATCTTCGAGAGTATATTCAACCACGCCCAATTGCTCAAGCGTTTCCATACTAAAATCGAGTTGTTGGGCATTGTTGGTCTGGCCAATCAGGCCGCTGAGGCTCAAAATAACCTCTGAGCTAGGGGCTGGAATCGCCTCGCCTGCTTTGATCGAGGCTGGAGTAATAACCTTGTAGGTGCTCGCCGGGTCGATTGCGGTTTCGCCACAAGCAACCAAACTCCCCAAAACAATCATAGCAACCATCAATAATCGAAACCCAGTGTGCAACGAGCGGCCCATGCGGCAACCTCCTCAAACCACGGCAGACAACAAAGTGTAAAGTAATCTTGAGCGAAATATGTTTCATACCTATGCTACGCCAAGACTGCAATTTGTGCAATTTGCCCAAAGTCGTGTCTTACTATAGCCGTCATCCCCCATTATTGGGATTAGTTGAACCAAATTCATCCACCAAATAGGGGATGCTGCACGCCAATAACGTTTTACACTTAAATTAAAATTACGCCAAACGCTGGCTTGGGCTTAGTTTAGCGTCGATTTAACTAAAAAAGGGTTGTTATGCAACAACCCTTGGTAAGCAAACCTGAACTTGGTTATTTGGCAAAGACGCGGTAAATCGCGCCGCCAGCGTCATCGGAAAGATACAAACTACCGTCACGGCCCACAATTACATCAACTGGTCGGCCCCAAACGGCTCCAGCATCGGTGAGCCAGCCGGTGGCAAAATCTTGAGCATTGCCAGCTTTGCCATCAGTTACCGGAACAAATACCACTTTATAACCCGTTGGGCTTGAGCGATTCCATGAGCCGTGGAAGGCAACAAACAAGCCGCTTTGATAGGGTTCGGGGAAGTTACTGCCGTTGCCAAATGCTAAACCAAGCGGGGCGCTGTGGGCTTGCATCTCAACCGCAGGCGGCGTAACACCTTGGCAAGCATTGGCATCTTTGCCAAATTCAGGGTCGGCGATCCGCCCTGAGTGACAGCGAGGCCAGCCAAAATCCAAGCCAGCGCTGGTTGCCACATTGACGGTTTCTGGGGGCTGGTCGTCACCCAACATATCACGACCATTGTTGGTAGCCCACAATTCGTTTGTGCCAGGCCGCCAAGTAATGCCCACTGCGTTGCGCAAGCCCTTGGCATAAATTCGGCCATTGCTGCCATCGGGGTCATATTCCATCACGGTTGCCCGTCGTTCATCGTCTTCGTTACAAACATTGCACGATGAGCCAACCGCCACATACAACTTGCTTTCATCAGGGCTAAATAGCAAGGTGCGCGTGCTATGGCCGCCAGCAGGTAAGCCATCGATAATCGTTTGGCGTTGAGTATACTTGCCTTCAGGATCAGGCTGGGTTAATTTAATCACTTTGGTAGTTTCGGCCACATACAAATTCCCCGCTTGGTCGAAAATCATGCTTGATGGGGAATCGAAGCCATCAGCAATTACCTCAACGCCATCAGCCAAACCATCGGCGTTACGATCGGGCAAGCGGACAATCCGATCCTCACCACGCTCGGCGGTATAAATCGCGCCATCTGGGCCAATTGCCAACATGCGTGGGCCAGCCAGCTTACTTTGAAACACACTAATGCCAAAGCCATCGGGCAAAGTAACCGCATTGGTTGGCTCGACTACTGCGGTTGGCGCGTTGCGTGCCGGCTTGCCAGCACTTGTTGTTGGCTCAGGGCTTGGTACAATACTGGTTGTTGCAGTGGCAACTGGTGTCGTGGAACTGCCAGCGGCTTGGTTGAGCGGCACGGTGGTTGGCGCAATCGGCGCATCGACTTGTTGCTCACCACAGGCGGCCAACAAACCAAGCAAACTGATCAAAAGCAGAGCTTTGCGCATGGTACCTCCTAAACATCATCATAAGAAAGGTATCACAACTCATGGATTTATTTAGCTATCAAGCTAGTCAAAGCAATGATGCTCCCTTGGCGGCTCGTATGCGCCCGCGAACCCTCGCCGAATACGAGGGCCAAACCAAGATTGTGGGCGAAGGGCGTTTGCTGCGTCGCCTAATCGAGCGTGATCAATTGATTTCGCTAATTTTATGGGGGCCACCTGGCACTGGCAAAACCACCCTCGCGCGAATTATCGCTGGAGCTTCTTCGGCACATTTCGAGCCACTATCGGCGGTTAGCGCTGGCGTAGCCGAATTACGCAAAGTCGTTAAAGAGGCGAACGAACGTCGTGGAATGTACGGCAAGCGCACAGTGCTATTTATCGATGAAATTCATCGTTGGAATAAAGCGCAACAGGATGCCGTGCTGCCAGCAGTTGAGGATGGCACGGTCACCTTGATTGGTGCAACCACTGAAAATCCATCATTCGAAATTAATCGCGCGTTACTTTCACGTTGTCGGGTGATTGTGCTCGAAGCCTTGGAAGATGCCGCAATTGATAAGATTATCGAACGCGCATTAAACGACAACGAACGCGGCTTGGGCAAACAACAGGTTCAACTCAGCTCCGAAGCCCGCGATATGTTGATTCATTTGGCAAGTGGCGATGCCCGCGCCGCCTTGACTGCGCTCGAAGCTGCCGCATTAACCCAAGTTCCTGAGCCAAACGGCCAACGCCTGATCGATCTTGAGGCGATTGTTGAGGCCTACCAACGCCGCAACGTAGCCTACGATAAAACTGGCGAGTTGCATTACGACGCAATTTCGGCCTTGCATAAATCAGTCCGCGATAGCGACCCCGATGGCGGCTTATATTGGCTCGCTCGTATGCTTGAGGGCGGCGAAGACCCGCTGTATGTGGCCCGCCGCGTGATTCGCATGGCAGTCGAAGATATTGGCTTGGCCGACCCTTTGGCTTTGGGAATTTGCGTGGCGGCCCAGCAAGCTGTACATTTTATGGGTGCTGGTGAAGGTGCATTGGCCTTGGCTCAAGCCGTCGTCTATCTGGCCCAAGCACCCAAGAGCAACGCGGTCTATCGGGCGTATGGGGCAGTGCTACACGATGTTGAGGCTACCCGCAACGAACCAGTGCCGCTGCATCTGCGCAACGCGGTCACTGGCTTGATGAAGGGTTTAGGCTATGGATCGGGCTATCAATATGCCCACGATTTCAAAGATGCCCAGGTTGAGCAGGAGCATCTACCGGCGAATTTAGCGGGGCATCGCTATTACTACCCGACAGATCATGGCTATGAGGCGCGGGTTCAGCAGCGCTTGGCATGGCGTTACCCTGAGGATCAAGCTGCAACGTCGGAAGCTTCCACATCAGCCACGACACCCCAATCCCCACCGCCAAAAGCATGAGCCAAAGCCACCAAACTGGTTTGGCCCAGGCTGAAACGGCTAAGGTTGGCCACAAAATCACCAATGTGACAACCTTAGCCCGCAAGGGCATGCCCCGTTTATCGCGAAAATTGCGAATATAGCTGCCCAAATAGCGATTGTTGATCAGCCAGTTGTACCAGCGTTGCGAACCACGCATATAGCAGGCCGCCGAGGCCAACAACGGCCCTGTGGTGGGAATTAACGGCACGAAAATGCCAATTACGCCTAATATCAGAAAGATAGTCCCAAGACTAATCCAAAGCAGTTTGCGAATTGATGTCATACCACGAATCCTTCAATCTATACTACTGCTATTATAGCGCTGCTTGGGAGCAGTTTCCGTAACTTTTGTTGGCTAATTTGCTCGAACATCATTACAAATACCCACAAAAAAGCGCAGCAGGTTGATACTCTGCTGCGCTGAATCTGCAAATTAAATTATTCAGCGGGTTTTTCTTTGGCCTTGGCTTCTTCACGAGCTTCGATTGATTCTTGCCACATTTCGCAGGTCGTTTTGAGGCCTGAACTCAAAATCATTTTGGCAGCAATTGTTGCGCCAACCGAGGCAATAATTGGCAAATTGAAGGGCAACAGGCCAATCAACAACGGCGCTAGGGCCGTGGCAATATTATCAGCCGCTGCATTGCCACTATCGCCACCAACCACCGCCGCTGCTGTGCCGCCCTTCGATTCGGGCAATTGAGCCAAAATTTGGCTGCGCTCTTTGCTTTCGCTAGCACACAGCAAATTGTAAAGTTTTGGCTCGATTTCGGCCCACCAGCGTGCCCCAAAAGCCCGCAGATTTTCGCCCAAGCCCATTTCAACCCCAACTGGCTCGGCAAATGCGCCTTCAGCTTGGGCTACTTCGAGCGCGGCGGCATCGGCTTCTTCAGCTTGTTTGACTTGAATCCCAAGTTTGCGAAACAAATCATCTTCCGAAAGCTCCACCAAGGAACGAACTTGGCTTTCCAACACGGCTTGTTGATTGGTTGAATCGCTCACAGCAACTCCTTAAAATAACTCAATGATGCTTGGCTGCTGATAAAGGTTATCATACAGCTCTAACGTCACACTCCTAAACATGGGCATCGGCATCGCCATAATCACGGGGCCGATTCCCGCCATCTCCACCACTTCCTCTAAACATGGGCATCGGCATCGCCATAGTAGGTGTAGGCCAAGCCCAAGGGATTGCGCTCTTCTTCGATAAAATGGCGGCGTAGCGCTGGCAAAATATCGCCAATCGCCTCCCCTTGCCCTAGGCGTTCGATCAGTTTTTGGCCAAAGGCAGCAGCAAATGGCGCAAGCATTGGGCATTCAGTGCCTAAAATGCCCCGCGCCCCCAATTGGCTGAAAAATGGAATAAAGCCACTACTCAAGGTTGGCAGCACTTGAGCCGATTCACACATATTCAAAATTACCAACGGTTTGCGTTCGAGTTTTAAGCCCCACTGGCTCAGCAAGCGTAATGGCAACAGGCTTTGATTCCATTTCAGCCAGCTATCGCTAATATTTGGGTCGCTTGGTTGATATTCTTTCTGGCTCAAACTCAGCAAATCGCTATATTTGCTGCGCACATTGTCATCCAAACGCGCCATTTGATCGCGAAACTTGGCTAGCCAATCTGAAGTATCGTCAGGAGTTTTGGCGGTATGGCCATGGCAATACATATAGACAATATCGCTTTTACCGAATAAGCCGCCAAGGCTATTTTTATCGCCTGATTCACGTAAATCGAGCGCCACATTGCCTCGGGTTGTGCTCCAGGTTTGCAGCGCTTCACGATGTTGCTGGGTCACATCAACAACTGCATCAGCGATTGGCACGCGGAAATTGTAGGTTCCGCCGCTAATCTGCAATTGGGCTTGGGCAGTTGGCGCTTGCTGAGCATTTTGGGCCAGTTGCGGGGTCATAATTTCCAAACGATAGCGACAACCCCAAAATTTATTCAGATCAACGCTGTTGGGATCGTTGACTGGCTCAGGATAAAGCAAGCCCCATGGCACACCGCTGGGCATGCCTTCGTGGATAATTTGCAAGGCTGGTAAGGTTTGATCGGCGCTAATTGTTTCAAGCCATGTTCGCAGTGCTGCCAACGATTCAGCTTGCTCTGCGCTGGCTCCACTTGGCGCAAACAAAGCAGCATACAAACGATTGCCCACAACTGCTAGTTGATACAAACTTTCGCGGCGTTCGGCCAACTTGCCACGGCTGCCTTGGCGATACGATGGTTGCCAGGTAATATCGTAGAGCGTGTTTCGCGCTTGCACAATTTCGTTGCTCAAGCTGGCGGCATTGATTGGCAGTACCAAATTTAAGCCGCGTTGCTCGCTGCGAGTGCTCGTGCCTTCATCGGGCCAGGCCACGCTCATACGATAAAATTCACCATCACCTGTTAATTTGCAGGTTATTTTTTTCGGGCGAATTGCCGCTAAATCAGCAAAGCCAGCCGTGCGCGAATAGCTAACTCGCGCCATCAACGGTGCAGCTAAATCGCTCTCGACGGGCGTAATTTTGAAATGCAATTCAAGCGTTTGTAGCAAAGTCCAGTTGTAATAAACATTGATCCAAATTGGAATATCATCAATCGCTTGCTTGGCTGTTAGGCTAAATTGCAAGCTGGCACTATCGCCAGCAGGCGGCAAACTCAAGCACTGCATCGGCGCATCAAACACCACATATTCGCCGCGACTTGAAACGCTGATAAATAAGGGTAAATCTTCGCTTATTTCGGGGGTTGGCAAGGCTTGGGCATCAGTTAAACGCGAATCGCTCCGCCGCTCACCGATATTAATCCGCAAATGGTAACGACTTGCGACTGCCAAGGTTGTGGTTGGTGGCACAAGGTCGGGGGGATCATCGGCATAATACAGCGCTGCATTAACCACCCGTGGTGTAGTTGGCTCTGGCTCAATGCCTTCGTTATCGCCACGCTGATCATCATTTTGTTTAGTTGTGATCGCTTCGCCTTGCCAATGCACCGTGCGATCCGGAAAGATTCGCGTGATCGTAACGGTTAGGCCAGCCAATGCACCAACGACCGAAACATTGCTTTGTTTCAGCTCAGCTACAGCAATCAGCGTCGCTGCGTCACCCTCTTTGGGGTTGGGCGTAGGCGTGATCACCACCCAATCGATTTGACGTTGATTGACGATCATTAAAGCGGTTGCCAATGGCATACCCGCAGGCAAAATTAACGCAAGCGCAGAAGGAGCCACCATCGAAGTACCCTCCTAGCAGTACCAAGTGATGGCTCCATTGTACGTAGCAGCTTCATGGCTTGTCAACAGGCTAAATCCACAGAAACCCATAGACCATCTGATACACGGCTGGGGTTACCAACACTTCAATCAAGCCCGCCAGCACTAGTCCAGGCACAATCACCAAACAAAATACTTTGAGATACATGGCCCAAGCCCAGAGCAAATGCCTCCCCGCGCTATAGGTTGGTGGTACAAACGCCAAGGAAGCACCTAAGCGCAACGCTAGCGCTGCCGCCATAATGCTTAACGGAATTTCCAATAAGCCATGCGGCAACTCATAGGCGACTAGATAATTTAAGCCTGTGGCTAGCCCGCCAGTGGCCGCCAACGTGCTGGCCCGAAAACTAATGCTCATCAAATTGATCACTGGAGTCGTTAGGCCAAAAAAGCCGAGGCTAATCGCTGAAAATAGCCCAGCAAAGAAGAGCGAAAAGCTATTTCGCACCACTGTCACGCCAAACGAGGGACTCCACAGCGTACCTTGATTGGTATCTAAACGAGTCATAAGCTTCGCTAATGATTGTTCGCGATCGCTGATTGGCGTAAATTGGCTACCAAAGATGATCCCCGCAACACAGCAAACGAGCACAACCAGCAAAGCCAGTCGCGTTTCGCGCCAAACTACCGCTAATTCTTGGCGATAGAAGCGTTTGAGCCATGCCCCAGCATTGCGTTCTGGACCACGCGCAGTTTCAACATAAAACAACCCTAAATGGTTATCGGGGTTGCTCCCTGCTGGGCGAATTTCGCTGAAAAAGGCATTGAAGGCCCGATTGATTTGACCAACATTCAGCGCCAAATGCTCACGCGAGAGAATTGATTCGCGTTTAAAACTGCCAATCCCCGTGCGAGTTAGCACAATTGTCAAGATTAACATCACCGCCATAATCGCATTCAGAACATCGAAGCGTTCGCCGATGATCAGCACTGCCTCAAGCTGCACCATAATTGCAACTGGCACCAAAATAAAGCTAGCTAATAAGTTGGCCAAACGCACGGTGTTGGTATGCGACGAAATCACCACTGCCGCCGAGACCATCGCCAAAGCTTGGGCAATACTCAGCAACACCATTTGGCTAAAAATGCCCAGGTTGATCCGCTCAAGCAAGGCGGTTGGGGCAAAGACGTTCAGGCCAACCCCAAACAGCAGCATGGCAATTAGGCTTGCGCCAATTGGGGGCACAATCGCCGCCAACAACTTACCACGATACAACTGATCATCGCTGATTGGCATCGAAAATAGTGATTCCAACGAGCCACGTTCGCGCTCGCCAACAAAAACCTCAAGCGCCACAATCAGCGAAAACGAGGCTGGCAAGAAACCAACCAACAACACGATAAAGGGCATCAAATTGACCACCCCATCGGGCGTATCAACATTGGAAAAGGCATAGATCGCGCCAAACAACGCGCCAATTGGCACTAAAAACGTCAATAACCCAATCGGAATCAGAATCCTCCAGTCGCTCAGAGTATCGGTTGCTTCGCGTTGCAGAATTGTCATAACTGGGCCATAGCTTTTGGTCGATTGGCTCAGGCGTTGGGTTGAGCTGCGTTTGCTGATCGTTTCGTGCTCACGCGAGAGCAATTCCTCACGATTAAAGCTATACATGCCCCAACCAACCATGGTCAGGCCAACCACCAATAGCAAGCCATTAATTAGCACAATTGGCAAAAACATGCCATTAATGATGATCAGCGCTTCGATCTGCACCAAAATTGCCATCGGAATCAGGATGAAGCTCGCCAGCAAGTTAGCCGCGCGAATACTGGTGGTATGCGAGGAAACATACACCGCCGCCGCAACCATGGTGAAAACTTTAATCAACAAAATCGCCGTAATCCCAAGAATCCACACATTGGTCAGATAGTCGCTCAGAAAAACTCGATTTGGCAGCGAGGCCATGCGCACAGGCCGCCCTAATTCGATTGCCAAGCTATAAATGACCATCGCGACTGCTGATGAGCCAATTGGTGGCAAGAGTGCCGCAAAAAATTTGGCTAAATACAAGCCGCGATCACTCATTGGCATCGCCAACAACGATTCAAGAGTTGAGCGTTCGCGTTCGCCGACAAACGATTCCAAAGGGCCAATCAAAGAAAGTGAGGCAGGCAAGAAGCCTGCAATCAATAAGCCAAGCGGAATTAAGCTACGATTGATAAATTCATCATCGAGAAAACTCACTGCCTGCGCCACCCCGGCCCGCAGAATCAGCGGCAACAGCACCGAAAGAATACACAGCGGAATCAAGGTGCGCCAATCGCTGAGCGTATCGCGTAAATCGCGCCGCGTAATCGTCAAAGCTTGGTTGCTCATAAGGCAGCCTCGGCAACTGCCGCCGCATTAGGCTGCTCAAGCGTAGCGCTGACCCGTTCGCGATGGGTTTGACCAACAATCGTCAGATAGACATCTTCTAATGAGCGCTGCACTTCGTTGATTGAGAGCAATGGCCAGCTCCAGCCGCTAATCCGTTGAATCAGCACAGGATTGAGTTGATGCGGCTCAGTCGTGCGATAGCGTAACCAATCAGCGCCAACATCCTCAATTGTTAGCAAATCGGCTAGACGTTTGGCTAGCTCCGCTTGGGGTTGGGCTAGGCGCAACTCCCAAATTGGGTCGCCCATCAATTGTTGGCTCAGCTCGGCAATTGTGCCTTGCACGGCAATTCCACCATCGTGCACCACCGCAATGCGATCGGCCAACTCCTCGGCCTCATTCAAATTATGGGTACACAAAATGATCGAGCGCTGGGCCGAGCGCAAGCCAGCAATTGCATCGCGCACGGTGCGGGCTGAGTGTGGGTCCATCGCAGTGGTTGGCTCATCGAGATACAAAATATTCGGATCATGAATCATTGCCCGAATCAAGGCTAGTTTTTGTTTCATACCTTTAGAATAGCCGTCGATGCGTTTTTCGCGGGCTTCCCACAGGCCAAATTGTTGCAGCAACTGCACCGCCCGATTGCCACAATCACGATCATTCATGCCCTGTAAACGCCCAAAAAACAGCAAATAATCGAGCGATTTCATGCGATGGTAGAGGCCAGGGAATTCAGTCAGCAAGCCAACAGCATGGCGTACTTCACGTGCATGGGTTTCAACATTAAAACCACCAACGATTGCCCGCCCGCTGGTTGGCTTGAGAATTGCCGCTAGCATACGGATACTGGTAGTTTTGCCAGCGCCATTGGGGCCAAGCAAGGCCAAGACTTCGCCCGGCTTAACTTCAAGCGATACGCCCTTTACAGCGTGAAAATCTCCAAATTGCTTACGTAACTCTTCAGCAATGATCATTGCAGAACTCCTATCCAAACCGCCACCATCATCAAAAAGGGCGTATCAATACCAGACCGCAAAAACGCTCACTTGTCAAGGGCGCAATAGTCCAATTGTGCTGCTAGTGCTCACGCTTGAGCCAGCGCTGCCAAATTGCCATACTCTATAACACCTTCATTTTTGAATTAATCATCGAATAACAAGCTGGACTGAATAGCCTAAACCGTTGGGGAGGCATCATCCTGATCAAGCCGATGAAGGTGGAACCAGCGCTGCATCTGCCAGCCAACCAAGCCACTGGCTATAATAAAATTGAGCATCGGCAGATAAAGACTTAAAAGCTGAAACCCCCTAGGATTGAATTTCCAGCCACTCCACGATGAGGTTAGCCAATAAAAAACCATAGCCACGATTGCCGCTCCAGCAGCATAGTGCACCGCAAACCAAAACGCTTCATAGCGCTCAAACTGGCGTTTGTGCAATATCAAGGTGGTGAAAACACTAACCCAAAAGCCTAGAACTACGCCAATCAACAAACCAACCACGCCATAAATAATCCACCCATTAATTAACATGTTGATTCCACCTGTCATCGCAATGAGCCAACCCCAACTGCGCCAAAACCAACGTGACGCACTAATGCCATGATCGGGCAAAATAATCGGGATAAAATACTTAGGGGGAAACGGCGGATCGTTAGGATTACGCATCCAAAACCTCGCTTTTGTTTGAATGATTGATCTTGCTTTACTATAGCGAGAGGCAGTTGCGCCAAGTAGCAGATTTGCAGCAAATTAACAGCAGTTCGATCAATCTAAACGCTAGCACTAGGATTCGCCCCGCTTGAGCCAGCGCTGCATCTGCCAGCCAACCAAGCCGCTAGCTACGATAAAACTTGCTATCGGCAGCTCGAATAAGTTTTGGAATCGAAAGATCGTAATTTCTGGATACTTGAGGTGGATTAACGCTAACCCTCCACCCATCACAACCACAGCCCCAAACATATAATGCAGCACAAACCAAAAGAGTTGATACCGTTTAGGTAGTTTTTTTCTCAGCAGTAAAGTCGTGAAGGCGCTAATCCAAAATCCAAAAAATAGCCCCATGAGCAACCCTGTTGAGGCATATGAATCATACATTCCACTACCGATCATCTGCCACAATCTACGGATGGATAATTTATTGCCTAACCAAACGTTGAGCCACAGCCATCCCAGCAAGTTGCTCAACGTCAACCCAACAAGACTGGTTACCATTGCGGTCAGAATCAGCCGACCCCAACTGCGCCAAAACCAGCGTTGCCAACGAACTGCGCCAGCAGGTTCAATTGTCGGAACGTGATAGTCCATCAGACCCTCACTTTTGTATATGAATCAAGCAGCTTAGACAGTGGGTTATGCGAAGTAATGGCAGCAAATTAATACAGGCTCCAGTGTTAGTGCTCACGCTTGAGCCAGCGTTGCATCTGCCAGCCAACCAGGCCGCTAGCCACAATAAAACTCGAGAGTGGCAGATACACGATGTATTGCAGCCGAAAGTTAATAATGGTTGGATACTTGAAGTGGATTAGCGAAAATCCCCCAACCACCACAACCACAGCTCCTAGCATATAATGCAGCACAAACCAAAAGAGTTGGTAGCGTTTAGGTAGTTTTTTCCTCAGCAGCAAGGTCGTGAAGACGCTAATCCAAAATCCAAAAAATAGCCCCATGAGCAACCCTGTTGAGGCATATGAATCATATCGCCTAATGCCCAAGATTTCCCAAAGCTCACGCTTAGGCAGGTTATGGCCAAACCAGATGCTGAGCCACAGCCATCCTAGCAGGTTGGTCACCGTCACTCCAACAAGATTTGTTGTGATCGCCATCAGAATCAGCCGCCCCCAACTGCGCCAAAACCAGCGTTGCCAACGAACTGCGCCAGCAGGTTCAATTGTCGGAACGTGATAGTCCATCAGACCCTCGCTTTGCTTGAATAATCGATCTTGCTTTACTATAGCGACAGGCGGTTGCACCAAGTAGCAGATTTGCAGCAAATTAACAGCAGTTCAGCCAAAAGTCGGGTAGTACAAATCACCGAGTTTATGCTAAAATCAGCATACCGTATCCATTGATCATTACGCCTGCTGGAGCAGTGCTGCAATGGTGCAACACTGAAGCATTGACATGAAACTGGAGAATCCCTCATGACCATGGTTGAAGAACAGGTTCCAACCCGCGAGGAAGTAAGCGCCGAAGACACTTGGGATATTAGTAGTCTCTATGCAGACCAAGCGGCTTGGGAGGCTGATGTTGAACGAATTAGCAACGCTTTGCTGCCAGCCTTGACCAGCTTGCAAGGCACGCTCGCCAATGGTCCTGAGGCGTTGTTGGCAGTCTTTCAAGCCCAAGAAGCCCTTGGCATGGTGCTCGAACAAATTTATGTCTACGCCAGCCTACGCGCCGACGAAGATACCGCCAACCAACATTACCAAGCCCTCGAAGAACGCGCTGCCGCCCTCTCAATTAAAGTTAGTGCCGCCACCTCATGGTACGAGCCAGAGCTTTTAGCCCTTTCCGATGAGCAAATTCTGGGCTACATTAGCAGTTTGCCCGCCCTCGAACTTTATCGCCGCGACTTAGAAGAGCAAATTCGTTTGCGCCAACACACCCGTTCAGGCGAAGTTGAAGAGGTATTAGCCCAAAGTGGTGAGATTAGCCGCGGCGCTCAAACCACCTTCAACATGTTTAGCGATGCCGACCTCAAATTCCCGCCGATTGAAGATGAACAGGGCAAGCCGCTCGAAGTAACGATGGGTCGCTATGCAGTGTTGCTGGAAAACCCCAACCAACGCATTCGCCGCGACACTTTTATGAGTATCCACCGCACCTACCGCCAATTTCGTAATATGTTGGCGGCCAATTATGCGACCAACGTGCGCAGCAATATTTTCTATGCCAAGGCGCGTGGCTACGATTCAGCCTTAGATGCCAGTTTAAAACCAAAAGAAATTCCTATGAGCGTCTACGACAATTTGATCAGCACAGTCCATGAGCACTTGCCCAAATTGCATCGCTATGGCGCAGTGCGCAAGCGCATTTTGGGAGTTGATAGCCTGCATGCCTACGATTGGTTTGTACCATTAAACGGCGCAGCCCCAACCAAAATCGACTTTGAACAAGGTGCTTCGTTGATTTTGAGCGCCTTGGAGCCACTTGGGGCCGAATATAGCTCAAGCCTTGGCCATGGGCTAGAATCACGCTGGGTTGACCGTTACGAAAATAAAAATAAACGCTCGGGAGCCTATTCCTGGGGTTGTTACACCTCACAGCCCTTTATTTTGATGAACTACAAAAATAATTTGAATAGTCTCTTTACCCTAGCCCACGAGCTTGGTCACTCGATGCACTCGTTGATGACCCGTAAATATCAACCCTACACCTATGGCCATTACACTTTGTTTGTGGCCGAAGTCGCTTCAACCTTAAACGAGGCTTTGCTGGCCGAGTATATGCTCAAAACCAGCGATGACCCAGCTTTGCGCTTGCAATTGGTCACCCAGCAAATTGATGATATTCGCGGCACGTTATTGCGCCAAACCTTGTTCGCCGAGTTCGAGCGCGAAACCCATCGCATGGTCGAGCAAGGCGAAGCGCTGACTGCCGATAACCTTAGCGCCTTGTATCGTCGTTTGATCGAGCAATACTATGGCCCCGAATTGGTTATTGACGAAGAATTGGATATTGAATGGGCACGGATTCCCCACTTCTATCGCTCGTTCTATGTCTACCAATATTCCACTGGCATCTCAGCTGCCTTGGCCTTGGCCGATAAGATTTTGACCGAAGGCGCTGGTGCTGCTGAAAACTACGTCAACTTCTTGCGGGGTGGTAATTCCAAATCATCAATCGATCTGCTCAAAGGAGCCGGGGTCGATATGACCACCCCCGATCCAATTCATCGCGCCATGAATCGCTTCGGCGATTTGGTGACCAAACTCGATGAATTAACCGCCTAATCGCCTTTCATGCTCGCCCTTCGTTGTGAAGGGCGAGTGCTTGTGTTGTGTAAGGAGTTGGCATGGCCGATCCACGGGTTCTCAAAATGGCTCATACGTTGGTCAATTATTCGATGAAAATCAAAGAGGGCGAATTGGTGGTTTTGCAGAGTGAGCCTGCTGCTGCGCCCTTAGTTCAAGCAATGTATCGCGAAATTTTGCTGGCTGGCGGGCATCCCGTTGCTCACACGGTGATGCCTGGGCTTTCGCGAATTTTGCTCAATCATGGCAACGATAAGCAATTGCAATGGATCTCGCCCTACGATCGTTTGGGGATTGAAACTGCCGATGTGCGGATTCGGATCGATGCTCAAAGCAACACCCGCGAACTCTCGCATGTTGACCCTGAACGCCAATCGGTATTTCAAAAATCGCGCCGCGAATTGATGGGCAAATTGATGTCACGCACCCATGCTGGCGATTTTCGCTGGTGTGTTACACTCTTTCCAACCGAGGGCTTGGCTCAAGATGCCAACATGAGTTTGCCCGATTTTGAAGATTTTGTGTATGGCGTGTGTTTCTTGAACGAAGCCGACCCAATCGCCAAATGGCAAGAACTTCACGATATGCAAGCCCATTTGATCAATTACTTGCAAAATAAGCGCGAAGTGCATATCCTAGGTGAAGGCACCGATATTCGACTGGGAATTGCTGGGCGCAGTTTTGTCAACTGTGCAGGCGATGCCAACTTCCCTGATGGCGAGTTCTTTACTGGCCCCGAAGAAACCAACGTCAATGGCATTGTACGCTTTTCGTTCCCAGCGATCTATAATGGACGCGAAGTCGAAGATGTGCAATTAACCTTCGAAGCTGGTAAAGTTGTCAAGGCAACGGCCAAGAGCGGCCAAGATTTCCTTGAGCAAATGTTGAATGTTGATGCTGGCGCACGGATTTTGGGCGAATTTGCCTTTGGCACCAACCCCAACATCAAAAATTACACCCGTAACATCTTATTCGATGAGAAAATGGGTGGTACAATCCATATGGCAGTCGGCGCTTCCTACCCTGAAACTGGCGGCTTGAACCAATCGGCAATCCACTGGGACATGGTTTGCGATTTACGTCAAAACAGCGAAGTTTATGTCGATGGTCAATTGTTCCAAAAAAATGGCACATTCGTGGTCTAAACTTTCCCTTTTTCCTCCCAACTAAAGCATGTTCGAGGGTATGAACAGCACTGTTCATACCCTTTAGGCTATCGTTCAGGCAGTGACGCACGTTCTGGGTTATGTTGGTTTCTGGCCCAACGCCCATCGCAATGCGGCTGCTTGATTATTGAACCATTTCTGCTGTAAGGAGAGTCCGATGGTCGTATCTCGCTCACGGGCAGTGCTCAAAAACGTTGCATGGCTGACATGCGGCGCGTTGATCGCCCTGCTGATCGTCTATCTGCGGCGTGATCCGCAGGCCACCGCCGCCCCGAACATCACCACTGGTAAAGTCGAAATTGCCAACCAGAGCAATCGGGCTGGCTATGATCCACTGTCGCTAGCCGAAATCGAACAAGCCCAAAAGCTAGCCCAAGCTGAATGGCAAGCCAAACGCGGCAAATTTGTTGAAAACAAGGCCGTACCTGCTGATGCCCAGTTGGAGTTCGTCAAAACCGAACGCCACGAAGAAATCCAAGCCGTATATGATAAGGGTTCATGGCAACGACGTGCCGATGTGCTGATTTTCGATTATGCCAAAAACAGCTTGGTCGCTGTGTTGGTCAATCTCAGCACAGGCAAAGTTGATGCCTTAGAGCAAGCCCGTGGCAGCCAACCCCACCCAACCGATCGTGAAACTGCTCGCGCTTTACAATTAGTGCTCGATCATCCAACTTTTGGGCCACAACTACGCGGTGAATACCAAGCCTTGACGAAAAAGAGCTTGACGACAGCCAGCCAACTGCGTGCTGCTGGTTTTGTGTATATCGCCGAACCCCAAATTGATAACGCCGCAGTGCTGCGAAGTTGCCAACAAAATCGTTGTGTGCAATTGTTGCTCAGTGCCGATAATGAATGGGCGGTCAGTAGCACCCCGATTGTCGATCTCTCGAATGGCCTTGTGGTTAGTTTGAATCGTTAGGAGTTTGGTGATGAAGCTTTCAGCACGTTGGGGCATGCTGCTAGGGATGCTATTAATTGCAGTCAGTTTGTTTAGCACCCAGACTCAGCAAGAAGCCACTGCCCAGACCCGCGACCGCTGCTCAGGTGGCAGTTTCGCCATTAATAAAACCTTGGCAAATGGCGCTAATTGGATGTTATGTTGGGAAGAACGCAGCAGCGAAGGCATCGTGTTGCGCAGTATCCGCTATACGCCACCAGGCGGTAGCCAAATTTCGGTGATCAATCAAATCAATTTGGCCCAAATTCACGTACCCTATGACGATAACACTGCTCGTTTCCATGATCTCTCGGATTATGGTTTGGGTGGCGGCCATATGAATAACATGGTGGCAGCCGATTGCCCCGATGGCACGTTGATTCAAAATAACAGCCGGAATGTACTGTGTGTGACAGTTGTGCCAACTGGCTATGCCTACAAATACTATGCCCAAGTCAAACAAGGCTCGGCCTTGGTATTACGCTCGGTTTCGCATATTGGTGCATATAACTATGTTAGCCAATGGATTTTTCATGATGATGCCACGATTGAGCCAGGCATTGGTGCGACTGGTAAGTTGCAAAAATGTACCAATGTCGCCAAATATGGCTGGAAAATCGATGCCAGTAGCTGCCAATATGGTACATCGCACATTCACAATTACTACTGGCGGATCGATTTTGCCCTTGGTGGCAATACCAACAATGTGGTTGAGCAAATCGAATTCGATTCGAGCGGTGCTGCTCAGCGCAACCTTCAATTGCAAGATTACACGACCGAAACAGCAGTTAAGGTCAACCCTGAAAATTTCCGCTCATGGCGGGTCAAGAACAAAACGGTCACCAACACCGATGGTCACGTGATCTCCTATGAGTTGATCGGCAATTCAGATCATGTATTCCGTGGGCCAACCTTCGAGCCATGGACCAATAATGATGTGTATGTGACCGAAAATAACCCTTGTGAACGGTGGGTTTCACACAACGATGGTAGTGGTTGTGCCGATGATGTCAGTGGTTTCGTGAATAACCAAACCCTGACTGACCCGATCGTTTGGTATGGAATTACCTTCCATCACCTACCCCGCGACGAAGACGACCCGTTAATGTCATCGCACTGGAGCAGCTTCCAAATGGTTCCACGCGATTTATACGCGGCCCAACAACGCTAAAACATCAAACGCCCGCTCAAGCTTGAGCGGGCGTTTTTTTATGGCTATCTATTTGCCAGGAGTTGGCGTAATGGTAGGAGTTGGTGGTGGTGGTGGCGTTTGTTGTTCGTTCAAGAACTTCAGCGCCCAGAACAATTGTGAATCGGCACAGCTGGTTGCGCCATCGGCTGGGGTGCGATTCAAAATACATTCAACCGGATATTGAGCTGCATCATCCGAGAATGGCACCACATAATCCGGCGTAATCCCCAAGGTATGAATCGCCCGCTTGTTGGGAGTTAGCCAATGGGCCACGGTAATACGGGCTTCCGACTTATCAGTCAGGGTATGCACACTTTGAACTGAACCCTTGCCAAAGGTTTTTTCACCAATCAAGGTTGCCCGTTTGGTATCTTGCATTGCGCCAGAGACAATTTCTGAGGCACTAGCCGAACCACCATTCACGAGCACCACGACCGGAATATCAAACAACTCCTGCGGCGTACCTTGTTGCAAGGTGCGATATTCCTTTTGGACTCCATTGCTATTTTCTTGATAATGGGTCACGCCATCTTTGGTAAAGCGACCAAGGATATTTTGGGCTTGGGTAACATAACCGCCTGGGTTATTCCGCAAATCAAAAATAATCGCCTTAGGATTATTGGGCTTGAGTTTGGCAATCGCTTGGTCTAATTCATCGTAAGAGGTTTGCTTAAACTCGCTCAATTGAATATAGCCAATATCGCCAATCATGGTTGAGCGCACACTGATCAATGGAATCGTATCGCGCACGATTGTAATATCGATTTGTTTTTCTTCGCTGGTGCGATAGACCGTGATCACGACTTGTGAGCCTTTGGGGCCACGAATCAGCTTAATCGCTTCAGACAGCGCTTGATCGCGTTCAAGATTCTCAATTACTTCACTAATTTGCTTGCCATCGACCGCGACCACAATATCGCCAGCTCGCACATTGGCTTTTTCAGCAGGTGAGCCTTCAATCGGCGAAACAATTAAGATCTGGCCTTCTTTATATTCGACATAAGCGCCGATACCCTCGAAATTGCCGCGCATATCCTCGCGTGAACGTTCGGCGGCTTCGGGTTCTTGAAAGCCAGTAAAATCATCGCCAAGCGATTGGAGCATGCCGCGAATTGCGCCATACATCATTTGCTTTTCATCGATTGGCTCGGTATGATAAAACTCTTTATTGACCAGATTCCAAACTTCCCAAAAGGTCTGAAAATCTTTATCAGCGCCCGCAGGTGGCAACGCCTGAGCGGTAGCTTGCATAATCATGGCAGTTTCGGTCGCTAAAACTTGATTAGCTGCCGTCATCACCTGTTCTTTCGAGGTGCTTCCCCAATAATAGCCAGCCCCCAGGGCAATTGCGACCACCAACAAGACTCCAACAATCCCACTCAACACCACCCATATTTTTGATGATGCTGCTGAGCCGCCGCCCGACGTGGGCTGGAATTCGCTCATAGAAAACCTCGTTTCATGCAATTTAACCTAGGCTAATCCAGCCTGTATAGCAGTGTACAACTTAAGCACCTAGTTGTAGGTTAGGTTGGCATTAGCAATCGAATGGATGGGCCGCGTTGCCGCTCAGGCTATGGTTCATGCTAGCACGAATTTGGGCTAAACCATTGATCAAATTGAAACATAATCGCGGCCAAGGCGGCAATTGGAGCCGTCTCAGCCCGTAAAATGCGCGAGCCTAAACTAACGCTGACAAGGCCTGCTTGGCGAGCTGCCTCAAGCTCGTTGTCGCTCCAACCACCCTCAGGCCCGCTCCAAATTGCTAATTCTTGGCGTGGTTCTAAAGCCAAAGCTGACTTAAACGACAAGGTCTGACCAGTTTCGGCTAACAGCAAATGGCCACGGGCTTGAGGCAAGGCTTGGGCCACAGTTTGGGCTTCGTGTAAGCTTGGCAAACGCCCACGGCCTGCTTGCTCAGCCGCCTCGCGAATAATTCGTTGCCAACGTTCGCGTTTGGTGGCAGAAACATCGGCTTGCGAACGCTCACACAGCAAGGGCACAAAGGCGGTTGCGCCCAATTCGGTGCATTTTTGCAAGGCAATTTCAAAGCGTTCGCCACGGGTCAGGGCTAAATAAAGTGTCACATTGATACTTGGCTCGCCGTTCGCTGGGTAGCGTTGCAAAATCCGCCCCTGCGCTTCACGCTTGTTCAGGCTAGTCAATTCAGCAATATAGCCCATACCAAGGCCATCGAGCAAAGCAATATGCTGACCAACGCGCAAACGCAGCACGTTGTTCCATTGGTGCAGCAATTCGCGCTCGACCACTGCCAACGTTTCGCCCTGAATCGCCTCGGCGGGCACAAAAAAGCGGTAGGTATTTTTCATTAGGCTGGTTTGCGATGGGTAAAAGCGACCCAATCGCCTTGGGTACGCCGTTCAACTTGCTCTAAGCCAACTGCGTCAAACGCGGCCACCACATCAGCTTCGCGCTCGTTGATAATGCCAGATGTGATTAGCACGCCGCCTGGTTTGAGCGCCGCAAGGTAATCATTGCCCAACACAACGTGCACTTTCGCCAAAATATTGGCCAAAATCACATCAAACTCGTTGTGGTGACGATAGCTTTGCGGCGTGCCAAGTTGTGCGCCTTCCCAGCCGAGCCAATGCTCCAAGGGTGCATCGCCCAAGCTACCTTCCAAGGCGGTTACCAAGGTTTCGGCATGATTGATGCGGGCGTTTTCAGCAGTTGCTTCCACCGCGATTGGGTCGGTATCCAACGCCAAAACCCGTTGGGAGCCAAGTTTGGCCGCGCCAACCGCCAAAATCCCTGAGCCACAGCCAAGATCAAGCACTGTGGTGTTGTTAAATTCGATCAATTCCATCAACTCAAGGCAGAGCTGGGTGGTGGGGTGCAAGCCTGTGCCAAAGGCCATGCCTGGATCGAGATTCAGTACAACGTCGTTTTCGGCAGGCTCGTATTCCAGCCACGAGGGCACAATCACGAAGCGTTGGCCGATGCGGCGGGTGCGATAATGCTCCTTCCACGCATTGGCCCAATCTTCCTCAGCGATGGTTTTAACGTGCAAATCGCCAACTGGGCGCATCATGCCTAGCACCCACAAACCGCGCTCGATCTGGGTTTGGGCATCGGCGGCTTGCTCATTGGCCAGCAGGTAGGTGCGCACAATCACGGGTTTATTGGTATCAATTTGATATTCAGGTGAGTCGGGCGATGGAATGATCGCCTCTTCGACGGCCACACCACCGTTATAGCCATATTGGGCAAATAATTCCGACACACTTTCGACCGCTTCGGTATCGACGGTCACGCTCAGTTCGAGCCACTGCATAAAAACCCCTGTTTAGAAGGATGAAGGAAGAGGGATGAAGTATGAATATCATTCCTCAGCCTGTCACTCCTTTTTTTGATAGACAAAATAATTAAACGTCGCAATAAATCCCTCATCCCTCATCCCTCATCCCTCATCCCTCATCCCTCATCCCTCATCCCTCATCCCTCATCCCTCATCCCTCATCCCTCATCCTTTCGCCGTCCAGGTTGTGCCGTTGGGGCCATCTTCGAGTTGGACATCAAGCTCGCTCAGGCGGTTGCGTACTAAATCGGAGAGTGCCCATTGTTTGGCTTTACGCAACTCGGTGCGTAATTCAATCAACAATTCGATAAATGGCGCAGCATCGGTTTTGCTGGCGCTGGGCGCTTCTAAGCGTAAGCCGAGCACCGCAGCTAATTCGCGTAAACGGGCTTGACCTGCTGCGAATGGCTCGCCACCAACGCCTGCATCACGAGCAGCGTTGATCGAACGCACCAAATCAAACAAAACCGCCAAGGCTGCTGCACTGTTGAAATCGCTGTCCATTGCTGCACGGAAATCGGCTGGAGCTTTGGCAACAATTGCGTTCAGCGTTTCAACGACTGGGCCGCTGCTAGCAGTACCATGGGCTGGTTTCAACGCCGACATGATGCGCTCAAGTTTGCGTTGAGTATCAGCCAAAACCTCATCATTATAAACCAATGGCGCACGATACGAGCCAGAAAGCACCAGCAAGCGCATAATATCGGCAGAGTGCTCGCTTAAAAATTGATCAATTGTGATCAAATTACCCAGCGACTTGCTCATTTTCTCGCCAGCCAATTGCAACATGCCATTGTGCATCCAGACTTGGGCAAAATTTTTGCCAGTCAATGATTCGGTTTGGGCAATTTCATTTTCGTGGTGGGGGAAGATCAAGTCGTTGCCACCACCATGAATATCAATTTGCTCAGCTAATTCGTGCAAACTCATGGCTGAGCATTCGATATGCCAACCAGGTCGGCCTTGGCCCCATGGGCTTGCCCAAGCTGGCTCGCCTGGTTTGGCCGATTTCCACAGCGCAAAATCTAACGGGTCATCTTTGGCTTCATCAGGAGCAATTCGAGCACCAGAGCGCATATCATCGACAGCGCGACGCGAAAGTTTGCCATAATCTTCGTCGGCTCGTACCCGAAAATACACATCGCCATTGCTGGCGTGGTAGGCTGCATCTTTGGCAATCAGGCCTTCGATAAATTGAATAATTTGCGGAATGGTAGTGGAAACACGGGGGTAGGCCGTGGCGGGCAGCACATTCAATTGGCCCAATTGATCAAGAAAGGCCAACGTATAGCTCTCGGCCAATTCCATGGGATCGCGGCCCTGCTCGTTGGCACGGCGAATAATTTTATCGTCAACATCGGTAAAATTCATCACATGACGCACGGCGTAGCCCGACCATTCCAAATAGCGCCGCACCACATCGAACACCACCGCTGACATGGCATGGCCAATATGGGCATCAGAATACACCGTCGGCCCACAGACATACATCGACACATGGTCAGCAACCAACGGTGTAAACGGCTCGGTCTGGCGGGTAAGCGTGTTGTAAATTGCTAATGCCATAGATGTGGCTCCTCAACACAAAAAATTAAATACCGTCAGCGTAGTGCATCTCGTAACTTTGTAAATCATCAAGGCAATCGAAGGGATCATCGCCGTTGGTGCGTTGGGCACTGAGCGCGGCAATATGATAAGCTTGACTGCCCATGGCGCTTTCAAGCTCAACCACCCGTTGATTTAAATGTTGAACTGATTCGTGCAAGGAGCGCAACATCGCGCCCTCAGGGTCGGGCAACATTTCGACGCGGTTGGTTTGGCCCGTTTGGGGATCACGGGTGGCGACCACCCGCGCAGGCACGCCAATCGCAGTCGAATGGGCGGGTACAGGTTTAACCACCACCGCGCCGCCGCCGATCCGAGCGCCATCGCCGATCGTAATTGCCCCCAGCACCTTGGCTCCCACCCCAATCACCACATTATTGCCGATGGTTGGGTGGCGCTTGCCTGTTTCCTTACCCGTCCCACCCAGGGTCACACCTTGATACATCACCACATCATCGCCGATAATCGCAGTTTCGCCAACCACGATGCCCATGCCATGGTCGATGAACAGGCGCTGGCCAATTGTGGCCCCGGGGTGAATTTCAATGCCGGTGAAAAAGCGCGTAATTTGCGAGAGCAAGCGCGGAATAAACGGCAAGTTCAGACCCCAAAGCCAGTGGGTCAGCCTATGGATTTGCACCGCTTGAAAGCCTGGGTAGAGCAGCACCTCAAAAATTGAGCGAGCAGCAGGATCATTGTGTAAAATTGTCCGAATATCTTCGCGAACCAAACGCCACCAATGCCGCATAATGATCCTTCCTTTCGCAGACAAAAAGAAAGCCCAAGGCCATTAGCCTTAAGCCAAGTACCTTGGGTTCTTGAATGTCGCTTTAGGCCGCAGCCGATGATTCTGATTTGCTGGCTTCGGCTTTGGGTGCTTCAGGCTTGCTTTCGCTGGTAGCAGCGGCAGGCGCGGCACTGCTAGCATCGCTGCTGGCTGGTGCTGGAGTGCTTGATTTGCTGCTAGCGCTATTGTTATTGCCTGAACGACTATCATTAATATACCATCCACTACCCTTGAATACCACGCCAACCGGTTGAAACACACGCTTGATCATGCCTTGACAGCGCGGACAGATGGTCAGCGGCTCGTCAGAGAAGCGTTGAAATTGCTCGAATTGTGCGCCACATGCTTGGCACGCATACACATAGGTTGGCACGCTACCATACCTCCGACAGGATGAAAGTTTAACGCAATAAAGCCCCAAAAGGCACTCTAGCTCATTTTACCGTAATTATGGTTGCTGATCAACCGGACGGAAGAACATAGATCAAAGAACATAGAACATTAGGTGGGGGTCGGTTGTTGGAGGTTGGGGATCGGTTTTGATCCACAAAGGACACGAAGCGCACGAAGGGTTGAAACCGCGAAGATCGCGAAGATCGCAAAGAACTTCAAGCTCAATGTGGAGAGCATATCCCTTCATCCTTCATCCCTCATCCTTCATCCCTCATCATTCATCCTTCTCAACACTCTGCGCCTCTGCGTTAAAACCTCGCCTCAATGCCTGACCTCTGACCCCTAGCCCCTGATCCCTCATCTTCATCCTTCATAATTCATCCTTCATCCTTTTCCACTCTTGATCTTCAATTGGTTCTTTGTGATAATGGGCTTGGGCAATGTAGCTCACATTAATGCCGCCCGATCAGCGTTCTCCATTTCAGCCACAAGGGAGATAGTATGCAGATCGATCCATCCACCACCGCACTGGTCTTGATTGAATTTCAAAACGATTTCACCTCGGAAGGCGGGGCGCTCCACGGCGCTGTCGCCGAAAGTATGCAAGCCACCAATATGCTGGCCAACGCGATCGAAACGGTCAAACAAGCCCGCGAGGCAGGCGTGACGATCATTCATGCCCCAATTTCATTTGCCGAAGGCTACCGCGAAATTACTAGCCATCCCTATGGCATTCTCAAGGGCGTGGTCGATAACAACGCCTTCCGCAAGGGCACTTGGGGCGCGGAATTGGTTGATGTGCTGGCTCCAGAAAGCAGCGATATTGTGATCGAGGGCAAGCGTGGCCTCGACACCTTCGCCAGCACCAACCTTGATTTTATTTTGCGCAGTCGGGGCTTGACCAACTTGGTTTTGGCGGGCTTTTTGACCAACTGCTGCGTCGAATCGACCATGCGCTCAGGCTATGAACGTGGCTACAACGTGATCACCCTGACCGATTGTGTAGCCGCCACCAGCGCCGAAGAGCAACAAGGCGCAATCAGCAAAGATTATCCAATGTTCTCGCATCCCATGGATCACCAGCAATTCCTCGAAATTTTGAGCGGACGCAGTGCCATGGTTAATGCTAGTCGCGGCTATTAATCGATGAGCCACGCAGCAGAACTTCAGGCTGAGGTTTTGGCTGCACTTCAGCGGTCGGTTCGTGGCAAGGTTCACGCCGACCGCTTGACATGTGCGCTGTATAGCACCGATGCCTCATCCTACGCCGTCATGCCCAAAGCGGTGGTTATTCCGCGTGATCGCGCCGATTTGCAGGCAATCGTCGAAATCGCTCAACGTTACCATGTGCCAATTGTGCCGCGTGGCGGTGGCACAAGCCTCTCGGGTCAAGCCATTGGCGCGGGAATTATTGTTGATCTCTCGCATTCATTCGGTCAAATTGGTGAGTTTGATCCAGGCAGTCGCCAAATTTGGGTTGAAGCTGGCTGCACCCTCGACCGTTTGAATAATTTCCTCAAACCGCATGGCCTGATGTTTGGCCCCGACCCTTCGTCGAGTGCTTCGGCGACGATCGGCGGCATGCTCGGCAATAATTCAACTGGCTCGCATTCAATTGTCTATGGCATGACTGTTGATCATACCCTCGCCATGGAAACGATTTTAGATGATAGCTCGCTGGCGATTTGGTCAACCCACTCAGCCAATAATCCGCGTCAGCAGCAGATTCAAGCTCAAATTGGCCAAATTGTTGAGCGTTATGCCCCCAACATTGAGCGCGATTACCCGCAAGTTTGGCGCAATGTCGCGGGCTACAATCTCCAGCGCATGCTGCAACGCCAACAGCAACAACAACTATTTAGTGCTGTGCCAATTTTGGTTGGTAGCGAAGGCACACTCGGCTTGACGGTTGCCGCCCAACTTAGTTTGGTAGCCCGACCAAAGGTCACACGGCTAGCACTCTGGCATTTTGATGATCTGCAACGAGCTTTGGCTTTAGTACCCGAAATGTTGCGCTTTAACCCAAGCGCGGTCGAATTATTTGATCGTTATTTTATTAATTTGACCTGCCAAAACCCTGAGTACGGTTCGCGCCTGAGCTTTGTGGTGGGCGAACCACGCGTGGTCTTAATTGTTGAATGGGCGGGAACCGATTCCACTGAATTAGCTGCCAACGATGCGGCCTTAGAAGCGCATTTACGAGCGTTGGGCGAAACTGGCCTGATAGTGCGCGAAACCACGCCCACTGCCATTGCCAATGTTTGGGCAGTGCGCAAGGCTGGCTTAGGTTTGTTGATGAGCCAACGTGGCGATGCCAAGCCGCTAGCTTTTGTTGATGACGCAACCGTGCCAGTCGCTCACTTGGCCGAATATGCCCGTGGAGTTGAAGCAATTTGCCGCGAAGCTGGCACTGAAGCCACATTTTATGCCCATGCCTCGGTTGGTTGCTTGCACATCAATCCATTAATTAATTTGAAAACTAAGCAGGGTTTGGCCCAGATGGCTCAAATCTCGCAGGCCGTTGCGAGTTTAGCGATTAGCCTTGGCGGCACAACCACGGGCGAACATGGCGAAGGCTTAGCCCGCTCCGCCTTCAATCAACAATTGTATGGCGCAGCATTGCACCAAGCCTTTGGCGAAATCAAGCAATTGTTCGACCCAAACCAAATCTTCAATCCAGGCAAGATTTTGGCTGCACCCCAGCCATGGCAACCTGAAATCCTGCGCATCAACCCCAGCTACCAAACGCCGCATGCGCCCAGCGTAACCTTTTTCGATTTCACGCCTGATGGTGGTTTTGCTGGCTTAGTCGAGATGTGCAATGGCCAAGGAGTTTGCCGCAAAGATGATGCAGGCGTAATGTGTCCATCGTATATGGCGACTCACGACGAGGCCAACTCGACCCGTGGCCGCGCCAATGCGCTGCGAGCAGCCATGACTGGTCAGCTTGGTGCTGATGGTTTGAGCAGCCCTGAATTGCACGAGGCCATGGATTTATGCCTTGAATGCAAGGCGTGTAAACGCGAATGCCCATCGATTGTTGATATGGCGAGGCTCAAATCGGAATGGCTAGCCCAGTATCAAGCAACTCATGGCGTACCGTGGCGCAGCCGTTTGTTTGGCCAAATCGCCAAAATCAACCAACTTGGCATGTTGGTTCCACGCTTGAATAATTGGCTGTTGGCTCAACCAGTCACCCGTTGGCTACTTGATCGCAGTTTGGGCATCGATCAACGACGGCAATTGCCAGCCTTGGCAAATAGCTCATTTCGGACATGGTTTAAACGCCAAAGCCAAACTCACGCTGCACCGCGTGGCCCGCTAATTCTTTGGGATGATACCTTTACACTTTACAACGAACCTCAGATCGGCCAAGCAGCGGTTAAAATTCTCAGCGCGGCGGGCTACAAGGTTTATTTAATCGAAGAACGGCGTTGTTGTGGCAGGCCATTAATTTCCAAGGGAATGTTGGCCGAAGCTCGGGCCAATGCAGAGCATAACATCGCACTACTCGCGCCATTTGCCGAATTGGGCGTGCCAATTATTGGCCTAGAACCAAGTTGTATCGCCAGCTTTCGCGATGAATATCCAGCGCTGGTGACGACCAACGCTGCCAAAATCGTGGCGGCGCAAAGCTATTTCATCGAAGAATTTTTAGTCAAACTGGCAGCTGAGGGCGTGACGTGGCATTGGAAAAAGCAACGACCAGCCGATCAGGTTTTAGTCCATGGTCATTGCTATCAAAAAGCCTTGATCAGCACCAACCCACTCTTGGCGATGTTGCGACTCGTGCCAAACTTAGCAGTCCACGAAATTGAGAGCGGTTGTTGCGGCATGGCTGGCTCGTTTGGCTATGAACGCGAACATTACGAAGTTTCGCTGGCTTGTGGCGAACAACGCCTATTTCCAGCGGTTCGCAGCAGCCAACAGCCAATTCTCGCCGCTGGCATGTCTTGTCGTCATCAAATTGAGGCTGGCACAGGTGTAATCGCTCAGCATCCGATTGTTTTTTTGGCCGATTGTTTAGTCGATTAAGCTACAAGCAATCGTAGGAATTTTCATATTTGTTCAATTGTTTGTTCATCCAACAAATTGACAAAAGCCATGGCTTTGGCGTATAGTATGGCCTTGAAGAGTCGTGTGTATTTAATGATTCCCCTAACCGATCACCATGCCCTGCCTACGGGGCTATTTGGCGGTTGCGCTGAGGCTATCGCTGCTCCATAGGCATCGCAACAATTCTAAAACTACAATCTAAAACGATGCGAAGGAGCCGTGTTATGTCAATAGCGACATTAGCGCCGATCACCGCCGACCGCACAGGCACAGTTTTTGTGCATGATGTTATCAGCACGCACGCCCAGCATTCGCCACAGGCTATTGCCATTGCTACCAGCAAATTCAAGTTGAGTTACGCTGAATTCGAACAGCGTACCAATCAGCTTGCTCATTATTTGCACCGCCAAGGTGTGCGCCGTGGCCAGACAGTTGGCGCATGCTTTGAGCGCTCGGTTGAGGCAATGATCGCCGCCGTAGCGATTTGGAAGGCGGGCGCTGTCTACTTACCGCTTGATCCGAGTTATCCCCAAGAACGGCTTAAATATATGTTGGGCAACAGTGGCGCGAGTTTGGTACTGGCGACTCAACTCACCGCCAGCCAGTTTCCTGAGCAACAATTGCATATTTTTGAGCAATTAGCCGCTGAGCTGGCACAACAACCAAGCCATGCTCCCGAACATCAACTTACACCCGACGATCTGGCCTATATCATTTATACCTCTGGCTCGACTGGCAAGCCTAAGGGCGTGCTCGTGCCGCATCGCGGTTTGGCCAATTTGGCGGCTGCTCAAACCGAGCGCTTCGGCATCAACAGCCAATCACGAATTTTGCAATTTGCCTCGCCCAGCTTCGATGCTTCGATTTCTGAGATGCTGACGGCTTTTTTTCAGGCTGCAACTTTGTTTGTAGCCCCAACGAACGATCTTTTACCCGGACCAGATTTATTGACAACCCTGCGTGATCACCACATTACGGTTGCCACCCTGCCGCCTTCAGTCCTAGCGTTGCTCGATCCACGCGACTTGCCCAATTTACAAACCATCGTTTCAGCAGGCGAGGCTTGCACCGCTGAAATTGTGGCCCGTTGGGGCACAAACCGGCGTTTTATCAATGCCTATGGCCCGACCGAAGTCACGGTTTGCGCCACCATGAGCCAGCCTTTGCGCTATGGCATGGCCGTCAGCATTGGCAATGCCATCAGCAATAGCCAAACCTATATCGTCGATGAGCACTTAAATTTGGTCGAAGGCGAGGCGGTGGGAGAATTATTGGTCAGCAGCGTTGGCCTGGCCCATGGTTATCTTGGCCTTGGCGATCAAACTGCCGAGCGCTTTTTGCCCAATCCATGGAGCGAGCAATCGGGCAGTCGCATGTATCGCACTGGCGATTTGGTGCGACGCTTGAGCGATGGCAGCCTTGAGTTTCGCGGACGCATCGATCATCAAATTAAGCATCGCGGCTATCGCATCGATCCAGGCGAAATTGAAATGCTGTTGATGGAATACCCCAATGTGCGCCACGCCGTGGTCACGCTGCATCACGACCATAACCAGACCGAGCGTTTGGTTTCGTATTTGGTGTTACACGGCGAAGTTATGCCCTACTATCGCGATATTTACCGCTATTTGGAGAGCATGCTGCCCAAATATATGGTACCGCTCTCGTATACCGTCGTGAAAGAATTGCCACGCACGCCCAATGGCAAGCTCGATTTAGCAGCCTTGCCTGAACCAGATTTTGCCTTGCTGACCGTTAGTGAAAATTATGTTGCCCCACGCACGCCGCTTGAACAGCAGATCGCCGCGATTTGGGAAAATATTTTGGATACTCCCAACATTGGCGTGCTTGATGATTTCTTTGATGCTGGCGGCCACTCGCTGTTGGCAACCCAAATTGTTTCAGCGATTCGCAGCACGTTTGCGGTGGAAATTCCGCTCTCAGTCTTGCTTGGCGTTGAGCCAACCATCGCCGCCACTGCCCAGTTGATCGAGCAATATCAAATTGCTAATGCCGATGATGCCGAACTTGCCGACCTGTTGAACGAACTCGATGGCCTCTCTGATGAAGAAATTCAAGCCTTGTTAGCTGATGAAGGAGCGCTCACCGCATGAACTTTTTGCTGATTCAGCCGCTTGATTATTTGTTCGTCTCTGGCGGGGCACATAAAGCCAATCGCTTCTTGATGGAAGGCCTCGTCGAGCGCGGCCACAAATGTATCGTGCTCTACCCGCTGGAAGAAAATCGCGAAAAGAATGGCAAAGAAAAGTTGCTCAATCAGCTTGAACAACGCCAAATTCAGGTGGTCGATGCCAGCCATCCCGATATGGTGCATTACCACATGAATGGGGTTGATGTCTATGCCTCAGGCGGCTCACTGAGCTTCTTCACCAAACTCATTCACCGAATTACTAACGAATTTAACATCGATTGGACGATTGTCACCGAAGATCGCTCATTTTTATGGGTCGAGGTGGCGCACGAAGCCAATCCAGGCCGCGCTATTTTTCTCTCGCATAGCCAAGCAACTCTACCATTTGGCCCCGAATGCTTCGTTGACGACCCCACAAAAACCCGTACCTTACAACAAATGGCCGATTTAATCTGTGTCAGCGAATATCTACAACGCTACGCCAAAGAATGGGGCAATCTCGATTCGACCGTGCTGCGCTTTCCATCGTATGGCGCAGGCCCGTTCCCGTTCCTTGCCAACTTCGATCAAGGCGCGGTCACGATGATCAATCCGTCGATGCTCAAGGGCAGCCCAATTTTTATTGAATTAGCCCAGCGCATGCCCGAAGTGCAGTTTGCTGCCGTACCAACGTGGTCAACCACTGGCAAAGATCGGGCGATTCTCGAAGCCCTGCCGAATGTGCAATTTATTCAGCCCTCACCCGATATGAACGAGGTGCTCAAGCATGTCAAGGTGCTGCTGGTGCCATCGCTGTGGGGCGAATCGTTTGGCCAAGTGGTGGTTGATGCGATGTTGCGTGGCATTCCAGTGCTGGCGAGTGATGTTGGCGGCTTGCCCGAAGCCAAACTGGGCGTGGAATATCTGCTGCCAGTCACCCAAATTCGCGAATATAGCAGCATTTCAGCCAAAGTTTATACGGCAATTCCAGTTGTGCCCGCCCAAGATGTTACGCCGTGGGAAACCACCTTGCGCCGTTTGCTGAATGATCGTGAGCATTACAACGATTTGGCGCAACGGTCGCAAGCCGCTGCCCTCAATTTTATCAACAACATTGGCATCGAACATTTCGAACGCTATTTTCTCAACCTGCAACCACGCCAAACTAGCGTCGTGCCAAGCTTGACTCCCGACCCCAAAGTGCAACGAGCCGCCCAGTTGGCAGCCATGCCTGCGGAACAACGAGCGCTCTTAGCTCAACGCTTGAAACAACGCCGAGGTGAGCAAGTATGACCGAAGTCGCACGCCAGCTTGAAGATCTTTCGCCCGAACGCCGCGCCTTGTTGGCCCAACGTTTGCGCCAACGCCAAGCCGCCAAGCCAGTGCCCAGCATTCCAGCGCTGGCCCGCGTCGGCGAACGTCCAGCCTTTGAACTTTCGTTTGCCCAACAACGCTTGTGGTTTTTAAGCCAGTGGCAACCAGAAAGCGCCGCTTATCACATCCCAGCCACATTCAGCATTGCTGGTGAAATTAATATTTCTGTACTGCAAACTTGTCTTGATAAAATTATTCAGCGCCATGAAGTGCTGCGGAGCACAATCGAAGTGCTCAACGACGAGCCAATGCAGGTCATTCAACCATTCCGTAGCCTGAATTTAGAAATTTTAGATCTGCGGAATTTGAGCAACGAGCAGCAAGCCAGCCAACGCCAGCAGCAGATCGAACGCCACAGTCAGCAGCCGTTTGATCTCAGCAAGGATTTAATGCTGCGGGGATTGTTGCTGCACACGGCTGATGATCACGCTGAATTGGTATTGACGATTCATCATATTGCTTGCGATGGTTGGTCGATTGGGGTCTTGTTGCGCGAGCTTGGCCAACTCTATGAAGCGGGGTTACGTGGCGAGCAACTTGAGCTACCAGCACTGCCCATTCAATATGCCGATTTTGCGGTTTGGCATAAACGTTATGTGCTTGAGGAAGTTTATCAGCAACATTTAAATTTTTGGCAAGCACAATTGAACGGCACGCTACCATTGCTCAATTTGCCAACCGACCATGCGCGACCAGCGGTCAAACGCGACCTTGGGGCAACCGTCGAATATCATCTGCCTTGGAGTTTGGTCGAGGCGGTTGAGCGCTTGAGCCGCCAAGAGCGAGCCACGCCATTTATGCTATTTATGGCGGCTTTTCAGGTTTTGCTCTATCGCTATTCGGGCCAAAGCGATTTAATTATTGGTACGCCGATTGCCAACCGCACCCGCCGCGAAATCGAAGATTTAATTGGATTTTTCGTCAATACCTTGCCAATTCGGGTTAATCTGACAGGCTCACCCAGCTTTCGTAGCCTGATTGCTCAAGTGCGCCAAACTTCATTGGCCGCTTTTGAGCATCAAGATATGCCGCTTGAGCACTTGATTGATGTGCTCAAAGTCGAACGCAGTTTGAGCCATAACCCGCTATTCCAAGCCTTGTTTGTGCATCAAACTACCAGCATTCAAACGGTCGATTCAGGTGAATTTGGCTTGCAATTTGGCGGGGCAATTGAAACTGGCAGCGCTAAATTTGATATTAATCTGAATTTAGCCGCCAATCGTGCCACCTTCGAATACAATACTGATCTGTTTGAGCGCAGCACGATCGAACGCATGGCCAGCCATTTCCATAGCTTGTTGGAATATGCGGTGACCAATCCCGATGCCTGCATCGAGCATTTGCCTTTGCTGAGCAGCAGCGAACGCCAACAATTGCTGCAAACCTGGAACAGCACCAGCGCCAATTATCCAGCCGTCGATTCAATTGTGAGTTTGTTCGAAGCTCAAGCGGCGCGAGTGCCAGAGCGCACAGCCTTGCATTTTGAAGGCCAAACCCTGAGCTACACCGAACTGAATCAACGCGCCAACCAACTAGCGCATAGCTTGCATCAACGCGGCATTGGCTGCGATATGCGAGTTGGCTTGTTTATTGATCGTTCGTTGGATTTGTTGGTGGGAGCCTTGGGGATTCTCAAGGCGGGCGCGGCGTATGTGCCAATCGACCCAATTTACCCTCAAGATCGTATCAGCGCCATGCTTGAAGATGGCTCGGTGAGTATGCTGATTACCCACGCCGATCTAGCCGCCGATTTGCCAGCGCTTGATCTTGAGGTGCTTTGCCTTGATGAGGCTTGGCCGACGATTGCCCAAGCGCCAACCCAAAACTTGAATTTGGCGCTTGATCCACGCAGCCTGATGTACGTGCTGTTTACCTCTGGATCAACTGGCCGCCCTAAAGGCGTAGCGATCGAGCACCGCAATTATGTCAATTATATTCAAGGCTTATTGCAACGGATTGAAGCCGAAGATGGCTGGAGCTATGCCTTGGTTTCGACCTTCGCGGCAGACCTTGGCACTACCAACGTCTATGGAGCCTTGTGCAGTGGCGGCGAATTACACATCGTGGCCTATGAACGCGCCACCGATCCCGAAGCCTTTGCAGCCTATTTTCGCCAGCATCGTATCGATGTGATGAAACTTGTGCCCAGCCATTTCGAGGCCATGCGCGGCTTGAAAAACTTGGCCGATGTAATTCCCAAGCAGCGCTTGATTTTGGCGGGCGAAGCCAGCCTTTGGGAGCAACTGGCAGATATTCGCCAACTTCAGCCTAGTGTGCAACTGCAAAACCACTATGGGCCAACCGAAACCACGGTTTCGATGCTGACCTACCCGATTCCCAGCCAACCGCGCTACCCCAGCAGTACCGTGCCACTTGGCCGACCACTGGGCAATGTGCAAATTTATGTGCTCGATCGCCGAATGCAACCAACGCCGCAAGGTGTACCAGGCGAACTCTACGTTGGCGGCGCTGGCGTAGGGCGCGGCTACATCGGGCGGCCCGATCTGACTGCCGAGCGTTTTGTGCCCAATCCATTTAGTGCCGAAGCCGGAGCACGACTCTATCGCAGCGGCGATTTGGTACGCTACCAGCCTGATGGTGCGATTGAATTTTTGGGCCGGATCGATCTGCAAGTCAAAATTCGTGGCTATCGCGTCGAGTTAAGCGAGATCGAAACCGCGATTCAGGCTCAGGCACAGGTTGCCAATAGCGTGGTGATTTTGCGCGAAGACACACCAGGTGATAAGCGCTTGGTCGCCTATATCGTGCCAGAAGCAGGCCAAAGCCTGAATATCGGCAGCATTCGCGAGGCCTTGCGCAATAGTTTGCCCGATTATATGGTGCCAACTGCCTTTGTTGAATTAGATGGATTGCCGTTGAACCCCAATGGCAAAATTGAACGCCGCGCCTTGCCCGCCCCCAGCAACGAGCGCAATCTCGATAGCTATGTTGCGCCGCAAACCGCCACTGAACATGAATTGGCAGAAATTTGGGCCGAGGTTTTGGGGCTTGATCAGGTTGGCATCGACGATAATTTCTTCGATTTAGGCGGCGAATCATTTAAGGCAATTCGGGTTGTGCGCAAAATTGGCAGCCATGTCAGCGTCATGACACTGTTCAAATATCCGACAGTGCGCGAATTGGCCGCTCATCTCTTGGGTGCAAGCAGCGCTGAGAGCGGCGGCATGCTCTATGAATTGACCAAAGCACAGGCTAAACAGCACACCACGATTGTGGCAATTCCCTATGGTGGCGGCAGCGCGATCACCTATCAACCATTGGCCCAAGCCATGCCCAAGGGCTATCGGTTATTGGCCGCCGAACTACCTGGCCACGATTTCAGCCGCCCCGACGAGCCATTGCAAGCCTTAGAAGTGGTGGCAAATCAGCTTGCCAGCGAAATTCAAGCCAAAACCCAAGGGCCAATTGTATTGTATGGTCATTGTGTTGGCAGCGCCATGACCGTAGAAATTGGCCGCTTGTTGGAGCAAGCAGGCCGCGAAGTTCAGGGGATTGTGCTCGGTGGCAATTTTCCGGCGGCCCGCGTGCCAGGCCGCTTCTTTGAATGGCTCAACAAACTTATGCCCGCCGATCGTTGGATGTCGGATCGGACATATCGCGATTTTCTCCGCGCGTTGGGTGGCTTCACCGAAATTGTCGATCAAGCAGAACAAACCTTTGTAATGCGCAGTTTGCGCCATGATGCGCGTGAAGTTGAGCGTTATTTCACCCAAGCCTTTGCCCAAAAACAGCCGCAACAACTCAAAGCCCCAATCGCCTGTATCATCGGCGAGATGGATCGGGCAACCGAATATTACCAAGAGCGCTACCGCGAATGGGAATATTTCAGCAATAACGTCACGTTGCATGTAATTCCCCACGCTGGCCATTATTTTCTCAAACATCAAGCCGACGAATTGGGTCAAATCATCGAGCAACAAACCGAGCAATGGCAACAACCACGATCAATTCAAGCGGCAGTCAAATCAAAATCGCACAAAACCAGCATGCCCAGCCTACGAATCTTCTTTATGGTCGCCTTGGGCCAGCTAGTTTCGATGCTTGGCTCAAGTTTATCGAGCTTCGCCTTGGGCATTTGGATCTACCAACGAACTGGCACAGTCAGCGATTTTGCCTTTACCGCGATTGCCTCAATGCTACCAAGTTTGCTGGTTTCGCCATTGGCTGGAGCAATCGCCGACCGCTGGGATCGGCGCTGGATTATGATTATTGCTGATACAATTTCGGCGCTTTCGACAATTGTAATTGCCATGCTGCTATGGGCCAATAAACTTGAGGTTTGGCACATTTACCTCACGGCGGCGATTAGCTCGATTGCCGGAACCTTCCAGCGCCCAGCGTATGCCGCAGCCATGACCCAACTTGTGCCCAAACAATATCTGGGCCATGCCAACGGCGTGATTCAGCTTGGCTCAGCCACGGGCGGGCTGATTGCGCCGTTTATTGCAGGCGGCATGGTGGCCTTCTTTGGCTTGGGCGGAGTCTTTTTGCTCGACTTCATTTCGTTCAGCTTGGGAATTGGGGTATTGTTCTTGGTACGCTTCCCCAACACACTCTATCACAAGCGCGAGGAGCCATTGCTGCGCGAAATTGTGCGCGGCTGGGAATATATCATCAAGCGCCCAAGTTTAGTGGCGATGGTGCTGTTTTTCGCCTTGGGCAACATCTGGTTTGGCATCGCCAGCATTAGCATGAGTCCGTTGGTACTCTCGTTTGGTGGGCCTGCCGAATTAGGCATTGTCAGCGCAGCTTGTGCCTTGGGCGGCTTCCTCGGCGGCTTATTTATGAGCTTATGGGGCGGCTTGCAGCGCCGCGCCGAGGGCATGGTTGGCTTCGTCATTCTCGAAGGCTTTTTCATTGCCTTAGCAGGGTTGCGGCCTTCGGTATGGTTGGTGGCCTTGGCCATGTTTGGCATGTGGTTTGCAATTTCGCTAGTCAACGCCCACTGGCAAGTGCTCATCCAAACCAAAGTTGGCCTAGAGCTACAAGGGCGGGTGCAAGCAACCAACCAAATGCTGGCCATGCTCAGCATCCCGTTGGGCTATTGGCTGGCTGGGCCGTTGGCCGATAAACTATTTGGCCCTTTGCTCGAAGCAAATGGTGCACTCAGCAGCAGTTTGGGTTGGCTCTTCGGAGTTGGGCCTGATCGCGGGATTGGCCTGTTGATGGTAGTGGTTGGTTTAGGTGCGGCAATTTGGGCCTTGATCGGCTTCAACTATCACCCATTACGCTACATGGAAGATGCCCTGCCTGATGCCATCCCTGACGCTGAAATTGCCAGCGACCGCGATACGATTCAAGCCCAAGCCGATGGTATAATCGCCGTGACGATGAAAGGATGAAGGATGAGGGATGAAGGATGAGGCACTAGGATTCAGGCGATAGGCTATCGGAAACTGGTTAGAAACTTGAGATCCAAAGCCTAGAGCCAATAGCCTACAGCCAATTCTTCCTTCGTGCGCTTCGTGTCCTTCGTGGATCAAATGATCCTATGTTCTATGCTCTATGTTCTATGCTCTTAACTGCTAACACAATCGACATTTGGCTCCTCGACTTAACGCGGCTGCGCCCCCAACGTAGCCGTTTTTGGGCTGTGCTCAACACCGAGGAGCAATCGCGGGCGCTGCGTTTTCATTTCGAGCATGATCAAGTGCGCTACACGATTTGCCGTGGAGCAATGCGCCTGATTTTGGCCGAATACCTTGGCCGCGACCCAAGCAGCCTTGAATTTAGCCAAAACAACTATGGCAAGCCCTTATTGGCCGAGGTCGATTTGAGCTTTAACCTCTCACATGCTGGCAACTACGGCCTACTTGGCCTCAGCCAACTTGCTACCATCGGCGTAGATATCGAAGAACAACGCCAGCTTGACGACTTGGCAGGGATTGCTCAGCATTATTTTGCCCCTAGCGAACGCCAAGCCGTGCTGAATGCTGATGATCAGACTGCTGCATTTTTTCGCTGTTGGACACGCAAAGAAGCCTATATCAAAGCCCATGGCATGGGCCTTTCGTTGCCACTCTCCAGCTTTGCCGTCTCGATCGAACCAGAAATTGCCCAAGCCCTTGAATGGAACCGCGAAAACACCGTCGATCAATGGCATGTTCAGCCGCTCAGTGCGCCTGCTGGCTACGCCGCCGCCCTTGCTTACCCAAGCTCGGAGGACGTAATACTTGTGCAGCAGCGCGAGTGGATGGGAGTGGCTGAGTAAATCGTTGAGGCCCAATTTTTTGTCAAGCCGCCAGCCCTGTGTTAAAATGCGCTATTGCGTTGAGCACGCACTAGCTTGAAGGGCTTTTGATGCAGCGGTTTCGCCAATCTTCGATCATTCTTCTTCTGACCATGGCTTTGTTGGGCCTTGGCAGCCTGTTGATCGCTCAGTGGTTACGCCCCGATCGTTCGCCACGCATCTGGACAGGTGGCAATATTTTGGCTAACGCCGATTGGCAGAGCGCCGCCGATAACGGGATTCCCGATGGTTGGTCGGGCAATGGCCTCAAACGCGCCGATACCACCAATGGCTATGTGCTCGATGATCAATACAGCTTGCAGTTGTATGGGGTCAATAGTTTTGCCCGTTCACCACGCTTAACTGCCCAAGCAGGCCAGCGCTATCGACTAGGCTTTCAGGCCCTGATCGATCCCGGTACGCAGCGCAGCAGTCTGGGCGCACAAATTCAGGTTTGGGTGCATTGGATCGATGCTGCTGGCGATGATATTCGGCTCGATAAACAAACTCCGGTTTTGCTGGGCTTCGATAGCCAAGGCGCAGCCACGTGGACTCCCGTGTTGGTTGAAACTGAACCCAGCCCCAATCAAGCCGCTTGGCTAGCAATTTCCATCCACGCACTTTCTGATGACCCAATTTATCTTGATAATTTGAGTATGGCAGCGGCTGGCATTTACATCGAACCCTATCCACAGGGCGCAATTGCCGCCGTAAGTTTTAGCGTCGATTGGGAAACAGCCATGGGCGGGGCGATTCACTCGCTCAGTTTACCAACCGATGCGATCAGCAGCGCCACGACCTTGGGTTTGCAAGCTCGCCAAGGCACATTCAATTTGCTGGGCTTGTTTGCGCCGCATCAGATTCGCGGCACATGGTTTGGCAATGGCTACAATTTTTTATTCGGCAACCAAGAGCGTCGCACATGGATGGACGATCCAACCTTTGCTTGGGCTGCCAGCACGCCGCGCCGTTGGCAAACCATCGATTGGTCACAAACGCCGTGGTTCAGCTATGATCCCTATGGCACGGTCGAGAGCGATCCAGCCTGGTATTTTGGCGATTTGCTTGAGCCGCTGCGAAATGCTCAGCAAACGATCGAAAGTCATACATTTAGCCATATGTACGTTGGCTTTGCCCATGCCAAAGAGTTAGCCAGCGACAGCAACGAGTGGCAGGCGGTGGCAAGCAGTCAGGGCATCGCACCCGCCAGCAGTTTGGCTTTTCCGTATGGCGGCAGCGATGGTATGACCGAAGCTCACTGGCAAACATTACAAGCCGCAGGCATTCGCACCATCGTGCGTACTCGCGTGCTCGATGCTACCAACCTACAGCGCGGCCTGAATGATCGTCACTTGTTGATCGATCGGCGTTGGTGGCAACCGCGCCAATTGCCAGGCCACGATCTGGTTGCCCTGCCCGATGTTTACCTGACCCCGCAAACCGCTGTGACTGCAACCAATTATTTGCAGCAAGCCATCGCTAGCGGCGGTGTGATCGATATCTATGCCCATAATTACGAAATTTACAACCCTGAGCAAATTGGCGTTTGGCAAACGGCAATTCAACAGGCAGTTGATGCCCAAGCGTGGATCGCCACTGTGCCGGAGATTGCCGACCGCTGGCGAGCACGCCAAACGCTCCAACTTACTATCGAACAAACCCCTGATCAACTTCGGCTTCAGCTCGCCAATCCCAGCCGTTTCGATTTAGCCCAGCTTAGCTTGCGGCTTCCGGCTGAGAGCACTGGTAGTGATAAAGGCAATTTTGATCAGGCTAACCATCGGCTGATTCTTGATTTACCAGCAAACTCCGCCGAGGAGATTACGATATGGCTCAAACCATCAACGCCGCACGTACCGTAAATGGCCAACGTCGTCGGTTGGGCGGCTTTCATTGGTTTTTGTTGTTGCTGACGATTGGCATGACCTTGCTGATTTCAGCGCCAACTCTGTTTTTTCAAACGGTTCAATACGATGCTAGCGCCACGATTCAACTCGATGCCCAGCGCTATCGCAGTTTTATGGCCGAGCAAGCGTTGCAAAATCAGTTGTGCGATGCCAGTCGCAACGTGGTCAAAAGCATTTTGCCCAAATTTGGCAGCAATACCTTTGGCTCAGCCTGCGCCGCGCCCACTGCTGATGGAAGCCTGATCCTGACCGCTCAAGCCACTTCGCCTGAAAATGCCCAAGCTGCCGCCGATTACACCGCCCAAAAGCTGATTCAGCAAATTCGCGCGGCTGGTGGTCGTGATAGTTTGCGCCGTTTGATGGAGTATGAGCTGGGCTTATTGCTCAAAAATCAGCCTGCTAACGATGAGCTTGGGCGACGGTTGCGCGAATTGATCGGTGTGCAAGCCTTTGATTTTTCGCTGCACGCCAGCACTGAGCTGCCAACAATCAACGCCGAAGATTTGAATGATCTGATTCGAGCATTCGAAGTACGCTTTGATCAAATTGCTTTTGAGTTACGGCAACCAGATTTACCAGCCGAACGGGCACGCGACCTCAAAACCGCCCGTGGCTTGATTGGCACAATCCTGACCGATGTGCTCTACTCCGACCCACGCTACCAATCCGATGATAGCCAAATCAGCGCAGCCTATGTCAAACAAGCGGCAATCTTGCCAACCGAGGCCCGTTCGCAAAATTTTGTGCTCAAATTTGGTTTAGCTTTGATTGTTGGGATTGTTGGTGGGATTTTGTTGGTGTTAGCCGATCGGGCAATCGGCATCGTCGATAAAGTTCGCGAGCTGTGGGAATATCGCGAACTCATTCGCAACTTGGTGCTGCGCGATTTACGTTCACGCTACAAAAACTCGGCATTGGGCTATGTTTGGTCGTTGCTCAATCCATTATTGATGATTTCAATCTTCTATTTAATTTTTGGCTTGCTGCTGAATTCCAATATTCGCCATTTTCATATTTTCTTGATGGTGGCGTTATTACCGTGGAATTACTTTATCGGCGGCATGGCGGAAGGCATGATGAGCGTGATCAGCAATGCTAATTTAGTTAAAAAAGTGTATTTTCCCCGTGAAATTCTGCCAATCACCACATTAATTTCCAATTTGGTGAATTTTATGCTGGCCTTGCCAATCATGTTTTTGATTATGTTCATCACTGGTGCGCCAATCAAAGCCACGCTTTTATTGATGCCTGTGATTATTGTGATCGAAAGCATGTTCATTTTGGGCATGATTTTATTCTTATCATCGGTAATCGTGTTTTATCGTGATGTTTCGCATATTATGGGGATTGTGCTGCAATTGTGGTTTTTTATCACACCAGTATTTTATCCCTTAGATAATATTGCCAGTGCCAATTATGCCAAACTGGTGCGTTGGCTCAACCCAATGGCCTCGATTGTCGATTTCTATCGCGATATTGCCTATGGTGGGGTCACCAACATTCCCGATTATCCAACGCCTGGCTTGCCCAGCCTCGATGGAGTTGCCCGAACTGGCCTGACCGCCTTGATTGTGCTGTGTTTCGGAGCCTATGTGTTCAATCATTACAGCGCCCGATTTGGCGAAGAACTCTAAGCGAGGCAATGATGATTATTTTTGAGAATGTTTCCAAGCATTTTACGATCAAACGTGATCGACGTAATAGTATTCAGGAACGGATCGCTGGTTTATTCAAGCCACAAGTGCTGCCTGACGAGGATTTTTGGGCGCTGCGCGATGTCAGTTTCACGATCAATCGCGGCGAAACGGTTGGCTTGATCGGTCATAATGGTTCGGGTAAATCGACCACGCTCAAGCTCATTACGCGGATTTTACAGCCCAACAGCGGCAAAGTGATTGTCGATGGCAGGGTTTCGGCTTTGCTTGAGCTTGGTTCAGGCTTTCACCCCGACCTAACAGGCCGCGAAAATATCTTCTTAAATGGCTCGTTGCTCGGCTTCAATCGCACCGAAATGGCCGAAAAAGTACCAGCGATCATTCGCTTCTCCGAGATGCAAGAGTTTATCGACATGCCCGTCAAGCACTATTCATCGGGGATGTATATGCGCTTGGGCTTTGCCGTGGCGATCAACGTCGATCCCGATATTTTGATCACCGACGAAGTGCTCGCAGTTGGCGACGAGTTGTTTCAGCGCAAATGCTTGGATCGGATTTACCAACTCAAACGGCGCGGCAAAACGATTTTGTTTGTCTCGCATGCCTTGGGCCAAGTGCGCGACTTATGTGATCGGGCGTTATGGTTTCATCATGGTAATTTGATGACCGACAGCGCCCCAACTGAGGCGATCGATGCTTATTTAGCCGAAACCAACCAACGTGATGCCGCACGGATCGAGGCCGAAAAAGCTGCCGAAAACCCTGAACCAGCAGAACAAGCCACCGAAATCGAAACCAAGACCGAAGAAGAAATCGAATTTGATGCGCGGCGTTGGGGCAGTCGCGAGGCCGAAATCTCCAAGGTAGAATTGCTCAATGCTGCTGGTGAAGTTATTCAAACTGCTACTACCGGCCAAGCCTTAACTATTCGCATGCATTATCAAGCCCACCAAGCGATTGAAAAACCGGTTTTTGGCGTGGCAATTCACCATCGCACAGGCTTTCACATCAATGGGCCAAATTCGCGCTTTGCTGGGCTAGAAATTCCCCAAATCGCTGAACAAGGCTATGTTGATTATCAGATCGAAAACCTGCCTTTGCTTGAGGGCAATTATGAACTTTCGGTGGCGTTATATGATCATACCCTGACCCATGCCTATGATCATCAAGACCGTAAGCATGATTTACGGGTGTATGCGGCCTCGATTGGTGAGCAATTTGGCGCAATTTATATTCCTTCGCAATGGTCTTGGCACAAATAAACAATATTACAGTAGCATTTGCTGGTTAATCCCCAATTGTTTAATGCAGGGAGAACTTTATGCTCAAAACTTGGCTCAAACCACAAGAATGGTCGTTTGATCGGTTTCTCCTATGGATTGCTGGATTAATGCTGCTGGGCATGGCGTTGTTAGTTCCGTTACAAAGTGATACGTGGTGGTTATTGCGCACAGGCCAAGATATTGTGCAGCAACGCACGATTATTACGACTGATCTGTATAGCTGGACGAATCAAGGAAATTTTTGGCCAAACCACGAATGGTTAACCCAAACATTGATGTATTTATTCTATGCGATTGGTGGTTTTCCACTATTAGTTGGAATATTTGCTGCTATCATTGTATTTACATGGCATTTAATCTATCGTTCCGAAAAAATCAATCCAAAATTAGCAATTCTATTTCTAACCCTTGGAATTGTAGATAACGCTAAAGGCTGGAGCGTTCGGCCACAAATTATCACAATTTGCTTGTTCGTTCTATTAATCTTAATGATTCAAAACCGTAAATACCATTGGTGGATTATTCCATTTATGCTGATTTGGGCCAATCTGCATGCTGGCTTTGTGGTTGGAATGGTATTAATCGGTATTATCACTGCGGTAAATATTGTCCAGCGCCAAGATGTTGTGCGCTGGCTAGCAATCAGTGCGCTCTCATTTTTGGCAAGTTTATGCAATCCGCATGGCTATGAATTATGGTTATTCACGCTTAATTCACTTGATAGCAGCACCTATGCGTATATTGAAGAATGGCAACCCCAAAAGTTTACTAAATTTGCGAGTTACCCCTATTTCTTACTGGTTACGGTGCTTGGTTTAGTTTGGTATCGACGACGATATAAGCCAAGCACGAATTATGAATGGTTTTTGGTGCTTGCAACGATTTTATTTGGCATAATGGCATTCCGTTCAGTGCGCCAAAATGTCTTTTTTGATGTGCTAGCAGTATTGTTATTATTTAAGATCTATGCAGTAACTCCCTACAAGCCAAGCAAATTGAGTGCCTTTGAGCCAATGCAAGGAGTTATTTTAGGGCTAACGGCAATTATTGCGATTAGCTTAGTGAGTTTTAGTTGGCTTCAACGCACACCATTATTATCACCAGCAATTCTTGATTCAATGAAGAACTGCCCTGGGAATATCTATAATACCTATAATAGCGGCGGCGATTTAATTTGGTATTTGCCAGAACGCCCTGTTTTCATTGATAATCGTTTTGATCCCTATCCAACTGATTTTATGAATACAAGTATGCAAGTTGAAGATAATGGGCAATATCAGCCATTATTTGAACAATATACAATTGAATGTGCTTTAGTTGAAATTGGCAGTCCAATTGGCAAAAACCTACAAGCCGATAATTGGCAAGTAATCAGTCAAAATCAAACCTATCAAGTATTTTCTCGTCGATAGCCTAGATCAATAATAGAACCAAATGCTTGGTTTATTGTTAGGGAGGTTTTGCATGCGTCGATGGTTTTCGATCAGTTTGCTGTTGATTGTAGCAGCATGCAGCACAACCGGAACACCAACCGCCACTGTGCCAGCCCAACCCAGCCCAACCGCCACGCTAGCGGCCAGCCCAACCCTTGCGCCAACTGCGACAACCCAGCCTAGCCCAACCAGCGTGCCAACTGCCACGCCAATCAGCAGCGACCCTCGCACTGGGCGGCCTGCCATGGCGCGAGGCACCCTAACCCAACGGCCCTACATCACCATGATTGATAACTTTCCGGCGGCCTATCCGCAAACTGGCTTGGATCAAGCCGCAATTGTGTTTGAGGCCTTGGCAGAATACGGCGTTACTCGCTATATGGCGGTTTTTACTCCCGAATTGGCTGAGGTTGCTGGCGATTTAGGGCCAATTCGCTCGGCGCGGCTCTATTTCGTGCAATGGGCCATGGGTTTTCGGGCAGTCTATACCCACGCTGGTGGTAGCCCCGAAGGCCTCGAACGCCTTGCCGCCGATGCTAATGATTTGGTAATTGATATCGATTTGGTTAGTTTGGAAAGCCGCCAGATTTTCGATTACTCACGTCGCTCGTTGCAGCGCGAAGCACCACATAATTTGTATACGAGTGCCACTGAAATTGCCCAATATGTTGATGATCGGGCGAGCGATAGCGCCGAGGCCGATGTTAGCGACGTGGGCTTTTTGTTTGTACCAGAGGCTCCAGTGGCTGAGCTGATTAGCACGATCGATTATTTCTTCATCTACCCCGAAGATCCGGCGGGCTGGCGCTACGATTCCGATACCAACGAATATGCCCGTTTGCGACGCGGCACAGCTCACATCGATGCGGTTAGTGGACAACAACTGACCTTCAAAAGCGTTGTAACAATGGAAGTTTTTGAAGCTCCAATCATCGGCGATGACAAAGGCCGCATCGATCAGCAGGTGATTGGCGAAGGTCGGGCGTTGGTTTTTGCCAATGGCTCGCTCCAAGAGGCTACTTGGCGCAAGGATTCCGAATCGGCTCCATTGCGGTTTTATGATCGGAGCAATGCCGAAATCGTCTTTCCAGCTGGTCCAATCTGGATCGCCGCGATGCCCAGCTTAGATAATGTGAGTTATCAGTAGGGACGAGGGATGAGGATTGATCCACGAAGGACACGAAGAGCACGAAACAATTAACCTTCGTGGTGCTTCGTGTCCTTCGTGGATCAATCATTCAACATCTTTCAAGGTGCGCGAGGCCAAGGTTAATAAAAACAACCCATAGCCGACCAAAATCGCTATATTTGTCCAGATCACGCTCGCGCTGGGGGTTTTGCCAATAATTTCTTGAATTGCGTCGTTGGCATAGAACAATGGAAAGGCATGACCAAGCCAATTAGCCCAAGTTGGCAATTGCTCAGGATTAATCAACAAGCCCGAAAGAAACACCGACGGTAAGATAATCATCGGAATAAACGGGAAAACTTGGCCCTCATGCCGAGCAAAGGTCGAGATAAACATCCCCAGCATTACCGAAGTAATTGCCAGCAGCCAAATCACCCCAAACAACATCCCCAAATCAGCCCACGCATAGCTCAAATCGAACAACCACAAGGCTTGCGCCAAGGCAATTGCTGCCTGGAAAGTGGCCAGCAAAATATAGCCCAGCACATAGCCACCAATAATTTCAATCCGTCGAAAGCCGTTAATAAACATCCGTTCCAAGGTTCCGGCGGTGCGCTCTTGGACTAAGACGATTGCGCAGAGCAAAAATGCCAAAAAATGCACCATAAATGCAGTAATCGGCATGATGTAGCGGGCATTATTGAAACCCTTGGGCATGGTATCGAAGAAAATTTTCAACAAATAAATAATCAGCAACGGAGCCATAACCGATAAACCAAGCAAGCGTTTGTCGTGACGAAGCTGGGTTAGCACCCGTTTGGCAACAACTAAAATGCGGCTCATTCGCTCACCTCGCTTTTTTGCAGCATGCGCAGCACAATCGTTTCGAGTGAATCGGGGTGTAAGGCCAAAGCTTGAATTGTTGAATTAAGCCCATAGCTATGTAAGGCTTCGGCTAAAGCGCTAGGCGTGCTGGCGATCTGCTGGTCGCTGGTTTGCTCAGCCTGTTTGATGGTTAATCGGGTTTGCCCATGCTCCAAAATCGCTTGGGGCGTATCGACAATTAAAATTTTGCCAGTTTGTTGAATGGCGAGGCGGTCGCAGAGCAAAGCTTCATCCATCAGGTGAGTGCTGATAAATAGGGTTGTGCCAGCGTTGGCTAATTCGCGAAAGAGCTGCCATGAGCGCACCTTGAGATGTGGATCGACCGCCGCAGTCGGTTCATCAAGAAAGAGCATGCGTGGTTTGTGTAGCAGAGCACAGGCTAACGAAACCCGTTTCTTCATCCCGCCCGAAAAACCATAGACTGGATGATCAGCGCGGCTGGTTAATTCGGTAAATTCAAGTGCCTCTTGAATCCGTTGCTCCAACTCAGGCACACCATGAGCACTGCCAAAAAAGCGTAAATTTTCGCGGGCCGAGAGATCTTCATACAGCGCCACACCCTGAGGCATATAACCAATCAAGGCACGGAGCTTAGCTTGATCGCGCAACGGATTGAGGCCAAGCACCTGCCATTCGCCGCTATTGGGCTTGAGTGCGCCAACCAAAGCTTTAATCAAGGTCGATTTGCCAGCTCCGTTCGAGCCAAGCAAGCCAAAAATTATGCCTTCAGGTACGGTCAAATCGACACCTTGAAGGGCTTGGACATTGCCGTACCGTTTGGTGAGTCCCCGAACTTCAACAGCGTTCATGGGTTTACTCCTCTGGCTTGAGTCCATTCAGAAAAATATCAATAATCGTGGCAATATGTTCATCGTCGGTTAAGCCATCGGCCTGCAAACTTGGCAAAATCACTTTGCTCAACATTTGGGGCATTAACATCCCCAAAAAAGCTCTGGTGCTGGCGCGAGTATCGTGCTGGCGCATGCGGCCAAGCTGAATTTGATGGATTAAATAGCGTTCCAAAAATTGCTTGATCTGCGGCACAATTTGTTGATTAAGCAACTCGGTTGGATTACGACCCAACAACATTTCGCCCAAAAGCACCCGCATTATCTGCACAGTGCGCGGATTATCGCCTGCTTGCAAGTAACCTTTAGCCAATAATCCCAGCAATTGGCGTGGCTCCTGATCCAACAAACCATCAAGTGCCTGTATATTTTGCAAGATCGGCATTTGAACCTGGATCACCGCTTCCAACAACGCATCTTTATTGGGAAAATACCAATAGATCAAGGCTGGTGACTGAATCTGGGCGCGGGCGGCAATTGATTTGATCGTGGCCCCCCGAAAGCCTTTCTCGGCAAATTCGGCCCGTGCAGCCTCAAGAATTGCTTCGCGCCGCTCTTGTTGTTCATCAGTCATACCATACCTCAAAAAATTGATTGAACGTTCAATCAAAAGTATAGCTATTCCAAATAAGCCTGTCAAGGGGGATTTTGGGCAAACAAAAACGCGACCAAGTTTTTGATCGCGTTTCTGCTGGAGCCTAGGCTACTTACTAGCCCACGGTATCCAAACATCATACTCGTTGAGCACAGCCGTACTCGTCGGAGTTGGTACGTTCGTCGGCGTGTTGGTTGGTGTATTCGTCAACGTCGCCGTTGCTGTTGGTGTATTGGTTGGTGTATTCGTCAACGTCGCCGTTGCTGTTGGTGTATTGGTTCGAGTATTGGTCGGTGTATTGGTTGGCGTGTTAGTCGCCGTTGCGGTTGGCGTGTTGGTTGTCGTCGCCGTTGCGGTTGGCGTATTGGTAGGCGTGTTCGTTGCCGTCGCAATTGGCGTTGGGGTTGGCGTACCGCCGCCAGTGCCTTCGCGCAACGGGCCAGCTACAGCTAAGCCATAGGGTTGGCTAGCAATTGGCACATTATGCGCATTGACCTCAATTTGATAAGCCCCAATTTGCGGATTGTTGATAATTACCCCTTCAGCATTATTGGTGCGATCGCCAGTGCTCTGATTGTTGCCATAATAGCGCGTGCCATCAGGCCCAATCACCACCAGATCAAGATCGTTAACCAATTGTTGGGCCGCTGCCAACGAAGCTGGCGGATCGGTCCAGTTGAGCATAACCCGCAACGGTTGGGTATTGGTCAGCACAGTTAGCGGTTGGTTGGCAGTATGATTGTAGCTGATCGTTTGGCCTGTGCTCAAACCAGCAGTTCGATCTGCCACCCACAAATGATAGGGCGCTGGTTTGGTAATAAAGCTTAAATTGCTGCGACCCCAGCCAGCCACACTATTTGGGCGATTGTAGGGAATCTCTTGGGTTACGCCCGTACCGTATTGACCTGGCGCAATATCAACGGTGGTATTCAGGGCAATTGCCTTGATCACGGCGGCGCTTGGGGAAATCAAGCCTTGGGTCGCCAGCCATTCGCGAATAAGCGCAACCGTACCAGCAACCAATGGCGTGGACATCGATGTACCACCAGAGTACACATAGTTGCCATTGGTTTCGTGTACACCCCATAAAGTGCTGGCACCACTCCCATACGAGCGAGTTGAAACAATATTCGTGCCAGGCGCAACCAAATCGGGTTTGATCCGACCGTCATCGGTTGGCCCACGCGATGAGAATGCCGCCATGCCATTGGCATCATCAGAAAGCGTATCGGAGAGAATTGGCTCGGTTGCAAAACAAAAGCTGAGCAACAGCCAAGGCAAGCCAGTATAGCCACCAGTTGGGCGTGGGCTTTCACTAGCGCCAACTGTAATCACATTTTTAGCAGTCCCAGGTGCCAGCAACGAGTCGGGATCAACCACGCCATCGCCGCCAGTACAAAAACCTAATTCGCCAACATTTCCATCGGCTCCACTGTTACCAGCCCCAAATAGCATGGTGTAATCGGGGTGTTCCCACAGAAATTGGTCGGTGCGCTGGGCACTATAGGGGTAACCACCAAACGAAGCCTCGGTATCGGTGACAGGGCCAGTCAGATCGCCCCAGCTATTGCTATGAATACGGGCACCAGCATCGTAAGCTTGTTGAAACATTGGGTAAAAATCAGTGGGTAAGCCAATAATGTTGCCACTAGCATCTGCCTCAAAGGCTTGGACAACCAACTTGGCCTCAGGCGCAATCCCCGCCATTGAGCCAGTATAGCTATGAGTGGCCGGGTTTGAGCCAGAAAGTGCTCCATTCCCAGCAATCGAGCCAGCAACGTGGGATCCGTGGCCATGGTTATCATCCCAATTAGCTCCAGCGGAAAGCACATGGGTTGATTGAATTCGATTGGCAAAATCGTTGCTGACCGTTGCCAAGGAGCCAGTATCCAAGCCAGTGTCAGTGTAGGCTACAATTTGATTTTGGCCATACAACTGATGGTTAGTCCAAACTGGCTCGACTTGTTGAACTTGACGAGCATATTGATCAGATAATTTAGGCGTGCTTGCCACCTCGATCCAGCGGACTTCGTTAATTCGCGCAAGTTGGAGCAATTGATCGATCGTCGTGATGGCATCGAGCTTGAGGCCTTGGGCTTTGACCGCTTGCTCAGCGCTGGCCAGTTGGTTATCCCAGCCAATTGTGCGTAAGGGCAAGCCCTGATAGCCGCCAGTTTGGATCAACTTCAACAAACCAGGCTGAAACTTATCAGCTAAAGTCCAATCGCCACGCGCATAAAAGCCATCGATCCGATCAGCGGCAGCCTGTTGGGCAGCCGAGCCACGCACCAAATAAGCATAATCGGGCAGATATTCAATAATGCTTAACCCAGTAGCTTCGAGTGCTTGCCGCTGCCTGAGCAAAATTGGCCCACTAAATTGAATAACCGCATACTCGGCAACTGCCTGTAACAACGGATCATTTTGGTTGGCCTGATTCACCACGTTGAGATCGATCGTACCACGTTGCAGATACAACTTGGGCGGGATTGTAGCACTAGGGGGTTTACTAGCCGCGCTTCCTAGGCTTAAAAAAATTAAACCTAGCAGTAAAAGACCATGAAATATTCGCATGCCGACCTCCAGGTGGTTGTGGTAGGTGTGCCACGAGAGAATTATAAATATTGCACACCGTTGAGGGAAATCAATTGTATAAGTATAAAAAATTTTTACCCAAATTACTAGGGTGAATTTGAGTATAAGGATGAAGGATGAGGGATGAAGGATGAAGAGCGAGGGGTCAGGGGCTAGGGATCAGGGGTCAGGAAGTGAGTGGGTTGGGTTTTAACGCAGCGGCGCAGAGTAATTATGGCTATAGGCTAAAGGCTATCGGAAGATTAATTGCAGCCAATAGCCTCTAGCCTATAGCCAACCTTCATAAATCAACCTACCCCAACCAAGCAGAGAACGTGCTATCATAGGCGCACAATTCTACCCAGCCAATCTAGATAGGTTGCATCGTATTATGACATCTGCGCCATCAACTGGCACGACCTCGCTGCGTCGCCAAACCAAAATTGTGCTAGGAGCCAGCCTCGTGTTGCTGGTAGCTATCCTCATTTTTCCGCTGCGTATCTTGTTGCTCCAATCGTTTGCCGAGCTTGAAACAACCTCAATGCAAACCGACCTTGATCGGGTATTAAATGCCTTGCAGTTTGAGCAAAATCGCCTCGACACCGCCTTGGTTTCATGGTCAACCTGGGATGATACCTATGCCTTTATCGAGGCTCCCGATGCTGATTACATTAGCAACAATGCTGGCGATGATGTTTTCGCGACCTATAAATTTAATATTATGGCCTTTCTCAACCAGCAACAAGCTTTAGTATATGGTCGAATGGCCGAAACAGATATATTTAACGATTTACCAGCAAGCTTTTTGCCATTTGTACAGCAAATTCCGCAACTAACGACGTTTAGCGACCCCAGCCAACGCAACTTGGGTATTGTGCGTTTTCAAGAGCGCATTGTGTTGGTTGCTGCTCGTCCGATTATTGATAGCCAAGGCCAAGGGCCAATTCGCGGCACGGTGATTTTTGGGCGCTACCTTGATCAACAGGTGCTGAATGATTTAGCGGCGGTCACTCTCTTTCCCTTCAGCTTGGAAGATGTACTGAATCCACCAAGCGATCTGACAAGCAGCATTCAGCAATTGAGTGATGTCAATCCCCGCCAAATCATCCCAATCGATGAACATGCCTTGCGTGGCTTGCAACAAATCAACGATCTCCAAGGCAACCCAGCCCTGATTATCAACATTATTCGGCCACGCACAATCTACAACCAAGGCCATCATGCCTTGCAGTTTGTAGTGATTTTGACCTTTCTGGTAACCGCAGTTGGTGGCATTGTGTTGTACTTTTTGCTCAATCGAGTGGTCATCAACCGTGTGTTGCGCTTGAGCAGCGAAATCAAACACGTTGCCAATAATCTGCACGAACGGGTAGCGGTGGTGGGCAACGATGAGGTTGCGGGCTTGGCGACCAGCATTAATCAAACCTTGAACGTGCTCGAACAAGCGCAGCTCGCAACCGCAGCGGCTGAGGCTGAGCGCAATCAACTGCAAGCCAATACCTTGGCGGCCCAAACTGAGCAACTAGCGCTCCAAGAACAATTAATCAAAGCTCAAGAGTTTGTGATCGCCGAGCAAGCCACGCCGTTAATTCCCTTCCGCGATGATATGTTGGTGATGCCCTTGGTCGGCGCGATCGATCAGGCGCGGGCTAACCACATTTTGGGCACATTATTGCAAGGGGTTGAGCAACAACGCGCTCGGATCGCCATCATCGATATTACTGGGGTCGCCCAAATTGATGGCTTTACCGCCGAAATGTTGCTCAAGGCCGCCAAGGCTGTGCGCTTGCTCGGCGCTCAATTGGTGCTAACGGGCCTCAGCCCAGAGATTGCTCAATCGTTAGTTGGCTTCGGCCAGCAGTTGAACCAACTTACCACATTTAGCAGCTTGCAGGCAGGCATTGCTTGGAGCATTCGGCGCTAAATTCGCTCTTCTCAACCAATTTTGGCCATGCTATGATGGGGAACAATCGTGATTGATTGTTCCCCATTATTAATGCTTGCCCCAAGCCAATCAAGGAGCAGAAATATGGCCGATTATCAGGTTCCGCATGCAGATCAAACCCACGCCAGTTTTGCTTGCCCTGAGTGTGGTAGCAAAAAACAGTCAATGCAACCATTACTTACATCTGGTATTCACATGTTTCGCTATTTTGTTCAGTGCATTGACTGTGGCTACGAATATACCTACAAAAAGCCCTTGCCCAATTTGAATCGTCAATTGCGCAAGGACCCTTTAGCATGGTTTATGTTAGCGGCAATGCTGTTATTGCTGGCCTTTATGCTCTTTGGTTAGCGGCGCAGCAAGCGCAAGCCGTTGGCAACCACCAACAAGGTGCTCCCTTCATGGCCAACCACGCCCAACGGCAAGGCAATATTGCCAAACAAGGCTGAAGCAATCAGCACCACAATCACGCCGCCAGCAAAGGCAATATTTTGCCAAACAATCCGTTGGGTGCGGCGGCCAAGCCGTAACGCCTCGGCCAATTTCAGCAGATCGTCGCTCAGCAACAACACATCGGCGCTTTGCACAGCTACATCAGTGCCAGCAACGCCCATTGCCACACCCAGTTGGGCGGTGGCCAAGGCTGGTGCATCATTCACGCCATCACCAACCATCGCAACGGGGCCATAGCGCTGTTGCAATTCTTCGATAATCTGGGCTTTATCACCAGGCAAAAGTTCAGCACGCACATCATCAATGCCAATTTGGCCGGCCACATGCTGAGCAACAGCTTGATTATCACCAGTCAACAATACCACCCGTTCAACACCCACAGCGTGCAGCGCGGCAATCGCTTGCTTGGCATCAGGCCGAATCGTATCAGCCAAAGCAATTAAGCCCCAGGCTTGTTCGGTTGTGCCAACGCCAATCACAGTTGCGCCTTGGGCTTCAAGTTTGGCAGCTTGGGATAGCACCGCCTCGCCCCACAAACGGGGCCGACCAACTTGCACCAATTCGCCATGCACATCGGCTTGCGCACCCATCCCAGTGATCGATTGGAAATCAACCGCAGTTGGAATGTTCAGTTTCTGATCTTGAGCATGGGCGACAATCGCTTTGGCCAAGGGATGTTCTGAGAAGGCTTCGACCGCTGCTGCTGCGGTTAGCCATTGTTCAGTTGGTCGTTGACCAAGATCCATAGTTTGCATCACGCTCAATTGGCCTGTGGTCAGCGTACCAGTTTTATCCAAGGCCACGACGTTAATTTTAGCGGCAGCTTCAAGATAGCGCCCACCTTTGAACAACATCCCGTGGCGGGCAGCATTGGCCATGGCCGAAAGCATCGCCGCCGGAATTGAAATCACCAAGGCACAAGGCGAGGCCACAACCATCAGTGCCATTGCCCGGTAGAGCGTGGTTTTAACGCTCCAATCGAGAAACAACAAAGGAATCGCAATCGCCAACAGGGTCATGGCAACCACAGCATAGGCATAATATTGACCAATCACCCGATCGGTAAAATCTTGGGCTTTGGCTTTTTGGCTGCGGGCTTCGGCTACGGTTTCGATAATACGAGCCAACGTCGTATCACCAACTGCTACAGTTACTTCGATGGTCAGAGCGCCAGTGGTATTAAGCGTACCAGCAAAAACCTTGCTCCCAGCGCCTTTATCAACTGGCACTGATTCGCCAGTAATTGCTGCTTCGTTAATTGATGAAGCGCCGATCCGCACAATCCCATCAACCGGAATCCGTTCGCCAGGCCGCACCAACACCCGATCGCCAATCGCCAAATCGGCCACGGCTACGACTTGTTGTGTACCATCAGCGGCGATCAGGGTTGCTTGGTCGGGAGCCATCTCCAGCAGGGCATTGACGGCCCGATGGGTTCGCCCCATGGCATAGGTTTCGAGCGTATTGGAAAGCGCAAATAAAAACATCAAAATTGCGCCTTCGCGGGGCTGACCAACTGCTGCGGCCCCAATTGCTGCCACAATCATCAAGAAATTAACATCGAATTCGCGTTGGCGCAGGCTTTCCCAGGCATTGCCCAGCGGAAACCAGCCGCCGCTAGCAAACGCTACCACATACAACAGCCAAGGCAACCAGGTTGGCACTCCCGCAAAACTTCCGGCCACCCAGCCCAAACCTGTGGTGATCAAACAAATCGCGGTTAGGCGCATCATCCATGGCAACGCTGCTAGCTCATCAAGCTCGGCTTGGGCCTCAGCATGCAGGTGGCGGCTATTAACACTTGTGGTAGTCATGATACCTGCTCCTTAGCAATGAGAATCATTCTAAATTGCTGATAAAAAAATTTCGGCTATTACAACCGTTTTATTAGTTTTATTTAGAATCATTCTAAATTGAGTCTAAATAAAAAGTGCCGAAGCACTCTTTACTGATTTAATTTTTACAACGTTCGCAACGCCCGTAAACCACCACATTGGCCGATTCAAAGGTTGCTCCGGCGGTTGAGGCGATCTGGGCCAGCATCAAATCAAGCTGTGGTGCATGACAATCGATAATCGCGCCGCATTGCGAACAGACAAAGTTCATATGCGGAGTTGTATCGAGATCATAGCGGGTATGCTCATCGGTATTCAACGGCATCGACTGAATAACCCCCAGCTTTTCCAAGGTTGTAATCGTGTTATAAACTGTGGCCTGACCAATGCCATGCTGCTTAACGACTTCGACAATCTCGGCAGCAGTCGGATGACCGCCATGGCGAGCCAAGGCCCAACAAACCGCTTCGCGCTGCGGCGTTGGCCGATAACCATGATGTTCCAATTCGCGTAATAGGCGACGCGCCCGCTCTTCAGGTTGCATAATTGCCATTGTGCTTCAACCTTAGAATGATTCTAACTACTATTCTAGCATCAGGATTCATTTTTAGCAATATTTGCGGGTAACGTCAAGTTAAGCTTCGACAACAATTGGATTTTTGCAACCATCTTTTATCAAGCTAATCACGTATGACCCGCCATACACGCCTCTGGTGATCCTGAATTTGACACCAGTATCATACCAATTACGTGCTGGCGGGTCATGCCATACGATTATATTTAAATTATTATCGCATTGCCGCTGGCAAATAGACCTGTTTGGTCGGCACAAAGACCGCCACACCCAACGATGCGACTGTGCCCACTTTGGTGAAATCGCCAGCAACATACACATAATTGTGATCAACGCTCAGTGAGCTGACGCGACCATTGGGTTGGCTCACCAAACCACGGAAATTCGTGCCATCAAAGCTGGCGATTGGACCAGTTGCCGCTGCATCAATGGTGCTGAAATCGCCACCAAGATAGAGCAAACCATCATCACGCCCAGCCAAAGCATAAATGCCACCGTCAGCCGTAGCAATTTCATCCAAACTACCATCAGGATTAATTTCGTAGAAATTGCCAGCGGTATTGACCATAAACAGCTGACCACGCCACAGTTTAAGGCTATAACGAGCCTTAGGCACTTCCATAAACTGAATTTCTTGCCAGGTTTGGCCATCCCAGCGCTGCATTTCTAAAAAGTTCGAGTCTACATCATTCAGCAGATTGATCGCATAGAAATTATTCTCGAAGAAGAAGAGATAATCCGAGCGATTGAACCAAGCGGGTTGGAGCCGTGGATTAAGGTTTGCACCATCAAACTCCAAGATGCCAGTTATTGGTTGGCTTGCCTGCGGTTGTGAAAGATACGCCAAGATCTGTTGACCTGACTCATACCAATTGACTGAATCTTGGAGATTAATATCAGCGCTCGTCCATGTCGTACCATTCAAACGCCAAACATTACTCGCCGCTTGGCCGGTAGCTAAAGCTTGTGGTTCAAGGAAAAAGCTATAAAGTTGATTGTTGGTGCGATAAAACTGTGAAAGCCCAAACGAATCATTCGTATCAGTTGCCAAGGTTTCCCAGCTCGTGCCATTCCAGCGTTGAATTGAGCCTTGAGCACTCCCGATTCCATAATCGGTAATCACTGGCCGACCAGCATCACCACTGACCACGTTTTGATCATCAATCACCGTCAAGCTCGCCAAACTTTGGGCTTGCGTACCATTCCAAGCAACAATTTGGCTTGGATTGCCATTCACCAACAATTCGCCGCCAAGGTAAAGGGTTGAGCCATTGCTAGCTAAAGCGGTCAGTTTGGTAACTGTCACTGGCAAATTAGCAGCATGCCATTGATCGTTTTCTAATTTCAAGAGTTGCTGATTGCTTTGAATATAGAGATCATTGCCATGAACAACTAAATTGTCAATGGCAACATCAAGTGGGCCACCCACGCTGGTTGCGCTTGAACCATCCCAGCGATAGAGTCGATAGGTTTGACTACTGAGATTATAGCCTACAAGATAAATCGTATTATTCGCTGAGTAGACCGTAAAGGCATTATTGGCAATCCCAACATCGAGTGAAACCCATTGATTATTAACCAAGCGTGCCAAACGGCTATCCACGCCATCAATTTGGGTAAAATAGCCACCAGCAATTAATTCATCAGCATCAGAGGCAAAGCTAGTAACTTTACCATCGAAGATCGTGGCTTGCGGTTGAACCGTGCCATTCCATTGGCCAATTGCATAGGCAAATTCACCAGCAAATTGGCTAAACTCGCCGCCAATATAGAGGGTTTCGCTATAGCTATGCAAGGTTGCAACGGTAATATCCGGCGAAAAGCGATGCAATAATCCGGTAATACCATTGCCGATTGGCTGAAAACTTGTACCATTCCAACGGGCAATTTTGTTTTGGGCTTGTTGCAAACGCTCAAAATCGCCAATCGCAAATAGCTCATTCTCAAATGGCAATACCTTGTGAATTTTGCCAGCATCGTTTGGCTGAAGCCCATAGCCTTGCCATGTTGAACCATTCCAATGCGCTAAACCATTCACCTCAGTTTGATTGATAAAATTAAAATCACCAGCAACGTAGAGATTATTACTTGGATCAACCGTCAACGAATGAATCGAGCCAGCTTTTTGAAAGCTGTTGCCAAGCGAACTATCCCACATCCCATTAATTGGGGGCAATGTGGCTGATTGTTCAGCTACTGCACTCAACAACGTTCCGCCCATCAACACGCCTAAGGCCAAGGTCAAACTGACCAGCGTTCGAAACGGTTTTCTTGCCACTGCAATCATCCTTCCTACTACACACACACGATTGCTTTACTATACGCTAGCTAAATCGGATTGTGCGCACGATTTTGATCTTGGGGATCGGTAGTTGGGGGCTGGGGATCGGGAGTAGAGGCCAGCCGTCAGGGACTAGGGATCAGTAGTCAGGATTTTAACGCAGAGGCGCAGAGTTGTGAAGGATGAAGGATGAGGGATGAAACATATGACCATTGGCTTTTAGAAGATCAATTTGTGGAATTCGTGCAATTCGTGGCTAAACATAGCTTCGCGCTCTTCGCAGTTTCAATCTTCGTGGTATTCGTGGATCAAGCAGCTCAACCCAACAATTTTGGAGCTAACAACATGCAGCAAACCAAACCTGATCTCGAGCACATTATGGTTACGATTGAGCATCCTTTTGGGACTATTGAAGCACCCCTAACCGAATGGATCGCCATCGGGCCAGGCCCACGACCACTCCTCGCCCCAAGCGCTGCGTATGATGCTGAAACAGGCACAGCCCTACCACTTAGCGTCATCCCATTTCGATATCGCAATACATTTTTATCGCGCTTGCTCATTCGATTGAGATTATTACCAAGACCATGGCCAAACAATGAGGATTGATCCTTGCAATATATAGGGGTCAGCAATCAGGGGCTAGGGATCAGTGGTAACAATGTTAACGCAGAGGCGCAGAGGAACGATGGCTATTGGCTGAAGGCTATAGACGAGCGGAACGCTTTTAGGTATTCCCATGATCTTCAATAGCCCATAGCCTGTAGCCTGCGTTATCCTTCGTGCGCTTCGTGTCCTTCGTGGATCAAACCCCGATCCCCAACAACCGACAACCGATCCCCGATATGGTATGATGACATGGGTTTACCCACCAAAGAGTCGAGTAGCACAGGAATATACATGTCACTCCCAAATCAAGCCACCCCAATCGAGACCTATCGCCAACGCAGTGCTAGCTATCACATTGAATTAGAGCAGCTTCGACAACACTCAGATCGTTTTGCCAATCTCCGCTTGGTGTTGTTTGGCGCAGCGCTGTTTGCGGTGATTTTTGGCTTTGCCAATGCACCATGGTGGTTTGCGGTGGCAGTTGGCTTGCTAATTGGCTTTGTTTGGGTCTTGATTCAGCATAATACAGTTGAGGAGCAGCGCCAACGCACTCAAGCGCTGTATCAATTAAATCACTATGGCGTGCAACGCTTGGAGCGCGATTGGGTCAATTTGCCCTTGCGTGTGCCAGGCCTCGACATTCCTGCCGATTCGTATGCTAACGATTTGGATTTGGTGGGTCGTGCTTCGTTATTGCACTTACTTGGCCATTTACCAACCGCCTTGGGCTTGGATACGCTGTTGAGTTGGCTGTTGGCTCCGGCAACTCCCAACACCATTACAGCTCGCCAACAGGCGATCGCCGAACTAGCCCAAAACGTGCAATTGCGCGAAGAGTTGCATGTGGCAGCGCATCATGTGAGCGCTGAACGCGCCGATTTCGAGCAATTTCTGGTTTGGACAGAACAGCCAGCGCGGGTGCTCAACCGGATGTGGGTGGTTTGGCTAGCACGGTTGTTGCCAATTGGGCCAATCGCGGGCTTGGTGGCCTATTTGGCTGGCTGGACGAATGTGCCCTACTGGTTGGTGTTGTTTATTCTCAATATCATCGTGAGCAATGGATTAGGCTTATGGGCCAATCAAGTGATTATGGCGGTCAGTGCGCGGCGCAAAGGCTTTGCTGGCTTTGGCGCATTGTTTCGGGCGATCAACGAGCCGCAATTTCAAGCCACTTTGCTACGCCAAGCTCAAAGCCAATTAACGGCCAATGGGGTTCGCGCCGATCATCAGATGGCGCGTTTGAGTCGCTTGTTGAGCCTTGCCGATCAGCGATTTAGCTATTTTTATATTGTGCTCCAAGGCTTTAGTTTGTGGAATATTCACATTGGATGGTTGCTTGAGCGTTGGCAGCGCGATGTGCGTGGTCAAGCCCGCGCTTGGCTCACAACCTTGGGCGAAATTGAAGCGCTTGCCGCCCTCGCCACGTTGCAAGCCGACCACCCAAATTGGACACAAGCCCAACTGCATACCAATGATCAGGTGATTGCTAGCGGTTTGGCCCATCCATTGTTGCGGCCAGATAAAGCGGTGGCCAACGATTTGAGCATCGGGCCAGCAGGCACACTCTTTTTAATTACTGGCTCGAATATGGCGGGCAAAAGCACCTTGATGCGAGCGATCGGCCTCAATATTGTGCTCGCCCAAACTGGCAGCGTGGTGTGTGCCAACAATTTGCAATTGCCAGTGTTGCGGCTTGCCACCAGCATGCGCATCAACGATTCGCTAGAGCAAGGCGTTTCGTACTATATGGCCGAATTGTTGCGGCTCAAAATGGTGTTGGGTGAGGTTGAGCAGGCGCGGGCCGCAGGCCAACCAGCGCTCTTCTTGTTGGATGAGATTTTGCATGGCACCAACACGCGTGAACGTACCGTTGCTGCACGCCATATCATTGCCCGCTTAATTGGTTTAGGTGCGATCGGCGCGGTTTCAACTCACGATTTGTCGCTGGCAACCGCGCCTGATATTGCCGCCATTAGCCAACCATGGTATTTGACCGAACATTTTGAGCGCGGCGACAATGGCCCAAGCATGACCTTCGATTATCAATTGCGAGCTGGTTTAGCGCCCAGCACCAACGCCCTCAAGTTGATGGAAATTGTTGGTCTGGTCGATCAAGATGTGCCGTTGAGCGTTGCCGCCAATAGTTAGCAGGCCGATTATGCGCCGACTGTTTGATATTTTGGCAATTTGCGTGCTTTTGGGCTACGCTTGGCTGGCAACGCGCAGCCAAGGCGGCGCTGATGATCCAGTCTGGCAACGTGCCAAGGCGCGGGGTGTCTTGGTGGTTGGCACCGATTTTGGCTTCTTGCCGTTTGCTCAATTAGAAGGCCAACAACCAATCGGCTATGATGTTGAGTTGGTTGAGGAAATCGCTCGCCGCCTCGATTTAACCGTTGAGTGGCGGCAAATTGGCTACGATGGCTTGTTTCCGGCGATTGATCCGGCCAATCCAAATCAAGTTGATCTGATTGCCGCCGGAATTATTCAGAATCCAGCTGAAGGTTGGCGAGCACGCTATAGCCAAGCCTATCTTGATGGCGGCCAACAATTATTGGTTAGCTATAGCAGCCCAATTACCCAACAAAACCAATTAATTGGCTTGATTGCGGTGCAACTTGGCTCACCAGGCGAGAGCGTAGCCCGCCAAATGTTCAGCCCTCAACAGATCGATAATAGCCCATACATCGAAATTGCTGCTGCTGATCTAGTGGTACGCGGCTTTTCAGAGGCAGCGATCGTTGGTAATTTAACCGCCTTACAAACCAACAATCGCCAGCAAACCCGTACCCTCGCCAGCCTCAGCTACGAGCCATTTGTCTTGGCGATGCCAATCACCGCCTACGAATTGCAGAACCAAATTAATCGTGAGCTTGGTCAACTACACGCCGAGGGCTGGATCGCCAAGCTCAATCAGAAATGGTTTCCTTAGCGCAAACGTGCCACCAACGTGCTAACCCCAATCACCAAGAAAATAATTAATCCAATATTGAAACCAACTGCAAACAAAGCCGCCAGAATCGCCCCCAGCGCAAATGCCCCTGCCCCAGCAATCTGCATCATCAAACCACGTTTACGCGTGGCCCAATCGATCACCCGCATAATTGTTTCGCCAATCACAGCACCCATAAAAAAGAAGAGAAACAGCGGGAAAAAGCTACAAATATAGGCTCCAACGCCACCAATCACCAAGCTAATCGCCCCAGCCTTGACCGCATCAAGCGGCGCAACTTGGTACATTGGCGATCGACGTTCTTTACGGCATTCAGGGCAAATAAAGCCGACTGGCGTGCGTTCGCTGCATTTCGAGCAGATTGGCCGAGCACATTGAATACAGCGCAAGCCGGTTTCGACCGTTGGGTGGCGATAGCAGTAGAGCGTTTCGCTGGTGGGAGCCATCAACGGGGTTGGATCAATTGGCGGCAGATTAACCGCTGGGTGTGGATTAGCCGCGCCACTTTTGAGCGCCGCCAACGCTCCTTGGGCCGCAATATTATCTGGCTCTAATTGCAGCGCCTGCTCAAGCAACAACCGCCGCTCGTTAAATGTCCCAACTACTTCGGCCAACGCGATTAACACCGGCACATCATTTGGGGCAAGCCGATTAGCTTTGCGCAAGGCGTTACGCGCAGTCGTTTTATCGCCACGTTGCGCCGCCTCGCGTCCAGCACTCAGCAACGTTCCTACATCTTCAGTTTGTTCAAGATCAAGCACAAAATTCCCCTTTCATGGCCTCTACAACCATCCAGCGCACGATGATCCGCGTAGCATGGCTTAGAATGCGCTTATTAGCGTTAATCATACCGTTTTTTGGTTGTTTGAGGAATATTTCGATGCGAATTGTTGTGATTGGCAGTGGGTTTGGCGGTTTGGGTGCGGCGATTCGGTTGCAAGCCAAAGGCCACGATGTGACGATTTTGGAGAAGCGTGATAAGCCTGGTGGTCGGGCTTATGTCTATGAGCAAGATGGTTTTAAATTTGATGGCGGGCCAACTGTGATCACTGCGCCATTTATGATTGATGATTTATTTACCTTGGCAGGCCGCAAAACCGAAGATTATGTCACAATGATGCCAGTCAGCCCGTTTTATCGCATCTTTTTTCATGATCAAAGCCATTTCGATTACTCCGATGACCTGCCAAGCATGGTGCGCCAAATTCGCGAGTGGAATCCCACTGATGTCGATGGCTATTTGGAATTTGTGCGGCGAGCCGAGCAGATTTTCAACAAAGGCTTCACCGAATTAGCCGATCAGCCCTTTTTGAAATTGGCTGATATGCTCAAAATCGTGCCCGATATGATCAAGCTTGAGTCGTATCGCACAGTTTATGGCTTTGTTTCGAAATTCGTGCAAGATGAGCGTTTGCGTCAAGTACTCAGTTTTCACCCGTTGCTGGTCGGCGGCAATCCCTTCCAAACCACCAGTATTTATACCTTGATTAATTTTCTCGAACGCAAATGGGGCGTGTGGTTTGCCAAAGGCGGCACAGGGGCATTAGTTCAAGCCTTGGTCAAATTATTTGAAGATTTGGGCGGCAAAATCGAACTCAATCGCGATGTAGCTGAAATTAGCACCTACAACGGCAAGGCTACGGGCGTGCGCCTACGTGATGGCAGCGAAATCAAAGCCGATGCGGTGGTTTGCAATAGCGAAGTTGCTTGGGCCTATCAAAATCTCTTGCCCAGCAGCATGCGCAAAAAATACACCGACCGCAAGTTGGCTCGGATGCGCTATTCAATGTCGCTGGTCGTGATCTATTTTGGCACTGATCGGCAATATCGCGGCCAAGATGGGCCAAAACTCGCGCATCACGATATTATTTTGGGGCCGCGCTATCAGCCTTTACTTGATGATATTTTCACGAAAAAACAGCTGGCCGATGATTTCTCGCTGTATTTGCATATGCCCACCTTGACCGATCCATCGTTGGCACCAGCAGGCTGCGAGGCCTTTTATGTGCTTTCGCCAGTGCCGCACCTTGGTTCAGGCACCGATTGGCGGCAGGCAGCTAAACCGTATCGCGACCGAATTATGAACTTTTTAGAAGATCGCTACTTGCCCAATTTATCCAAACACATCGTCAGCGAGCATATGATTACGCCCTTGCATTTTGCCGAAACCTTGAATAGCTACCAAGGCAGCGCCTTCTCGGTCGAGCCAATTCTGACGCAATCGGCCTGGTTCCGCCCGCACAATCGCTCGGAAGAAATTCCTAATCTCTATTTTGTCGGGGCTGGAACCCACCCCGGGGCAGGCTTGCCGGGCGTATTATCCAGCGCCAAAATCGTCGATGATTTGATTGGTATTGCTAAGCCATAGCATAGATTGATTCGAGCAGTTTAATCGCTTGAGCAACCCCATCCTCGCTGCGAATGTGTTGGCCAAGTTCGGCGGCATGGGCTTGGATGCTTGGTTGCTCAAGCACTGTTCGCAATGCCACAACCAAGCGTTCGGTGGTCAGACGTTTTTGGTTGATGGGCGCAGCACCAACGCCTCGCCGTGCAATCACCTGCCCCCAAAATGGCTGATCGCCCAGAAATGGGCAGATAACTTGGGGTTTTCCAGCCCGCGCGGCGGCGGCAACCGTGCCCGAACCACCATGATGCACGACTGCCGCAACTTGGGGCAAGAGCCAATCATGTGGTGCTTCATCCAAAACAAACACATTTGAGGATGCTGATTGTTGTTTAATTCCACCCCAACCACTAGCCAAAATTCCACGTAGCCCTAACTGTTGCAAGGCGGCTTGAATTAACGCCGCTCGTTCAGCTTGATGTTGGCCGCGCATGCTGCCAAAGCCCAGATAAATCGGCGCAGCGCCTGCTTGCAAAAACTGGCTAAGCTCCGTCGAAGCTTGCCAAGCAGATTGACGCTCTAAAAACCAATAGCCAGTCACATGCACATGCGCTGGAAAATCGCTGGGCACTGGCAAAACATGCCGGCTATAAGGATATAAAATGGGCACAGGTTGGCCATTATCACGCAGCAAAGGGTTGGCAAACCGACTGATCGCAGCCATGCCCAAGCTCTTGCGCCGAAAATCGTTAATCGTCGTGGCAAACATTAATGATGAAAGCCGATTAACTAAGTAACTAGCGCGATTAGCCCAAGCACCTAGCGAAAAAACTGGCATAAACGGCACAGCAAAGGCCTTGGTTGGCGTATAAAACGGAATCGGCAAGGCTAGCACCGCCGGAATCTGCAACAATTCGGCAACCGATAGGCTGCCAAGGCATTTTGGATGATAGATTAAGAGTTCTGGCTCAAAACTACGAGCCGCCGCCAGTTCCTCATCCAGCATTCGCCGAATTGCAGGCCGCATCTGGCGACCAATGCGGATGCCATCTCGCAGACTGCTGGCATGCTCTAACGCTGCTTGAGTCAACTCCAATACGGTATTTTCAAAGGCAATTAGGCTGATATTATAGCCTTCGATAAAATGACGAAAGCCCTCAGGTGCTGCAATTGCCACATTATGGCCAACCGCCGCCAAACCCTGAGCCAAGGCCACAAACGGCTGAATATCGCCGCGTGTACCAAAGGTTGTAATCAATACTCTCATGCTTGCACCACGTTGGGGCTTGGGCTAGTGGGTGCTTGGAGGTTAGCCGCCAAAGCTTGAATAATCGCCGCCCCAGCCGCTAAGTTTCCACCATCATCTGGCAGCAACAAGCGATCAAGCATGGTAGCGATGGTTGGCAACACATGCTCAAATGGCGGGTTGGCAGCAGGGTCGGCCAAACTATCGCCATGAATTAAGCCAAACGCCAGTAAATCGAGAATATGCGCGACCACTTGCGGATCAAGCTCGGCGCGGATTGCCCCTGCTGCCTGTAATTCACCCAATGCCTGCAACCACAATGATTGCCCAGCCAACGCAGGCATGCCGCTAGCTGCTTGTTGCACATAACGGCCCAACACGCGCCGATCACGTTTCATCAAGGCCGCCATAATCGGCTGCGATTTGAGTGCGTGTAAGACAGCCCGATAAACCCCGCCAATCGTGCCACCATAGCGATTTTCCGCAATTAACTGTTGCCAAGTAGCGATATAGGCTTGAATCGCTTGGGCCAAAACCTGATCAAACAAGTGCTCTTTGGTAGCAAATGCCAAATAAACCATGCCGCGGCTAATGCCTGCTTCGGTTGCAACATCGCTCATGGTCGTTTTATCGTAGCCTTGACGGATTAACAACGCCGCTGCCGCAGCTAAAATCTGCTGCTCACGCAGATTTGAATCTTCACTTATTGGCATATCTCACCCCCGACTAACAGACTAACAAAATTTGATAATTTGTTAGTCATTCTAGCACATGCCAAATCAGCATGCAATTGTAGACTGTTCAAACAGAATAGGTGTGCTATAATCACGGTGTTTTGCCAAATCAACACGAGGCTCCAAATTTATGCAATTACTCTATTTAAGCTTAGATCAACTAGAAGCCGACCCAAGCGGAATTCGCCAAGATCAAGGCGATATTGCTGCACTCGCTGCAACGATTGCCGAACAAGGCCTGTTGCAACCACTTGGGGTTATCGGCATTGGCGCAGATCGCTATCGCGTGGTGTATGGCGGGCGACGCTTGGCAGCCATTAGCTCGCTCGGCTACGAACGCGTGCCCTGCATCAAGCTTGATCTGCAAGAAGCTGACCGCCTGACCCAGCAATTGGCCGAAAACGTGGCCCGCTTGGATCTGAACGATCTTGAAAAAGCGGTGGCCTTCAAACGGCTGCGCGATCAACTGAATGAAGTTGGGGTAAATGGCGACCTCGATGAGGAAGTTGGCAAGCGGGTTGGCTTGGTTGGTCGCTCGGTACGCCGCTATTTGAGCTTGCTTGATCTGCCCGAGGAAGTGCAAGCCTTGCTGCGCAATGGCGATTTGAATGTAACCCAAGCTCAGCATATTCGGCGCTTGCCCAACGAACGCCGCCAAGTTGAGCTAGCACGCTATGCTGCTGATGAAGGTATGTCAGCGGCCCAAATCAGCGGTTTGGCTGCCTATTTGACTGCCAACCCCGAGCTTTCGGTTGAGGCTGCGCTCGATGCGCTCGAAGGTGGCTTGGAACTACGCACCGAACGCATCGGCGAAGTCGAGCAAACTGGCGGTCGATTAAGCCGTGGCTCGACCGAGAGTGCTGGCCTTGATCCCGATGATGCTGATATTTGGGATGATGAAGACGAACGCATTCAGCATGAGCATGATCAATTCTTCGCGGTGGTTGAAGAAACCGAAGCCAAGAAAAATAAATCGCGGGTTTTCCGCATTCGTTCGCTCGATCAAATGGTCGATGAAACTGATCGGATTTCGCGGGCGGTGCACGAGGGCGATTTCAGCAAATGGCTGGAAAGCGATGAAAATGCGCCCTTCAAAGTACGGCTCGTGCTCAAACAAATCGAAACCCTGAGCAAAGCCCTGCGCAGCACCTTGCAAGACCAAGGCTGGGAAAACGAGGAATAAACCAAAGGAGGAATTATGAAGGAGGAATTATGAAGGAGGAATTATGAAGGATGAGGGATGAAGAGCGAGGGGCAAAGGTAAGGATGAATGATGAGGGTAAATCTGTGGAATCTGTGGCCAAAGAAGCCTTCGCGATCTTCGCGTGCTTCGTGGTTTCCTTAGCCGAATCCCTGAACCCTGAACCCTAAAACCTAGCCCCTCAGCAAAAAACAAGGGCGGCTGCAAGTTTGCTTGCAACCGCCTTTGACGATTAGGGTTATGGCTGATCAAGCCAACGCTTATTCGAACGCTTCCCAGTGTTCGGGTGACCGCCACAAGCTTGAAAGAATTAGCTCACGAATTGAGAGAAATTCTTTTGGCAAGCGGTCGTAAAGTTTGATGAACAATTCTTCGTGCGAAAGAATTTCCTTATTCCAATCATCGCGATCAACCGACATCAACTCGTGGAATTGATCTTCGTTGAAGTTGAGGCCGCTCCAATCAAGGTCTTGGTAGCGTGGCATCCAGCCAATTGGGCTTTCGATGGCAACTGCATGGCCGTGAGCACGTTCAACCACCCACTTGAGCACCCGCATATTTTCGCCGAAGCCTGGCCACAAGAACTTGCCATTTTTGTCTTTACGGAACCAGTTGACACTGAAGATCCGTGGTGGGTTTGGAATGGTGCGGCCAAACTGCAACCAGTGATTGAAGTAATCGGCCATATGGTAGCCCACGAATGGAAGCATTGCCATTGGGTCGCGGCGCACTTCGCCGACTGCCGACATTGCTGCTGCTGTGGTTTCCGAACCCATGGTTGCTGCTTGATAGACCCCGTATGTCCAGTTGAAGGCTTGGTAAACCAATGGCATCAAGGTGCTACGGCGACCACCAAAGATAAAGGCTTCAATCGGCACACCTTGGGGGTCTTCCCAAGCTGGGTCGATACTTGGACATTGGCTGGCTGGTGCGGTAAAGCGGGCATTAGCGTGGGCTGCTTTACGGCCACAATCAGGAGTCCATTCTTGGCCCGTCCAGTCGATTGCCTTGGCTGGTGGGGTTTTGGTCATGCCTTCCCACCAAATGTCACCTTCAGGCGTGAGCGCAACGTTGGTAAAGATTGTATTTTTGCTCAAGGCAGCCATGGCATTTGGATTGGTGTCTTCGGACGTGCCTGGAGCTACGCCAAAATAGCCGCTTTCTGGATTGATTGCATACAATTTGCCATCTTTGCCAGGCTTAATCCAAGCAATGTCATCGCCGACCGTGGTTACCTTCCAGCCATCCATTGCAGTTGGTGGAATCAGCATTGCAAAGTTGGTTTTGCCACAAGCACTGGGGAAGGCAGCAGCTACATAGGTTTTTTCACCAACTGGCGATTCAACCCCAAGTACCAACATATGTTCAGCCAACCAACCTTCGTCGCGGGCCATATTCGAAGCAATCCGCAGGGCGAAGCATTTCTTGCCAAGCAAAGCATTGCCACCATAGCCGCTACCATACGACCAAATCGAGCGTTCTTCAGGGAAGTGCACGATATATTTTTCTTTTTCGTTACACGGCCACGAAACATCGGCTTGGCCTGGTTGCAGTGGTGCACCAACCGAGTGCAAACAAGGAATAAAGTGACCAGTTTCGCCCAGCACAGCATACACATCACTGCTCATACGGGTCATAATCTTCATATTGACCACAACATAGGGCGAGTCGGTCAATTCAACCCCAATGTGGGCGATTGGTGAGCCAAGTGGCCCCATGCTGAATGGTACGACGTACATAGTTCGACCACGCATTGAGCCATCGAACAAGCCGTTCAATTTTTCCTTCATTTCCTTGGGATGCATCCAGTTATTGGTTGGGCCTGCATCACCTTTGCTCAAGCTACAAATGAACGTGCGATCTTCGACGCGAGCAACGTCGGAAGGATTTGAACGAGCCAAATAGCTATTGGGGCGTAATTCGGGATTCAATGGAATAAAAGTTCCAGACTCAACCAAGCGCCCACACATCAATGCATATTCTTCGTCAGAACCATCACACCAATACACATCGTCGGGCTTGCACAAGGCAACCATTTCTTCGACCCAACGTTTGAGTTCTTGATTGCGTACATAGGCTGGTGCGTTCATAATACTGATTCCTCCAATGCTTCGCGATGTCGGGTTTTCTGTGAACCCCCTGCACGCCATCGCGAACCTGTCTATAGAATACCAGCCTACTTCTAAACTTAAGGAAAAACTTCACAACTTAAGGCAGAGGGATGACAACAAAGCCGAGGGATGAAGGCAAAAATCAGAAGGCAAAAACTATAAGTACCAAGGAATGAGGCGCAAGCTTTGTATAAGTAGGAACCTCATCTAGGCAATCTGTGCCAATCTGTGGCTAAAAAACCTTCGTGCTCTTTGCGGTTTCTCACATGACTGACCCCTAGCCCCTGACAACTGGCCCCTCAGCCCTACTTCGCCCCAGCCAAATTGAGCAATACACCCTCTAGGGCCAATTGCGGGCTAACATTCTCGCGAATTTGGGTTACTGCATCGTTAATGCTCTTGAGCGTTTTATGAATCGCTGCTAACGGCAACCGCGCCAACGCTTGTAAATCATCGATTCGATCGATATTAATCAGGCCTTGCTGTGTGCCAGCGGCGGTCAGCAGCACATCGCGCCACCAAACTTGCCATAGTTCAAGCATCGCAAATAGTTCATCGCGCTCACGATTGGCTTTGCTCCAGCCTTCGGCCCATTTGAAACGCTCAACCAACGGCTTGCTTGGCAACTCGATCAAACTCTCAAGTTGTTCGGCGCGAGCTTGCAACAAGTCGGGCGATTGCGCCACCGTAGCGGCCCAACCGATGCGGCCTGCACTCCAAGCAGCCACAATCGCCGCATCATCAGGACCAATTTGCCAGCGTTCGATTAAGGCTTGGGTTACTTGTTGGCGCGGCACTGGGCGTAATTTGAGCACATGACAGCGTGAGGTGATCGTTGGTAACAAATCGCCAGCACTATTGGCGACCAAAATCAAGGTGGCAAATGGTGGTGGTTCTTCAAGCGTTTTGAGCAAAGCGTTGGCAGCTTGTTCGGTCATGGTTTCAGCATCGTGCATAATAAACACCCGCCGTCGCCCTTCGTAAGGTCGCAGCGCAATATCAGCCTGCCATTCGCGCACGGTGTCGATGCCCAAACGGGTCTTGATGCTTTCACTGGCCTTTTGTTGGGCGGCCTGTTCAGCTAAACCTACAATCCGTACATCGGGGAAATTGCCCTTAACAATCCGCTTGCAAGCGCGACAGTTGCCGCAAACATCACCATTGTTGGCTTCACAGTTGAGCGCTTGAGCGATGTGTAGCGCGAGGGTTGCTTTGCCAATATTCGGCAAACCCGTCAGCAAATAGGCATGGCTGGCTGCATTACGGGCAATTGCCAAGCGTAATAATTCGACCGCCCACTCATTTCCGATGATATTCCATGCTCCCACCGCTGTACACTCCAATCCATCCAACGATTGATCTATTTGAGCCATGATACCAAGAAAATAACCTAGTACCAAATAGCTGAATGTGAGGTAAATAGATGCCAACGATTAGCCGCATGCAAGCAACTCAAATTGAGCAAGCCGCCGCCTTTATGGCCCAATTTCAACACGATCCCAGCACCCATTTGGGGTTTGCTGGCCCACAAGCCGAACAAATTGCCCAAACCTGGCGTGAACTTGAGTTTCCCATCGAGCAACAATTTGCCTTGGCCTTCGAAGCAGATCAGTTAATCGGCTTAATTGGCTTGGAGCAAATTTCCGATACAGGCCGCGCTTTTTTGTGGGGGCCAATTGCCTTAGGCGAACATCGCTTTGAACTGGCCGATGCGTTACTCGCTGAATTGTTGCCAGAACTCCAAGCCCACGTAACCATGATCGATATTTTTTGCAATTTGCAAAATCAATTTGTGCGTGATTGGGCTGCTCGCCAGCAATTTTACCAGCGCAATACCCACGCAATTTTAAGTTACAAACGTTCACAATTAACTGAACATGTAACTGCTGGTGATGTTGAAAGCTTGCCAGTCGAATTACATGCAGCCTTCTGCGAATTGCATGATCAACTATTTCCCCAAACCTACTACAGTGGCAGTCAAATTCTCGAACGAATCAATCACGATCGCCAAGTATTTATTGTGCGTGATGCTGAGCAACTACTTGGCTACATTTATACTGAACGCCAACCAGAGTTTGCAGAGGCAGGCATTGAATTTGTGGGTGTTGCACCTGCGGCCCGTGGCCAAGGGATTGCCGCTAAAATTATGCAATATTGTTTAGCATGGATTTTTAGCGTAGAAACAATTCAAGAGCTAGAATTAGTTGTCGATCAGGATAATCCAAGTGCGCTTAAAGTATATGAACGTGCTGGCTTCACGTTATTGCACGAAATGATTAGCTTACGTCGTGATGTCGTAGCTCAATAATCAAACAATATAGCGAATATTTGAAAATAGCGTGTTATTGCACGCTATTTTCTTATTTAAGCGCCAATTCTTGCTATTCAGCTAACTGAATCATATATCAACTAGGCATGAAGCAATAGGCTTGGGTATAACTAAAACGATTTTAATCTATCAAGCTATATACATAACGGTGTATTAATTATTTTTACAACTTGAGCTATAATAGAGTACGCATTGCGAGAAACATGTTGTATACTTTGATTCTCCTTTCTCAATGATGCGTAGAGGAGTCTTTATGCAACGACGTATGTTGTTACATCATCCGACCCGCGACCATTGGTTGGTGATCGCTGCAACGGATTCGCAACCATGTACTGCCGTCTCAGAACCCCTCCACCCTGATCAACTTGGCTGCCCCTTGGCTACGTTTCCATTGCACTCCCTTGAACAACACGCCGAGCCATTCGATTTGGCCGATTATGTGTGTATCCGAACGAATCGTGAGGAAAGCACTGCCAACGAAATCGCCGACATGCTCAATAGTGCAATTATGATGGAGCTTGATCAAACCGCCGTAACGCTTGGCTTTAGCGAAGGCGATCAGTTTTTCAAACAGCAGCCCCAACGCTATATCCAAGAGATTGAGCATTGGCTCAACACGCCGCCATCCAATTTAAACCTCGAATATTTGTTGATCGATCAGACTGAAACCCAGGCACTTTTTCAAATTCGTGACCCAACAACACGCCAAGCATGGCGTTTGACCCGCACATTGCCAACCGCTGAGGCCAAGCCCAACGGAATTGGTTGGGGTTGGTCGGCCTAAATAGGCAATACCCCACCGAAAATCATCAATTGATCGACGGTGGGGTAAACTTAGGCTAGAATGGTGGTTAGGTTGTTTTAATGGTGATTGCTAAATTACCCCACCAACCTTGCTTTGGGCATCGCGCGGCTTGCCCCAATAAATAATCTGTTTCCAAGCATCGGTTGGCTCATCGGCAAATACCATCACCAGATCGCCACGCTGTGCGCCATCTAAGGCCATGGCAATCGCCTCGCGCTCGTGACGCGTATAGTGAATATTGCTCTCAGCAAAGCCCGCCTCGGCTAAACCCTCGCGAATATAGCCAGGCATTTCGCCCTCTTTGCGGCCTCGCAAACTGGTATCTTCTTTGATGATGATCTGATCGAAAACCCCTGCCCCTAGCAAACGCCCAATCTCACGCGCATCAACCTCACGCCGATCGCCAGGCACCGAGATCACACAGATCGCTTTGCCTTCGCGTGGCAATTGACGCACGACATCGATCAAGTTGCTGACTGCTGCCGGATTGTGCCCATAATCCAAAATTACGCGGAAAGGATGTTCATCAAAGACATTCAAGCGCCCAGGCGTTTGGTAGAACGAGGTGGTGAAGGTGCGCAAGCCTTGGCGAATATTTTCGATGCTAATACCCAAGCTATAGGCCAGCGCCGCCGCCGCCATGGCATTGGCAACATTGAATTTAGCCCGACCTTCCAAGGTGGCCGGAATCAGGTGTGTCCACAAGAGCGGAATATGGCGGCCCTTATCGTAGAGCGTCACCATATCGCCGTTGACCCCTTTTTCAACCACAATCGCCCGCCCGCCAACTTGAACTTGCTCGCGCACCAAGGGATTAGCCGGATCAAAGCTGAAGTAGAAGGGCTTGGCCCGCGTTCGCGCTACCAATTTTGCCACCAGCGGATCATCGGCATTCAACACGGCCCAGCCATCACGCTTAATCACTTCGATGATCAGCGATTTAACTTTGGCCATCTCTTCGAGTGTATCGATGCCCCGTAGGCCAAGGTGATCGGCGCTGATGTTGAGAATTGCGCCAACATCAACTTCATCATAGCCCAAGCCTTCGCGCAAAATGCCACCCCGCGCGGTTTCCAACACAGCAGCATCAACCGTCGGGTCGCGCAACACCATGCGGGCCGATTTAGGGCCAGTCATATCGCCGCGCAACACCCGCTCACCGTCGATATAAATCCCATCGGTGCTGGTCATGCCAACGTGATAACCCGCCATCTTGAGAATATGCGCGGTCATCCGAGCAGTGGTGGTTTTGCCGTTGGTGCCAGTTAATGCTGCCAGCGGAATGCGGCTTGGCGTGCCCGCCGGAAATAGCATATCGATCACTGGGCCAGCAGCATCGCGCGGCGTGCCCTCGGATGGCGCAACGTGCATGCGAAAGCCAGGTGCTGCATTAACCTCAACAATCCCGCCGCCAACTTCGCTAACCGGACGGCTAATGTCAGGAATAATAAAATCAATGCCCGCAACATCCAAGCCCACAATTTTGGCAGCCCGAATCGCAATTTGGGCATTTTCATAGTGAATCATATCGGTGCGATCGATCGCTGTGCCACCAGTTGAGAGGTTGCCAGTTGAGCGCAAATAGAGCACTTGGCCTGCTTCGAGCACGGTTTCTAAGCTGACTCCAGCTTTTTCCATGCAGCGCTCAGCTTGATGATCGATCTCTAGCTTGGTCAAGACATTTTCGTGGCCAACCCCACGCCGTGGATCGCTATTGACGATTTCGACCAACTCAGCCACTGTCCGTTGCCCATCACCAACCACATGGCCAGGCACACGCTCAGAAACTGCCACCACCTCGCCATTAATCACCAAAACCCGATGATCACTGCCTGGCACAAGTTCTTCAACAATCACATACGAGCGATATTCTTGGGCTTGGGCGAAGGCAACTTGAACTTCTTCCTCAGTGGTTAGGCCAATCGAGATACCACGGCCATGCGAGGCATCCAAAGGCTTGACCACCAAGGGATAACGCAAACGTCGCGCAGCTTGCACCGCACCCTCAGCCGAACGCACCACCCGCTGTCGTGGCACAGGTAAACCAGCATCTTCCAACAATTTATTGGTTAGTTGTTTATCTTGGGCTACTTCGACCCCGATATGGCTAGTTTGCGAGGTAATTGTGGCTTGAATGCGCTTTTGATATTTGCCATGACCAAATTGTACTAACGAATGTTCGTTCAAACGCAACCATGGAATCCCACGCTCCTCGGCGGCCTTGACCAGCGAGGCAGTTGAAGGGCCAAAGGCCAAACGTACCGCCATCCGCGCCAAATCTTCTTTTTCGCGCACCAGATCAAAGGTGGCTCGTTCGGCAGCAGGCATGGCTGAAGGCAAGTGTTCAGGCAACAAAAATTGAATCAAACGCAACGCCAGATTAGCCGCCTCGATCCCGACATCCTCTTGACCATACTGAAAAATCACAAAATACTGGCCATCTTGGCCTGTGCCACGGGTTTTGCCTTGGGTTACGTAGGTTCCGGCCAAACATTGCAACTCAAGCGCCAAATGCTCCATCACATGGCCGAGCCATGTACCATCGCGCAGCCGCTCCACAAAGCCACCTGGTCGCCCCAACGAACAATGATGATCATCGAGGCTGGGCACGAGCGCCAACAAGCGATCAACAAAATCACCCAACAAATGGGTTGGATAAGCCTCAAGCTCCTCAAGATCAACAGTCATGTTGATGGCTGGCTTATACAACCAATAGTTAGGCCCACGATAGACGCGCGTGTCGAGAATTTTCATCGGGAAACCTCCACAGAATAGTGGCAATGGGTAGGCTAGAATTTGGGGAAATGCGAGTGGGTGGCGCAGCGTTGAGCCACGTTGCGCCGTATTGTACCACGAGCAGCGAGCGCGGCAAGAGGCTGGCTAAATTTCTGAGTCGGCGGCTGGCTGTTCAAGGCTAGGGGCAACTGGCAGCGCAGGCATCACCACTGGCGGAATTACTTCACGCTTGATCAGATCATACGACCAGCCATGAGTTAGCACATGCAATTTTACGCCAACGATCGCCTCTTTTTGGCCAACTTTGAGCTGATGAATATTGCTATAGGTAATTCCAGCGCCATCAACCACCGTCACCGAGCCTTCACCAATCACCTGCATCAGATGATCATCGTCGATCTCGGCGGCGGTATTTTCATCAAGGCCCAATCCAATCAGATACGGATTAAAGCTGACTGCCGCGATTAGCCGCCCCAGCCGATGGCGAGCGCCAAAGTGTTGATCAAGCACAACCCGATTGGTTAGCCCAAGCCCTGGCCCAAATTGCACCATGCCATAACGTGGCACGAGCCCTTTGGCCCCATAGGCGATCATATGGGCACTCATCGCCGAAGCGCCCGCACTCGTGCCCGCCACCGGAACCCCCCGCGCGTTAGCTCGCCGAATAGCTGTGGCAACAGGCGTGCCACCAAGCACCGCCGTAAGCTTCAATTGATTGCCACCGGTCATAAAAATTCCGGTCGCTTGGGCAATAATTTCGGTTGCAGCTGGATCATTGGCATTGATCCGTTCGCGCACTGGCAATAATTCGACGCTGGCAACGCCTAATTTACCAAACACCTCAAGGTATTCGCGGCCACCATCCGGCAACTCTGAAGCGGTCGGAATAACTACGATGCGAGCGTTAGAGCCGCCTGCAAGCTCAAAAAAACGTAATAAAATTAGCCGTCTGCGCTGCAAATCCATTGCACCGCCAATTGGCAGCAACGCACCGCGAACGTGTCCATCTGGCACTGGCGAAGGCATTGGGTGTCCTTCCATCAACTGGAGTAGCGTGAAAGCTGCATTATTACGGATAGCAGGCTATTGTGCAAGTTGGAGCTAGGGGTCAGGGGCTAGGGGTCGGGGATCGGAAGTTAGCTGGTTTTTGAAACCACGAAGAACGCGAAGTGCACAAAGGAGCCAGAGGTCAGGGAGCAGGGTTCAGTTTCGTTACGAATTATATGTATTTCACTGCATTTTGGCTTGGCTTTATTACCTGACCTCTAACCTCTGGCCCCTAGCCCCTGCTCTCTAAGCCCTCACTGCTAATCAACCGCTAGTTCTTCGGGGCTGATAAAGAAATCGACAGCGCCGCTACCAATTTCATAATATGCCCCAATCACTGCAATTGTGCCAGCCGCCTCGAAGCTTTGGACGACCGGATTTTGACGCAAACGGGCGACTTGGGCGCGAACATGCTGAGTCACGGCCTCGCGCATGCGGGCTTTTTCGTCGCGAATCGCTGGCAAGCGCTCACAAACCGGTCGAATTTGTTCGATCAGGTAGCGAATATTGGCTGATTCTTTGGCAATCTGCTCGTCGCTGGCTAAGGCAGCCTTGACCGCGCCACAGCCTTCATGGCCCATTACCACAATCAATTTGCACTTAAGATGCGAGATCGCATATTCGATGCTGCCTTGAGTAGCCGGATCAACAATCTGGCCCGCAACCCGCACCACAAACAAATCGCCCAAATTACGGTCAAAAATCATTTGCGGCGGCACACGGCTATCCGAGCAGCCAAGAATCACCGCAAATGGCGTTTGACTAATAATTTGCGAACGGCGTTGATTGACGCTGACTACTGTGCGCTGGGTTTCGCCGCTAAAAAAGCGCTCGTTGCCCTGTTTCAAGGCCTCGATTGCTGCGGATGGTGTATCAACCTCAGGCCCGCGCAGGTTGGCAATATCTTCCATTGAGGCTCGCCCACGAATCGCATCAAGCAGGCGGCGATCAATATTCTCATCAGGAAACTCCGACATAACGCTCCTTATAGATAGGTATCAGGTGTCAATTTGATCCACGAAGAGCACAAAGGACACAAAGGGGTCGGGGATTAGATTTAAGCTCTAGGCGCTTAGCCAATTATTCGGGTAATTCGTGCAATTCGTGGCTAAAAAATTCATCCTTCGCGCTCTTCGCGATCTTCGTGGTTTCGGCCTTTACGTTCTTCGTGTGCTTCGTGCCCTTCGTGGATCAAAACGCGCCCTATGTTCTATGTCCGTTCTGGCTCAAGGCACGAACATGAGCCGCATGATCGGGAGCCAACACAATCGATTCGCCCACGAGAATTGCATCAACACCCCATTCGCGCAGGGTTGGAAGCACGTCAGGGCCATGGATGCCACTTTCGGCTACCAACACAGGCCGCTGAGGGTCGCCGATCGCAGGCAAACTAGCACTAACCCGTTGAGTGGTAGCAATATCAACCCTAAAACTATGCAAATCGCGGTTGTTAATGCCGATGATTTGGGCCTGCAATGCCTGAGCACGGGCCATTTCAGCCTCAGTATGTACCTCAACCAAGGCTTCCATGCCCAAGCCATAGGTTAATTGATACAACTCATGCAGTGTTTGATCATCAAGCATGCCCACGATCAACAAAATTGCATCGGCTCCTGATACGCGAGCCTCATAAATTTGATAGGGATCGTAGAGAAAATCTTTGCGCAACAAGGGCGTAGCATAGCCCAATCGATCAAGGTGCTCATGAATTGAGCGTAAATAGATTAAGCTGCCTTGAAAAAAGCGCACATCAGTTAACACCGAAATCGCCGCCGCCCCATTGCTGGCGTAGGTTTCAGCTAGTTCAGTCGGGTTGAAATTCTCCAAAAAGACCCCTTTGGATGGACTGGCCTTTTTGACCTCAGCGATCAGGCTAATCCGATCAGGCTGACGCAAGGCTTGGCGCAAACTACGCGGCTTGGGGGCGTTACCAAGTTGTTGTTCAAGTTTCGCTTGGGGTATCTTCAATTTTTGGCGCTCGACCTCGGTGCGTTTATGGGCAAAAATCTGATCTAGAATTGTCGCAGTCATCAGAAACCTCGTGGGCTAGAAACCGGTGTGCATGCCGCTAGAGTAGCATATCGTTGCGGGCTATGCCAATTGGCTTTATTGTTGGGAGGCAACAATTCGTGAGTGCGATTTATGGGCGTTTTGATTTCGCCGATGCAACTGGTCAGCCCCAAGCGTTGGAGTTTCGTCAACCCTTGGCAATCTACCAAGCAACGACCAGCGCCGAGGTGCTGACGACGATTCAAGCCGCTCAGGCAGCGGCACAGGCTGGGGCGTATGTGATTGGCTATGTGAGCTATGAGGCAGCAACAGCCTTTGATGCGGCGTTGCAATGTTATCCGCCAGCCGCGTTGCCGTTAGTTTGGTTTGCTGCCTTTGCCACGCCCCAAGTGCTCGAACCAACGGCGCAGCAGTATCAACTCTCGCCGTGGCAACCGACAATTAGCCTTGAACACTACCGCCAAGCGATCGAGGCAATTCATGCGGCGATTGCGCGAGGCGAAACCTATCAAGTTAACTATACTTTGCGGCTACGAGCCACGTTTAACGGCGATCCACTAGCCTTTTATCATGATTTGCGGGCGGCTCAAGCTGCCAACTATTGTGCTTACCTCAATCTTGGTGAGTATCAAATTCTCTCGGCTTCACCTGAACTCTTTTTCGATTGGCGTGATCAGCGGTTAACCACCAAGCCAATGAAGGGTACGGCTCCGCGTGGACGTTGGCCCGAAGAAGATCAACGTTTGGCCCATCAATTATTGGCCTCGGAGAAAAACCGCGCCGAAAACTTGATGATCGTTGATCTGTTGCGTAACGACTTGGGACGAGTTGCGGCGATTGGCAGCGTTGGCGTGCCACGTTTATTCGAACTCGAGCGCTATCGCACCGTTTGGCAGCTGACCTCAACCGTAGCAGCCAAAACTAAGCCCAACACTAGCCTACTCGATATTCTGCAAGCGCTCTTTCCCTGTGGCTCGATCACGGGTGCGCCCAAAGTCAAAACCATGGAACTGATTCGCCAGTTCGAGGCTGATCCACGGGCGGTTTATTGTGGGGCGATTGGTATACTACGGCCTGATGGCAGTGCTACCTTTAATGTAGCAATTCGCACCGTCTGGATCGACCAACAGCGCCAGCAGGCCGAATATGGCGTGGGCGGCGGCATTACCTGGGATTCGCAGGCTGACGATGAGTATGCTGAAGCCCAACTGAAAGCCCAATTGTTGACCGAGCGCTGGCCCCAATTTGATTTGATTGAAACGCTGCGTTGGGATGGTCAGCGTTACTGGTTGCTTGAACACCATTTACGGCGTTTGAGCGATTCGGCGGCCTATTTTGGCTTTGGCTACGACCAAAGCGCCGTGCTGAACGCACTCAATCAGCATAGCCTAGGCTGCTCAAGTGCGCTGCGAGTGCGCTTGAACCTCACCCATGAAGGTGATATTTCAATTAGCAGCAGCCCGCTAACCGCGACCGCTGATGGTCAAAAGGTTAGTTTGGCGACAACAGCGGTTAACTCCCAGAACCGCTTCCTCTACCACAAAACGACTAACCGCAGATTGTATGATGAGTTCACCCAACAATCCCCCGCAGATTTTGATGTATTACTCTGGAATGAGCATGGCCAATTGACCGAATTTACCAGAGGCAACCTCGTGCTTGAACTTGATGGCCAACGTTGGACTCCCCCAGTTGAAGTTGGCTTATTGGCTGGAACCTATCGCGCCGAATTATTGCAACAACGAGCAATCCAAGAGCGTACTTTAGTCCTAGCCGATCTTTGGGCGGCCAGCAAAATTTGGCTGATTAACAGTGTTCGCGGCTGGGTATTAGTTGAGTTAACTACTACAGAAGTTACCATTTCAGGCGAATAACACCCTAGGTACTAGTACTAAAGGTATAGTCAAAAGTGGTATAACGCGATGTGTTATATCACTTTATACTCATATAATCGCGATATGTGTGTACATTTGTGTAGCTAAGTAACTATTAACTGATTCACCTATAACGGTGATCAAAGAGAGGACTAAAGAATGCGCTTTGGGTGATAGACATAGGTTAGGTGGATAGATTAAGGTAGTACCAAGGTAATTTAACCTACTCGCCATGTGTCGCCGTGAGAAGCGCAGATGGTAGCCAGTGTAGAACGTGTAGATGAGGTATGTTATGCCAACCACAGCACACCTACAACAATTAGCGAGAACGGTTCCAGCAACCATTCCCAAGTTGGAATCACCGTTTCCCGCGCAAATCCATCCATTGGCAGCGGAGGTTCAACAGCAGACGACCAAATGGGTGCTTGAACAAGGTTTATTGAGCGAAGCGCGGCGTAAAGCTTTTCTTGATTACAACTATACCTTGTTGATTGCCCGTTGTTATCCGTATGCGAGTGTTGAGCGGCTGCAAATTATCAGCGATTGGAATGCTTGGCTGTTTGAGCTTGATGATCAATGTGACGAAGCGCGAATTGGCCATGACCCTCAAGCATTGGCTCGCTTGCACAATCGGCTTGGGGCAGTTATTCGCGGAGCCACGGTTGATGCTGACGAACCACTACTCGTCACAGCCCTCGCTGATATTATGGGCCGGATGCGGGCGCTAGCACCACGGGCATGGTTTGAGGTTTTTACCCAACACGTTGATGATTATTTTATTGGCAACCAATGGGAAGCCCACAATCGCCTGCATTCGATTATTCCCAGCGAAATTGAATACTTACACTATCGTAAATTTACTAGTGCAGTGGCGATCTATATTGCATTTATTGAATTTATGAATGCAAGTTATTTAACAGCTGCTGAACGTCAATCAATCGACTTACGCAATCTACAAAATTGGACGAACCTTGTACTGAGTTTATGCAATGATCTTGTTTCAGTTAAAAAAGAATTACGTCAAGGCGATTGGCATAATTATGGAGCAATTGTTGCATTACAACGAGGTATTAGTATTCCTGAAGCCTTAGAAATTGTCGCCAATGAGCATAATCACTGTGTTCAACAATTTATAACAACCAACACTCAACTGAAAAATTGTAGCGTGGCACTTCAAAAAGTATTAAACGGTATGATGACATTGATGCGCGGAAATTATGATTGGTCGGATATTACCAGCCGTTATGCTACTAAACTTACCGAATTGTCGTATGCTGCATGAAACGTAGAGATGAATTATTTGCTGAAACAACCAAATTGCATTAGGTTTGTCAAGCATCTAGGAGATTGACTCAATGCCAACCCGTACTACATTGCATCACTTAGCCACGCTTATGCCTCGTGATCTTCCGGTGCTCTATTGCCCATTTCCAGCGGCGATTCATCCCGATGCGGTTGCGATTCAAGCCTCAACCCAAGCATGGGCTGATAGCTTCGGCCTGCTTGACGATTTGGAAACCCGCATCTCCTTTAATCAACGTGGCTATGGTACCTTGATGGCACGAGCTTACCCCAATGCATTGGCCGAGCGCATGCCAACCATCGCCGATTGGAGTACCAGTCTCTTTCTCTTAGATGATCAATTGGATCGCTTTGGCCGTGAGCACGATGCTGGAGCCATGGCAACCCTCCTGCAACGCTTGATGAAGGTGCTCAAAGGCTCGCCAGCCAAGCGCCACGATTTGCCAATTGTGCAAGCAATGGGCGATGTAACCAGTCGCCTTGTGCAAGGTTCTCCCGAAGCTTGGCAACACTACTTTTTTGATTCATTGCGCAAATCGTTTGCAGCAGTACAATGGGAAGCCAATAACCGTGCTCAGGGCTATATTCCAACCCAAAAAACCTATGCAATGCAACGATTGTATACCAGTGGTACGTATTTATGCTTGGCCTTAATTGAATTTGGCAATAACGATTTTTTGCATCCTCAAGTGCGTTTGCATCCAATGGTGCGGCGTTTGTGTGAATATGTGAATCGCGTGGTGTTCTACTCGAATGATATTATTTCGTTGCGCAAAGAATTATTAGCTGGAGATTGGCAAAATTTGGTGTATCTCGTGCATGCTCAACATCAGTTACCAATCGGCGAAGCATTAAATTATGTCGCCCGTTTGCATAATGATACAATCAACCAATTCACTCGTGAACGCATTATGCTCGATAAATTGGCTCCTGAGATTTGTTCGCCAAGTTTGTATCGCTTTGTCGATGGTTTAGCTACCTGGATGCGAGCAAACCACGATTGGTCCACCATGACCTCTCGTTATCAGACATCTACCGAGGAATCCCATGGATCTCAGTATTGTGCGTGAACGCCTGTTGCAGGTTGTTATTTCATTGACGGTCATCATTGGTGTGTTTGGTTTAGCGTTTTTAGGATTAGGAACTGTATTTTCGAATACAGTTCTTTTAATAGTTAGTAGTATTATGGGAGTAAATGCGCTCATCTGTGGTTTTATGTGGTATGGTTACGATAATTATACTAACACCACAGTTGTCTGGTCAATTGGGGCAAGTTTACTGTTTTCAACAATTATGTTGGCTTTGATCCAGCCAGTTTTATCAACTGGCTATATGTTTACCCCATTAATTGTAGCAATTACCGGGCTACAATATATTTCTAATGAGCAAAAAGGTACGATTGTGGTTACTTCAATTAGTAGCAGTATTGTGGCTTTTTTTGCTGGTTTATTTAGCCCATTTAAAGAATATCAAGTCTTGTCATGGTTTGTCTATTTGAATGCAGCAGTGATTATCGGCATCTTTATTATTATCGGCTTTTTGTTGTGGCAATTCAATCAACGCTTGATTAGTATGATCGATTCGATTACTGAATCGAACGCTGCATTGGCGCTCAAAAATGAGGTTTTGCTCTCAACCAACGGCGATTTAAAAAAGCAAATTGAGCTGGAAAAACAATTACGTGAGCAAATTGCTGATCTGGAAGTGCCAATTACCGAATTAGCCCACGACGTGATTTATGCGCCAATTGTTGGTCACCTTGATGATCAACGGATCGATACCTTCCGCGAAGCTTTGTTGAAACGTGTTCACGAACAACGTGCCCGCGCCGTCGTGCTTGATGTTACCAGCATTGCCCATATCGATACCTATGGCTGCGGTTTGCTGACCCAAACGATTCAAACAGTCAAATTGCTGGGAACTCAAGTGATACTTTGTGGTATTTCGGCCTCGATGGCGATGATTCTGACCAACTTGGGGATTTCGTTTGGCGAAGATCTGCGGGTGGCCCGTAGCCCAAGCGATGCGATGCACTTGCTCGGTGTCAGCGAAAAGCAGTTGATGGTTGGTTAAATCTGCCTGTCGGTCGAATGATGAATCGCGGCTTCCCTCTTGCGATGGATTGCAAGAGGGTTTTTTGTGGTTAAATAACCAGCATGCCGAGATAGATTTAGAGGGAGTCTGCTGATGCTACTGACATTAACAACCACCCATACGCCTGCAACCGACTTGGGCTTTATTTTGCATAAGCATCCCGATCGGGTGCAAACCTTCCCACTCCCCTTTGGCGCGGCCCATATCTTCTACCCCGAAGCCAACGCCGAACGCTGCACCATCGCCATGTTGCTTGATGTTGATCCGGTGGCGTTGGTGCGCGGCAATCGTGGCGGCGAGGGTATGCTCAGCCAATATGTCAACGATCGCCCGTATGTGGCTTCGTCGTTGCTATGCGTTGCCATGGGTGATGTTTTTTCGAGCGCCATGGCTGGAGTTTGCAAAAAACGCCCAGAATTGGTCGATTTGGTGTTGCCTCTAACCGTCGAGTTGCCAGTTGTGGCAGTGCGAGCGAAGGCTGGTTTAAGCTTAATTCAACGGTTGTTTGAACCATTGGGCTATCAGGTTAGTGCCGAGCCGATCGCGAATGATAATTCGGCAAATAGCTATCTTGCGCTTAAATTAAGTGCCAATCTCACGGTTAAACAACTGCTCACGCACATATATGTGCTCATCCCTGTGTTAGATAATGCTAAGCACTATTGGATTGGCAACGATGAGGTGAGCAAATTGTTACGCAAAGGCGATGGGTGGTTGGCGCAACATCCAGAATGCGAGTTGATTACAACCCGTTATTTGCGCTATCAAAAAAGCCTCACAAGTGCTGCGCTTGAGCATTTACTCCAAGCAGTTGCGCCTGAAACTACAACCCAAACCGAGCCAGATCAGGCGCAAGTGAGCGAACCAAGCGAACGCCAAAGCCTGCATACTCAGCGCCATAGTGTGATTGTGCAGCGTTTGAAGGCCAGTGGAGCACAACGGATTCTCGATTTGGGCTGTGGCGAAGGCAAGCTTTTGCGCGAATTGCTCAAAGAGAGCCAATTTAGTGCGGTAGTCGGCATGGATTTGAGCACCCGTTCTTTGGCAATCTTGAAGCAACGGATTGAACGCTTGTCCGAACGTCAAAGCCAACGCTTGAGCTTGCTGCATGGCTCTTTGCTCTATCGCGATGCTCGATTGAAAGGCTTCGATGCCGCCGCAATCGTCGAAGTTTTGGAGCACCTTGAGCTTGGGCATTTGGCGGCGTTTGAACAAACTGTATTTGGTTTTGCCCGCCCAAAATTGGTGCTCGTAACCACGCCCAACCGTGAGTACAATCAATTGTTTCCAAGTTTGCCCGCCGATCAGCTGCGCCACCGCGATCATCGTTTTGAATGGACGCGGGCGGAATTTGCAGCTTGGGCCGAACGAGTCGCGGCAAGCCACAACTATCGCGTCAGCATCGAACCGTTGGGGCCAGAAGATCTCAACCATGGTGCACCGTCGCAATTGGGGGTGTTTGAAGATGCAACCTAAACTGCACTTGGCGCTCGGAACCCACGTGGTGCTGTTGCGCACGATCGATCATCAGGCCAAACATAGCGTGGCCCAAGTGGTTGCAACGCCCTGCGAACATAGCGAATATTACACGGTGCGCTGTGTTGATGGTACGGTTTTGCAACTCACTCGCCAAGATTTTGGCCTGCGCAAGCAATTTAACGATCCATTGTTGAGCTTGGAGCAACCGCAACTCACTGAAAACCGCCAATGGATTCAGTATCGTTGTGTGGTTGGCTCACGTGCCTACGGCTTGAATACGCCCGAATCGGATACTGATTGGCGTGGTTTTTTCGTGCCACCAGCAACGGTCAATTGGGGCTTGGCGACTGTGCCCGAACAATATGAATTTGTTGAAACCCAAGAACACTATTGGGAAGTGCAAAAATTTTTGAATTTGCTGTTGCGTGCCAATCCAAATGCGCTTGAATGTTTATATACCGACTTGGTTGAACATGCCTCGCCGTTGGCCTTGGAGCTACGTGCGATGCGCCATAAATTGCTGACCAGCCGAATCTATCAAAGCCATAACAGCTATGTGTTGGCCCAATTTCGCTTGCTTGAGCGCGATTTACGCACCCATGGCAGCTTGCGCTGGAAACATGTGATGCATTTGATTCGCTTGTTGCTGAGCGGCATCCACGCTTTGCGCCATGGCGAATTACGGTTGCGCCACGTTGCCGAACACGATCAACTGATGGCGATTCGCGCTGGCGAATTGGAATGGGATACGATTAATCGTTGGCGAATCGCCCTGCATGCTGAATTTGAACAAGCCTATGCTGCAACCAAACTACCAATTTTGCCCGATCTAGCGGCGGCGAATGCTTGGTTGCTCCAAGCACGCCGCGCCCAAGTGGACTAAGGAGCTGGTTTCATGGAATTAGGAATACCTGAATTATCGTTGGTAGTATTGATTGGGGCTTCTGGCTCAGGCAAATCGACCTTTGCGCAGCGCTATTTCAAGCCAACCGAAATTATTTCGTCCGATGCCTGTCGCGCAATGCTCACCGATGATGAAACTGATCAATCAGTCTCAGCTGATGCCTTTGATTTGGTTTACACCATTGCCGCCAAGCGCCTAGCCTTGGGCCGTTTGACCGTGATCGATGCGACCAATGTGCAGGCCGAAGCACGGAAACCGTTGCTGGCCTTGGCTCGCCATTACCACGTTTGGCCCGTGGCGATTGTGCTGCACACGCCTGAACGCGTTTGTTTGGAGCGTAATTTAGGCCGCCCCAATCGCGATTTTGGCGATTTTGTGGTCAAGCGCCAAATCGATAATTTGCGGCGTTCGCTGCGCACGCTGCACGACGAAGGCTTTCGGGTAGTGCATAACGTTACACCTGAGCAGGTTGATAGCGTTGAAATTGTGCGCCAACGCGCTTGGAGCAACCGCAAAGCCGAGCATGGCCCCTTCGATATAATTGGCGATGTGCACGGCTGCTACCCTGAACTTGAGCGCTTGCTGCTGGAATTGGGCTATAGCATCAACCTCACGCCAGGCCATAATTATGGCTTTACGGTCACGCCGCCTGCTGGCCGTCGCGCGGTGTTCGTCGGCGATTTAGTTGATCGCGGGCCAGATTCAGTTGGGGTGTTGCGCTTGGTGATGAGCATGGTTGAAACGGGCGCAGCTTTGTGCGTACCTGGCAACCACGACGATAAAATGGCACGAGCCTTGGCTGGACGTAAAGTCAAACAAACCCATGGACTGGCCGAAACCATGCAAGCTTTAGCCGAAACTGATGAGACGTTTCGCCAAGCAGTCCGCCATTTTATCGAAGGCATGGTCAGTCATCTGATCTTTGATGATGGCAAGTTGGTGGTGGCACACGCTGGCATGAAGCAAGAGTTACAAGGCCGGATGTCGAAGCGGGTGCGTGAATTTGCCTTGTATGGCGAGACCACAGGCGAAACCGATGAATTTGGCTTGCCCGTGCGCTATCCGTGGGCCAAAGAATATCGGGGCGAGGGCTTGGTGGTCTATGGTCATACGCCAATTCCCCAACCCGAATGGCTGAACAACACGGTTGATATTGATACTGGCTGTGCCTTTGGCGGAGCACTCACCGCGCTGCGTTATCCCGAACGTGAGTTTGTGCGAGTGCCAGCCTTTGCCCAATATGCCATTCCCAAACGGCCTTTAGAAATGAATGCGACCCAACTTTCAGCCCAGCAAGCCCATGATCAAGTGCTCGATTTGAGCGATTTTCAAGGCAAGCTGCAAATCAGCACTAGTTTGATCAGCCAAATCAACCTGCGCGAAGAACAAACCAGCGCCGCCTTGGAAGTGATCAGCCGTTTTGCCATCGAGCCACAATGGCTGATTTACTTACCACCAACGATGTCGCCTTCTGAAACCAGCCAACTTGGCAGTTTCTTGGAGCATCCTGCCGAAGCCTTAGAATATTATCGGCGGGCGGGGGTCAACGAAGTTGTATGCGAAACTAAGCATATGGGTTCGCGGGCGATTGTGATTATCTGCCGCGATAGCGAGGTTGCTCGTGAGCGTTTTGGGGTAACTGGTGAGCAGATTGGCGTGTGTTACACCCGCACTGGGCGGCGCTTCTTCAGCGATCCTGAGCTTGAAACGGCATTTCTGCAACGGCTACAACAAGCAATTAGCACGCTTAATTGGTGGGAAAGCTTCGATTCAGGCTGGTTTGCCTTAGATTGTGAAGTGCTGCCGTGGTCGGCCAAAGCGCATGATTTGATTCAAAATCAATATGCGCCAGTTGGAGCTGCCGCAACTGCTAGCATGAGCGCGGCCCAAGCCGCGTTGCGCCAGACCGTCACGCGCATGCCCGAATCGGTTGAGTTGCAAGCGTTGATTGCCCATACCCAACTGCGCCAACAGGCGGTGCAAGGCTATGTTGAGGCCTACCAACACTATTGCTGGCCTGTGCGCAGCCTCGATGATTTGCGTTTAGCCCCGTTTCATCTCTTGGCTTGCGAACAACGCCCATTGTATGATCGTGACCACGAGTGGCATATGCAAACTTTGGCAGCCTTGGCCGAGGCCGAGCCGCGTTTATTGGTAGCCACACCCTATCGCGTGGTCGATTTGCACGATCAAACCAGCGTTGAGCAAACGATCGAATGGTGGCAAAAACTGACAGCGGCGGGCGGTGAAGGTATCGTCATCAAGCCCAAACAATGGGTTGTCCAGAATGCTCGTGGTATCGTGCAACCTGCGATCAAATGTCGTGGCGCTGAATATCTGCGCATCATCTATGGACCTGAATACGATTTACCCGAAAACTTGGAGCGCTTACGCCAGCGCGGCCTGAGTGGTAAACGTTCGTTGGCGCTGCGCGAATTTGCCTTAGGCCTCGAAGCCCTTGATCGTTTTGTCAATCGTGAGCCATTGCGCCGCGTCCATGAATGCGTTTTTGGGGTGCTTGCCCTTGAAAGTGAGCCAATCGATCCAAGGTTGTAAGGCTTGGGGATCAGTTGTTGGGGGTCGGGGATCGGGTTTGATCCACGAAGGACACGAAGTGCACGAAGGAGCGAGGAATCAGGGGCCAGAGTGTAGGGATCAGGTTTGATCCACGAAGGACACGAAGCGCACGAAGGGGAGTGAGGCTGAAGGCTATCGGATTAATGAGCTACCACAAAATATTCCGATAGCCTTCAGCCAATAGACTCACTCCCTGAACCCTAGCCCCTTACCCCTGGCCCCTCGTGCCTACTTCTGATAGCGCGTAATCAAAAAGCCATGTTCTTTGAGAAATTGCAAGCTGAATTTAGCGACCATGCGGTGTTCGGGCTGACTGGGCGCAGCAAAATGGCTAATAAAATAACGCTCACCATAGTAAAACTCAATCTCGGTCGGCGTAATACTAAATGGTGGGGTAGCCATCAGCGGCGCATATTCTAAAGTGATAATCATCTGCTGGCCGCCAACAGGCAATAATTGATCGATCGTCGCGCGATAGTGGTTACGCATCTCGTGGGGCAAAGCAACCAAGGCCGCCCGATCATAGACTAAATCGATGTTGCCAACATCGGCGGTGGTTAAACTTAAGACATCGCGATTCAGGATCGTAATATTGCCGGAAACATAGGTAGTTGGGTTTGGCTGCACATAATCAAGCTCTTGCTCAACAAAAAATTGCTCAATCGCGGTGGTCACCAACTCCACTCCAATCACAGCCTCGGCATATTGGCTAAACCAACGCAAATCATTGGTTTTACCACATAAGGGCACCAGCACCCGTTTGCCCTGCAAAAATTCGGGCGTAGCAAAATGCTCAACATACGGGTGAATATCGCGCCGATGAAAGCTGGTTGCGCTACCACCTTGTTGCCAAGAATTGATCCAAAATGTTGCTTCCATTGCAGGCTCCTTAATTCTCACACAAAGGTGCAACCGATGCCCCAAGCAAATTGCTGGCGAGAAAAGGGGTGCATGGGCTAACCGCATCACAATGGTGATTATCCTACACGCATCTCACACTTGATTCAAATATTAATTGCTCATAATTAATTAACATCCTATTAATAAAACCTTGGTTAAAGGTCGTTAGACTAACGCCTATCATTTGGCCTTGGTTAATTTTTTAGCTCTTTTAAGGAGTCTGTATGTCGCTTTCGCGTCGCCAGTTATTGTTGGGCGCTGCGCTAGGGGCCACAGGCGCAGTCGTTCATGAGGATGTTGGGGCAGCGCCGCTGCAACCCTCGACAACTGAAGCCATGGCAACTCCGCCATTCGAGGTCATCGCGCTCTCGCGCATGGCCTACGGAGCACGTTCGGGCGATTTCGCCCGAGTTCGTAGTATGGGTTTAACTGCCTATGTCGATGAGCAGCTTAACCCTAATTTCAACAACGACACCGATTGTAACACCCGCATCGCCAACGCCACCTTGCGCATCGTCTATGCCGCTGGCACGGGCTTTCCGGCCATGGATGAAATGCGTGGCCTCGTCACCCTCAACAAAACCCAGCCCGAATTATGGGAATTGCGTGTACATCCGTCTAACACCGAGCGCATTCGCCCAATCGATGAAGTCGTAGCCGCTAATTGGATTCGCGCAATCTACAGCAAATGGCAATTATTCGAGATTATGACCGACTTTTGGCATAATCACTTCAACGTTTGGGCCTATAGCGATACGCGCATCTCTTCGCTTTGGCCGCACTACGACAAAAGCGTCATTCGCGCCAATTGTTTTGGTAACTTCCGCAGCTTCCTCGAAGCAGTTGCCACCAGCCCAGCCATGCTCTATTACCTCGATAATGCGACCAGCCGCGACGGCCCCGCCAACGAAAATTATGCCCGCGAACTGTTTGAATTGCACACCTTTGGTTCGCAAAACTACCTCAATAATATTTACGACAACTGGCAAGAAGTACCGCGCGATTCCGAAGGCCGCCCTGTTGGCTATATCGACCAAGATGTGTATGAGGCGGCCCGCGCCTTTACAGGCTGGACAGTAGCCGATGGAACAGGCGGCATTCCCAACACGGGTTTATTCCATTATCTCGATACATGGAACGATAATGCCCAAAAGATTGTGCTGGCCAACTTCTTAAATGCCAATGCTGGCCCCCAAGCCCATGGCAAAGCCGTGTTGGATCTTGTGGCCAAACATCCGGCCACGATTCGCAATCTTTGTACTAAACTCTGCCGCCGTTTGGTCAGCGATAATCCACCGAGCACGCTGGTAGATAAAGCAGTAGCAACCTGGACAGCCAATTATTCAGCACCTGATCAGATTAAGAAAACTATTCGTACAATTTTGCTGGCTCCCGAATTTTTGAGCACATGGGGCGGCAAGATTCGCCGACCAAATGAAGTTGTCGCCGCCTATTTGCGCTCAACTGGAGCCGAAGTTAAACCGAGCGCCGAGCTATTTACCTGGGTTACCTTGGCGGGTTATCGCATGTTCAATTGGGCTACACCAACGGGCCACCCCGACGAAAGTGGCTATTGGAGCAGCAGCAACGCCCTGCTCAATACCTGGAACTTATTATTCCACTTGCAGCAAAGCTACTTCCCGCCTGCAACCTTCGATTTGCAAGGCCAAATGCCAGGCAGCGTTACCACCGTGCGCCAAATTGTCGATTTCTGGATTATGCGCATGCTAGGCTATCAGCCTTCAGCCTTGGTCAAAACCAAATTGCTCAAACTGATGGGCCAAAACGGCAACCTCGATCAACCACCAACTGGAACCGCCAATGACATTAAATTACGCTTGAGCAGCCTTGTGCATATGATCGGCATGCTCCCTGAATTTTATACGCGCTAGGAGGCTGCAATGGATTTAACTCGTCGTCAATTTGTGGTTGGCTGTAGCAGCGCGATTGCAGCTATGGCCGGTGGTCGTTTGGGTGGTTTGGCCTTTGCCGAGCCAGGTGATATTAACCGTGATATTTTTGTCGTGGTGTTTCTGCGTGGTGGTTGCGATGGCATCGGGATTGTTTCGCCGCTTGATGATGCTAATTTTCAAGCCGCCCGTAGCACAATCACTTTTCCAGGTAGTGGCACAGGCGCTGGCTTTGAATTAGGTTCATTGAGCAATGTGCCGTTTTGGTTGCACCCCAAAGCTGCTGCCTTCAAAGAACTCTACGATAGCCAAGATTTGGCCTTTATTCACGCCAGCGGCTTGACCAACGGTACACGCAGCCACTTCGATGCCATGGATTTTATGGAACGTGGCACGCCCGACAATAAATCGACCAGCACTGGTTGGCTGACCCGCCATATGGCCGCCACGCGTCCCGACGGGGTTGTGCCAGTCATGTCAACGGGCTCAGCCTTGCCCGCCTCGTTGCTTGGCAGCCCCAACGCCGTCACGATTTCGAACGTTCAGCGCTACGCAATGCAAGGTTATTCGACCTATGGGGCGCAACAACAAGCCTCATTAAACGAAATTTATAGCCAAACTGGCAGCTTGCTTGATGGCCCAGCCACCCGTTTGCTTAGCTCAATCGCCGCAGTCAAGGCGCGTAACCCCGCCAATCCCTATGTGCCGATTACCACCTATCCCGCTGGGGGCTTATCGGATTCGCTCAAAGCGATCGCCCAGATGATCAAACTAGACGTTGGTTTGCAAGTGGCGACGCTCGATTTTGGGGGCTGGGATACCCATGAATCGCAGGTGCCAATTTTGGGCAACCAACTTGATTTATTGACTCGTTCGCTGCATGCCTTCTACAACGACTTGGTTGATTACCACAGCAAATTGACGATTGTGGTGATGAGCGAATTTGGCCGCCGCTTGAAGGCCAATCGGAGTGCTGGCACCGACCATGGCCATGGCAATTTGGCGATGGTTTTAGGCGGCAACGTCAATGGTGGGCGGATTTTCGGGCGCTGGCCAGGCCTCGCCAATGCCCAACTCGACCATGGCGTTGATTTGGCGATCACCACCGACTATCGCACGATTTTGAGCGAAATTGTGGTGCGGCGCTTGCGCAACAATCGCTTAGGCTTGGTCTTCCCACAAATTAGCCAATATCAACCGCTTGGTTTGGTACGGGGTACAGATCTAACGATTGATTGGACTTCAGGCTTCCGCTCATATTTACCAATGGCCCGCCGCTAGCAGCATCATTGCGTTCAACAGCTTAATTATAGGGTTATTAGCAGCCATCCGAAATCTGGATGGCTGCTAATCCATGTTGGGATATATTACAAAAAGCCCTCGGTATCCGTAAAAGTCCATTTGCTTATACAATTACGACAGGATTTAGTAGCGCAGCTAAGCGGTTGATCAGAGCTTCAAAGGTTGCAACGAACGTGTGAGATCGCCAGCAACCTACGCTGATTGTGCCAACTGCCATGGACGAGATAGCCTATGATTTTGCAAGAGTTTGCTCGGTATCATTCGCATTATTTTTTTGATCCCGATGACGCGATCTTAGCACCGTTGAAAATTTCCAATCCTCGCGCCATCGATGGCTTGATTTGTATGCTGCCTGGCAGCGCAGTCGTGTTTTATCGTACTCCACGCGGGCTATTTTTGCGCTTGAATCGGCGTGAATTGCAAATTGGCGATGCTACCAGCGCCGATGTGATTCGCGGCGAAACCAACACCTTGATTGTGTATGAACATGTGTATGAGCGTTTGCGCTGGAGTTACACCCCGCCAGCTTGGATTGCGCCGCTCGTGCCCAACGAAAATGCCAGCCTCGACGAGGAGCATTTTGATTTTGGGGTATTTATCTACAATGTGTTGAGCAACAAGCAACGCAAACGGCTAGTTTTTTCGCGCAAATAAGCCATCTTCGCAGATTCTTCACGGGTTCAGGCTACAATACAACCATCACCCAGTGGAGGCTTGTATGAGCGCAAAGATTTTAATTGTTGAAGACGAGCGCAAAATAGCGGTTGGTTTACAAAATTATTTAGAGGGCGTAGGCTATAGCACCATCACCGCCAGCGATGGCCAAGCTGGCCTCGATATGGCGCGGCGCGAGCAGCCCGATTTAGTTTTGCTGGATTTGATGTTGCCTGTGGTTGATGGCTTTACGGTTTGTCGTACCTTACGCGCTGAATCAAGCGTCCCAATTATTATGTTAACTGCCCGGGTCGAGGAAGTTGATTCATTGGCAGGCTTGGAATTGGGTGCTGACGATTATATTACCAAGCCATTTTCGCCGCGCCAAGTGGTTGCCCGCATCAAAGCTGTGCTACGCCGCGTCAATGGCGAGCTAGAGCCACCCATGATTGTGCGCAAAAGTGGGATTGAGATCGACCTGCAACGCCGCACCGTCTTAATCGAGCAAAACCCGATCACCAGCCTAACTCCCACCGAATTTGATTTATTGGTAACTTTAGTGCGCTCTGCAGGCCGTCCCTTGACTCGTAGCCAGTTGCTTGATGCGGTACAAGGTGAAGAAGGCGAGGCTTACGATCGCACCGTCGATGCGCATATCAAAAATGTCCGCCGTAAGATCGAGCCAAATCCTAGCGTTCCGCGCTATATTTTGACGGTCTTTGGTGTTGGCTACAAATTTGCGGAATAAGCTATGAAACTGCAACGAAAATTATTATTAACTCACATCGCAGTTGCGCTCGTTGCAATTTTGCTGATTACGGCGGTGGCCAACTTCACCGTCAATCGCTATTTTAGCGATCTTGCGGCCAAACAAGCCAAACAAGCAGCTCAAGAGTTTGCGCCAACCTTGGCAACCTGCTATCAAATTATTGGCAGCTGGGATTTTAATGGCCAGCGTTGTATGCAGCTTGGGCCACGACCGTTCATGCCGCCGCAATTTCGCCATGTCGTAGTAGTTGATACCGCTGGTGAGATTGTATTTGATAGCCGTGGGCGCGGCCAAATCAATAAACCAACCAACACCATTACCCAACGTGATATCGAACGTGGCGAGCCAATTAGTGCTGAAGATGGCACCATAATTGGCACGGTAATTGTGCGGCCCAATCAAGGCCAATTTGGCGCAGATGAAGATTATTTTTTGAGCATGGTGCGGCGCAATATTTGGTTGGCCGGAGCAATTACCGCCCTCTTAGCCTTGGCAATTGGCATCGGCCTAGCCCGAACCTTGGCCGCGCCATTGCGCAGCCTGACTGCCGCCGTGCATCAACTGGCACAGGGCGAGCGTTCAGTCCAAGTTGACGATTCGGGCAACGATGAAATTGCCGAATTAAGCCAAGCCTTTAACACCATGAGCAGCGAACTACATCGCTCGGAGCAAGTGCGCCGCCAGATGGTTGCCGATATTGCGCACGAATTGCGTACCCCTTTGAGCGTGCTGCAAATTGAGCTTGAAAGCATCGAAGATGGAGTGAGCAAGCCCACGCCGGCGGTGATTAGCTCCTTGGGCGAGGAAGTGCAACAACTTAATCATCTGATTGAAGATTTACGCACGCTTTCCTTAGCCGATGCTGGTCAGTTGAGCCTCAACCCAGTCGAGCTAGAACCCCAAGATGTGGTCAATCGTGCGGTCAATCGCATGCAATTAGCAGCACGCGAAAAACAATTAGAGCTAGCCAACGATAGCACCGAACAGATCGATTTGGTCCATGCTGATCCATCACGCTTACAACAAGTGCTGGTTAATCTTTTGCAAAATGCCGTTCGCTATACCCCGCAAGGTGGTAAAATTCGCGTGACTGCTCGCCAAAGTGCTGGTGAAGTTATTTTGGGCGTTCACGACACTGGCGCAGGCTTCGACCCAACCGAGGCTGCCACGATCTTCGAGCGCTTTTATCGCACCGATAAAGCCCGCGCTCGTGATACGGGCGGCACAGGCTTGGGCTTGGCAATCGTCAAAGGCCTCGTGACCGCGATGGGTGGCCGGGTTTGGGCAACCAGTGTGCCGAACCAAGGTTCAAGTTTCTATGTTGCTTTACGAGCAATCAGCACCAAGGAGGGTGTATGACCGATTTGCCTGATGTAAGCGCAATGAACGAGTTTCAACGCGGCACACTTGCAGACACGCTTGGAATTAGCTTTACCGAAGTTAGTTTGGATCGCGTAGTAGCGACGATGCCGGTTGAGCGCAAGGTGCATCAACCATTTGGCTTGCTGCACGGCGGCGCATCGGTTGTTTTGGCCGAATCGCTGGCCTCGGTGGCTGGTTGGGCCAATGTGATGCACAACAATCAACTGGTGGTTGGAGTCGAAATCAACGCCAACCATCTGCGCTCAATCCGGAGCGGCGTGGTAACTGGAGTGGCCACACCACTGCATCGTGGGCGGCGCACCCAAGTTTGGGAAGTACGCATTAGCGATGAGCAAGATCGCTTGATCTGTGTGTCGCGCTGCACGGTGGCCGTGGTTGACGCTGAGGCTTAGCGATTAACTTCTGCCAAAAGTGCTGGTAATTCGGCAATACTCGCTAAAGTCCAGGTTGGTTGCGCCATGCTGGGGGTTAAGATTTGATCCTGACCCTTGCCTGTGCGCAACCATACACTTGCCATACCACTGTTTGCTGCCCCGACAATATCAGTCGTTAAGTCATCGCCGACCACCACAACTTCATCTGCCGACAGATTCAAGGCTTGCATGGCCTGCTCAAAAAAAGTTTTAGTGGGTTTGCCCAAAATTGTTGGTGCTATTTGGCTGGCATATTCCAGCAAGGCCGCAAACGCCCCAGTATCAAGGTTCAAACCCGTGTTGCTTAAATAATTGCGCCCAGGCTGACTGACTAAAAATTCTGCTCCCTGCAACAGATGCCGAAAGGCCACGTTGAGGCTTGCATAGCCATCGACCTCGCCACAATGCGCCAACACCACATGGCTCACAGGTTGATCAGGTTTGGCTGGATAGTGCTGTTCGAGCCATGTTTTAACGGTTTGCGGAGCCAAAATGTACAAATTAGGGTCGGCATCGGCCAAATAGGTGGCAATCGCTTGGAGCGGATTCATAATTTCATGGGCTTGGATCGGGATTTGGCGGGCTTGGAGTTTGGCAGCCAAAGTTTCGGGCAATTGGGAATCGGTGTTGGTTAAAAATAACAATTGATAGCCAGCTGCCCGTAACTGCTCGATTGCCGCCACCGCCCCCTCGATAAGCGTGCCAGCACTATAAATCGTGCCATCAAGATCAATTAAACATCCACGAATTGGCATTGTGCATTCCTTCGTTTCAAATAAATCTGACAGCAATTGTATCAGCATACCCAATCACATAGCTGAGGCCAATTCGTGGTAGGATACAGCCTGATAATGCTGTTGCTCGTGGGGAGAGCCTTGTATGCAGATTGATTTGAATACGTTTGTGATGCGCTTGGTGGCGATTGTTTTAGGCGTAACCATCCATGAATTTGCCCATGCCTTTGTGGCTTTTCGCTTAGGCGACCCAACTGCCGCCCAAGAAGGGCGAGTTTCACTCAATCCGGTGGTGCATTTTGATCCGCTGGGCGCATTTATGATGCTTTTTGTGATGCTGGGCTATGCCCCGATGGCCTGGGGTCGGCCTGTGCCGATCAATGTTTTTCGCATTCGCTGGGGGCGGCGAGGTTTTGCGCTTTCCTCACTAGCAGGCCCAACCAGCAACTTACTCTTAGCCTCAATCTTTGCCATCCCGCTCTATATTAATGGTGGTATGTGGCTTTCTGAGCAACTTTATACATTTCTCTATTATGTGATTATAACCAATATTGGCTTGGCGGCCTTTAATATGCTGCCCTTGCCACCACTTGATGGCTTTAATACCTTTGCTGGCTTGTTGCCACAAGGTTGGGCTACGCCAATGGAGCGTTTACGGCGGCCAGCTAATATTATTTTGATGATCTTAATTCTCTTGCCATGGATGATCAATCGGCTTAATCTTGGTCAGCTTGATCTTGACCCACGGATTTTAGATGCCATGATTGCCCCAATCTATCAATTATTTCAACGGATCGTTTTGCCATTTGCTGGTTGTTGCCATGCAGTTGGCCATAATCATGATCATGCTGAAGCCTAGGAGTTTTCATGAGTGCGTTGATGCGCTTAGGCCAACTCTGGGCGGCTTTACGCGCCAAGGTAACGCCCGCCGAACGTGCCTTAGTGCAACAACTTTTAGCCAGCCACGAGTATCCACTTTTTGAACGTATGCCACTGTATGATCAACGCCATTGCCTTGATGTATATACGACCTTGGTGACTGCGGGCGAGCAGGATGCCGAATTGCTACGGCTGGCGTTGTATCACGATACTGGTAAGGTTGATCGTCAAGGTCGGCCCGTATCGTTGATTTGGTATGGGATTGCGGTGGTGTGGAAGCAGCTCGCGCCACGATTCTATGCTTGGGCTGCGCAACAGCCGCGCTGGTGGTGTCGTTCAATTTATCGCTATGCCCATCATGGGCCGCTGGGAGCCGAGTTAGCGGCTGAGGCTGGCTGTTCGACCACAATTGTGGCCACAATTCGCCATTATCATGATGATGCACCAACTGGTTTGGCCGCCCGTTTGCGTTGGGCCGACGATCAGCATTAATTCAAGGAATCGGCTGTGATTGAATATCTGCTACAGGCGTTGGGCTTGGGACTAGCTGCTGGCCTCTTGCCTGGGCCAATGTTGGGCTTGGTGATTCGCGAAACCTTGGAGCATGGTCGCCGCGCCGGCTATTTGGTGGCCTGTGCCCCATTATTGACCGATGCGCCAATTATCTTGATCGCGCTGTTTGTAGCCAATGCCTTGCCAGCCAGCATTAATCGTTGGTTAGGTTTGGCTGGTGGGCTATTTTTGATTTGGATGGGTATTGATGCCTGGCGAGCCAAGCCCCCAGCCGAGGCAAGTGGCGCACCATGGGCTAGTTTATGGCGGGCACTAATCACCAACTGGCTTAACCCGCATCCATGGTTATTTTGGCTGCCAGTTGGCGGGCCATTGCTGATTAGCATTCAACGTCAGCATAGTTGGTTGGCGACTGTCAGTTTTTTGCTGGTGTTTTATCTTTTGTTGATTGGCAGCAAAATTTTCCTGTGCGAGATCGTCGCCCGTTCGCGGCGCTTTTTGCAAGGCGCGGCCTATCGTTGGGTTATGCGCGGCTGTAGTGTTTTATTGATTGGCTTGGGCATAGTACTTATAGCTGAATATCTAGGCTGATCGGCAATTGATCAGGTTAGGCATTATCCCCCATTCAGGTGGCAATAAAGCTTGACCTTGGTACACTCTTTGCTTGAGAGCATAATGCTATAATCGAACGAACCCAAGCTTTTAACCATAGATGAGTACTGTTATGAACGCATTAGCGTGTACAAATTGTCAGATGTTGCTAGCACCAGGTGCACGATTCTGCTCGCATTGTGGAACGGTTGCGCCAACGCCACAAGCTATCAACCTTCCACGCGAAGCAAGCGGCACGCTGCGGCGTGGGGTGATTCTCCAAGAGCGTTATAAAATTATGACCTTTATTGGAGCTGGTGGTTTTAGTCGGGTTTATGGTGCAATCGATTTGCGGCTCAAAACGCCCTGCGCCATCAAAGAAAACAATGAATTTGATCAATCGGCTCATGCCCAGTTTTTGGCCGAAGCTCAATTGCTGGCGCGTTTGCGTCACCCCAGCATGACCAAAGTCACCGATTATTTTACTGATCCCAGCGGGGCACAGTTTTTGGTGATGGAATATGCGCCTGGTAAAGATCTCGAAAAGATGATGGATGAAGCCGAAGAGATGGTTTCATGGCGCAAGGTGGCTGAATGGGGCCAAATTGTCTGTGATGTGTTGACCTATTTGCACACCCAAGAGCCGCCAATTATTCACCGCGACATTAAACCCGCTAATTTGCGTTTGACTCCCCACGGCGACTTGATGGTCATCGACTTGGGGATTGCCAAAGAATATCGCGATGGCTCAGCCACAACTCGCGCCGCCCAAGCCTATTCGGGTGGCTACTCACCAATTGAGCAATATTTGGGGCAAGGCACCGACCCACGTTCAGATTTATATGCCTTGGGTGCGACGTTGTATCATTTATTGGTTGGCAAGATGCCACCCGAAGCACCCAACCGCTTGCGCGGCATTTCGATGCAAACCGTTGAGCAAGCCCGCCCCGATATTCCAGTCTTGTTAGCGCGGGCAATCGATCGCGCGATGGCGATTGAGCCTGATCATCGCCCGCCGAGCGCTGCGGCCTTGCATATGGTCTTCGAACGGGTGCTTGAGCAAGATCAAGCGGTCAGCATCAGCCAACCTGCGGTGATTGCTCAAGCGGCAACAGCCCGAACTCTGCAAGCTGCGGCGCATGCAGTTGCTACGCCTGTGGCAATCAGCCAACCACGCATCGGCACGCAACCACGCTCAACCACCAATGCTGGCCAACCCAGTCGCCCATTGCATGTGCCAAGCGAACTGCGTGCTGAACGCTTGCCACATGGCATTATTTGGGAAGGCGATCGGCGCGAAATGGTGCGGGTTATGGCGGGGTCAATGCCAATGGGCAGCGAGGGCAATGATCCCGATGAAGTTCCAGTGCATCGGCTTGATCTCAAAACGTTTTTGATCGACCGCTTTCCGGTGACATGCGCCGATTATGCGCGTTTTGTACAAGAAACTGGAGCACCACCGCCACGTTATTGGGGTGGCCCATTGCCGCCGCATATGATCGAAGATCATCCAGTCGTCGAAATAACGCACGACGAAGCGCGAGCTTATGCACGTTGGGCGGGCAAACGCTTGCCAACCGAAGCCGAATGGGAAAAAGCTGCAACATGGGATGCCACAACTGGGCATAAGCGGGTTTATCCTTGGGGCGACCAATGGGATGAGCATCGCGCCAATGCGCGGGAAGGCGGAGCAGGCGGAACCGTGCCAATTGGCGCTTATTCACCACAAGGCGATAGCCCGTGTGGCGCAGCAGAAATGGCTGGCAATATTTGGGAGTGGACAGATACGGCCTATAAGCGCTATCCTTATGACCCAAGTGATGGCCGCGATTTCCCCAAGAATGCTGGCTTGCGCGTCACCCGTGGTGGGTCGTGGTCGTGTTCGCCGGATGCATTACGCGGAGCGAATCGCAACATAGCTGCTGCCAACGATGCTGATTTTGAGGTAGGCTTCCGTTGTGCCGCTGATGTACGCGAGGATTGGTGATGACACAAACGGCCTTAGTGTTGCTGGATGTTCAAGTCAATATGTTCGCACCCGAGGCAACGGTCTATGCTGGTGAACGTGTGTTGGAAGCAATTGCCAGATTAATTAGTGCTGCGCGGGAAAATAACGCAGCGGTAGTATATGTGCAGCATAATGGCGGCCCCGATGATCCTGATGCGCCAGGCAGCGCTGGTTGGCAATTGCATGAGGTTTGTAAGCTCCAAGCAGGCGATTTGGTTGTGCAAAAAGAAACACCTAATGCCTTTTTGCACACCGATTTGGCCGAAATGCTGCGCCAGCGCGAGATTAAACAGCTGGTTTTAGCGGGCTTTCAAACTGAATTGTGCATTGATACCACCTGTCGGGCAGCCTGGTCGCGCGGATTTCGCGTAAGCCTCGCCGCCGATGCTCATAGCACTTTCGATGGCGAAACCCTCAAAGCAGCCCAAATTATTGCCCACCATAATAGCGTGCTGCGCAATTTCGCCAAAGTCTATTCAACCACCAACATCACTTTTTAATCAGCAATGCCGATCGTTGGGTTTCCAGCGTGGGTGTGGCGGCTGGCCCTGATTCAGCCTGCCATCCCCCGCTGTCTAGACTATCCTCGTCCGTCTATGAGCCTCGTAAGCCCCTGCCCCTAAACTTAGCTTATCAAGTATCTTCACCCGTGGATACTAGCTCAATGGTTAGTTTTTGTAGCATTTGCGGCTTTGACTAATTGCGTCATGCCAAGTATGCTATGCGCAGTTTTACACCCAGAGAGTCTAACAAGGACAACGCTGTGAGTATTGAAACCACCAGCCTCATTAGCGAGTTAGAGGCGATTCATGCCACCCGCGAAATCGCGCTCAAATCGGCTCGCGAACTGATTCGCCAATGTGCCAACACGATTCGGGCGGTGCATCGCCACGAATGGGCTTTGGCCGAACCACTCTTGCAAGCAACGGCGGCAGCAGCTCAAAGCCTACGCGAACGCCTTCAGGATTATCCAGCCTTGCTCTATGCTGGCTATACCCAAGATGCTTTCAAAGAATATGCCGAAGCGGCTTTGACCTTGGCCTTGGTGCGCGGCGAAACCCTGCCAACCCATCATGCCTTGGGCGTTGAAGCAGCAGCCTATTTAAATGGTTTAGCTGAGGCCGCCAGCGAATTGCGGCGCTATATTCTCGATGGCCTGCGCCATGGCAAGGTCGATAGCGGCGAGCGTTTGCTCGATCAGATGGATGAGATCTATAGCTTCTTGGTGACTGTCGATTTCCCCGATGCGGTAACCAGTGGCTTACGCCGCACAACCGACGCACTGCGAGCTGTGCTTGAACGTACCCGTGGCGATCTAACCAGCGCTGTGCGCCAAGAACAATTGGTTGCCGCCCTCGCCCGCTTTGAACAGCATATGGGACTGCCCCCCGCTGCGCTACAGGAGTCAACGCCCGATGAAACAGACAGTTAGTCATGCCAAGCGCCTGCGCGGAGCAATTAGCGTCCCAGGTGACAAATCAATCTCGCATCGTTCGGTGTTGTTCAATGCTTTGGCTGAGGGCAATGCCGAAATTACGGGCTTCTTACCGGGCGCTGATTGTCTTTCGTCGATCGCCTGTTTGCGCCAAATGGGCGTTGAAATTGAACACAGCGACGATAAGGTGCGAGTGTTCGGGCGGGGTTTGCGTGGCCTGCGCGAGCCAAGCGACGTTTTAGATTGTGGTAATTCGGGCACAACCCTCCGATTGTTAGCAGGTTTGTTGGCTGGCCAGCCATTTTTGAGCGTGCTGACTGGCGATGCATCGTTGCGTTCACGCCCTCAGCGTCGCATCACCGAACCATTACGCCAACTAGGAGCCAAGCTCGATGGCCGCGATAACGGCAATCGTGCACCCTTGGTGATTCGTGGCACAACCATTCATGGTGGCAACTACGAATTGCCGATCGCCAGTGCCCAAGTTAAATCGGCCTTGCTTTTGGCTGGTTTAACTGGCGATGCGCCAATGCGTTTATCGGGCAAGATCGTTAGTCGCGACCATACTGAGCGCATGCTAATCGCGATGGGAGTTGATCTTACCGTTAAAGATGATGAGATTGTGCTCTATCCACCCAGTCATCCGGTTTTCCCCTATCCACTTTCGTTGCATGTTCCAGGCGATCCTTCGTCGGCAACCTTTTGGTGGGTAGCCGCAGCGATTCACCCTGATGCCGAAATTACCACCTTGGGCGTTGGATTAAACACGAGCCGCAGCGGAGCGCTCGATGTGCTCAAGGCCATGGGCGCTGATATTACGATCAGCAATGAGCGCAATGAAGGCGCAGAGCCTGTTGGCGATGTAACCGTGCGTGGCGGTGGATTACGAGGCACCCGCATCGATGGTGATTTAATTCCCCGTTTGATCGATGAAATTCCAGTGCTGGCGGTGGCGGCAGCCTGCGCAGTTGGCGAAACCGTGGTTGCCGATGCCGAAGAACTACGGGCCAAAGAAACCGATCGGGTAGCCACCGTGGTTAGCGAATTAACAGCCATGGGGGCGACCCTCGAAGCCACACCCGATGGCATGATCATCGCTGGTGGTGGTGAACTCCAAGGCGCTAACGTTCAATCGCATGGTGATCATCGTATCGCGATGGCCTTGGCGGTGGCTGGCTTAGTGGCCGAAGGCGAAACGATTATCGACGAAGCTGAAGCCGTGACCGTCTCGTACCCAACATTCTGGCACCATTACGCGCAGATCAAAGAAGCCTGATCGCGCCGATAGCCCAACAAGGAGGTTGTGCATGTTTCGTTCAGATCTGCTCAAAGACAAAGTGATCATCATCACTGGCGGGGGTTCGGGATTGGGGCGCTCAATGGGTGAGCGCTTCCTTGAGTTGGGGGCAAAGTTGGCAATTACCAGCCGCAATGCCGAGAAATTGAGCACTGCGGCCAGCGAAATGATGGCAGCCAAAGGCGGCGAAGTTTTTACCGTGCCCTGCGATGTGCGCGACCCCGAAGCGGTTGACCAGATGATCGAGGCCGTTTGGAACCATTTCGGCACAGTCGATATTTTGGTAAACAACGCTGCTGGCAACTTTATCAGCCCAACCGAGAAGCTTTCGCACCGCGCAGTTGATGCGGTTTTGGGGATTGTGCTGCATGGCACCTTCTACTGCACCTTGGCTTTAGGCAAAAAGTGGATCGAAGCTGGACGCGGTGGCCAATGTTTGAACATCGTTACAACCTATGCCTGGTCGGGCAGTGGCTTTGTTGTGCCATCGGCAGCAGCCAAAGCTGGGGTTTTGGCCCTGACCCGTTCGTTAGCGGTCGAATGGGCACGCTATGGCATTCGCATGAATGCGATCGCGCCTGGTCCGTTCCCAACTCAAGGCGCGTGGGAACGGCTTGCCCCAACACCCGAACTAGCTGAACAAGCGCTCAATCGTGTGCCATTACGCCGCGTTGGCGAACATATCGAACTGGCCAATTTAGCTGCCTATATGTTGGCCGACGAAGCCGGCTATATCAACGGCGAATGCATCACGATTGATGGCGGCGAGTGGCTGTATGGCGCTGGCCAATTCTCAGGGCTTGATCGCTTGCCCAACGAAATGTGGGATATGCTCTCCAAAATGACTAAGAAAAGTGGCAGCTAAGAACATAGAACATAGGGCAGGGATCAGGGGCTAGTTGTCAGGGGTCAGGTATTAAGCCAAAACATAATCAGTCAAATGCATGGCGAAACTGACCCCTAGGTCTTGATAACTTTCCATTGGTTCATGTCAGCTCTATAGATCGTCATCAAATACCAAACTCAAAACTTGGCCCTGATCCCTAGCCCCTGCCATCTGATCCCCAACTTCTACAATTCAACGGGCAATTGCTCGGCCAAGCGAATGCCAGCAAGGCTCAAGGGGCAACGATAGGCATAAATTTCAACACCACGGGTAGCTACTGCGGCTAAAGTTTCAGCAAAGGCTGGATCAATTTGGCGGTTGACGGCAACCCGCTGGGCATCGCCACGTTGCACAATAAAAACCACAGCGGTGCGCCGCCCTTGTTCATGCAATTCGGCCAATTCGAGCAAATGCCGTCGCCCACGCACGGTCGGCGCATCCGGAAATAACGCCAAACCATGCTCAGCATCGCCAACGCTTTTTACCTCGACCAACCATGGGCAATCGCCGCCATGACGTTTGGCTTTGCTTGGCGGAGCTGGAGCCAGCCCAAAATCAAAACGGCTTGCCCCAAGTTTGACTTCACGCTCAACATGGCGATATTCGGCAAACGGCGCTAGGGCTTGCGCTCGCAATGCCGCCTCAACCAAACGATTTGGCAAGCCTGTATCCAATGAAACCAGCTCGTTGGCCTGATACACTCCGGCCACTTGATAGGCGGTTTTGCGGCCTTCGGCTGGTTTGTGGCCGAGCACGAGTTGCGCTCCTGGCACGAGTTTGGTCAACAAACGGCCTCGATCAGCTAAATGTGCCTGCACAATCGAACCATCGGCCAATTGAGCCAGCACCAAAAAGCGATTTGGCCGCTCCAAAAAAGTGGCTTGCACCAACGGCGCACCACCAACTAAGCCAATTTGAATCGTTGTTTCCACAATCGCCCTTATCGCTAAAAAACGAAAGCCATTATAGCCTTAATCAGCTTGGTACAGCGTGGTACAATGGCTTGCGGTCGTTAATCACCGATAAAAACTGATAAAGGATTGAGGTATGCTGGCAGTTTTGCAGCATTGGTTTTATGTTTTGCGCTCACATTTAGTCATGGGAACTCGCCGACTCTATCGGCGGCTTGGTGGCAAGGTTAAGCCGCGAGTCAACCAAATTACCGAGCAACTGTACCTCGGCGGTTTTTTTGATCTCCACGATTGGCAGATTTTACACGCCCAAGGTGTGCGGGTTGTAGTCAATCTCCAATCCGAGCGCCAAGATCGTTTCGGCGATTTAGGCAACGAAGGCTACTTATGGCTACCAACCATGGATCGCCAAGCACCGAGTGCTGAGGCGCTGCAACAAGGCGTGGCTTTCGTGCAACAAGCCATCCAAACTGACCACAAAGTGTTGATCCATTGCCACGCAGGGATGAGCCGTTCGGCCACCTTATGTACAGCCGTGCTGATCGCCCAAGGCATGGATTTGGAAAGCGCATGGAATTTAGTTAAGGCGCGTCGCCCAATTGTTCACTTGCATCCCTGGCAACGCCGAGCTTTAGAGCAATTTGCCCGCGATTGGGCACAGCAAGGAGCAGAATTATGAGTTTTGCGGGCAAAACCGCCATTATCACCGGAGCATCATCGGGCATTGGCAAGTTGATCGCTGAAGGTTTGGCGCGTGGCGGGGCCAATGTGGTGCTGGCTGCCCGTTCCGCCGAGCAATTAAACGAGCTGGCGGCAGCTATCAACCAAACCGGAGCCAAAGCACTGGCGGTTGCTACCGATGTAAGTGATGCGCAGGCAGTGCAAGCCTTGGTCGAGCAAGCAATTGCTACGTTTGGTCGGGTCGATTTACTAATCAACAATGCTGGCTATGGGGTCTTCGATTCGATTGAGCAAATCGAATGGAAACATATCGAAGGCATGATCACGGTAAATTATTTTGGGGCAATGCATTGTATTCGGGCGGTCTTGCCTGTTATGCGCAAGCAAAATAGTGGCCATATTGTCAATGTGGCTTCGGTGGCAGGCTTGGTTTCAACCCACAACATGGGCAGTTATTCAGCCTCAAAACATGCCTTGATGGCGGCCTCAGAAGCCTTGCAAATTGAATTGCGTGGCACGCCGATCAAATGTTCGTTGGTTTGCCCCGCGCCGATCGCCACGCCCTTTTTTGAATCAGCCGACTTTAATAAGATGTCGCGTTTTGCTTCAATCTTTGGCATGCTCAAGCCCCACGATGTCACCGAGATCGTGCTGCATGTGGCGGCCAACCCCACCACCCAGCGGGTTATTCCGCGGATTTATCATGTGTTTGGGGTAGCATATCGGATCTTTCCAGCCTTCACTCGTTGGTTGGTGAAAATGGTTGGCTAATTTTGAATACTGAGAATGTGCATGATCACGGTTGAACATGTGGCCCAACTCGCCAATCGCCGCGTACTGGTGGTTGGCGATGTTGTGCTCGATGAATATTTGTATGGCAAGCCCGAACGGCTATCGCGCGAGGCGGCAATTCCAGTTTTAGAATTTGAGCAGCGGCGGATTATCCCTGGTGGTGCGGCCAATCCCGCTGCCAACATCACAGCGCTCGGCAGCAACGCTGGCATTGTGGCATTAATCGGCGCTGATCAGGCTGGCCAAGAATTAGCCAATGCCTTGCATAAACGCAAGGTAAGCACCGCTGGATTGCTGCGCGATGAGCAACGCCCAACTACCACCAAAACCCGTATTTTGGCCTCGGTGCAATTGACCGTAGCCCAACAAGTCGCACGGCTTGATAAAATTGATCGGCGGCCTGTTGATCCAGCTTTTGAAGATCAGGCGATCGAATTATTAGGCCAATTAATTCCCCAAGTCGATGCTGTATTATGCTCAGATTATCGGGTGGGCTGGCTTAGTGAGCGGCTTATTCAACACATCCAACAATTATGTCAACAATATCAAACCTTGCTCACAGTTGATAGCCAAGGTCGCTTTGAACCCTACGCCGGAGCTGATTTCCTTAAGTGTAATTTGGGCGAAGCTGAGGCCTGGCTTGGCCAGCGTTTAACCAATGATCAACAAGTTGAACAGGGCTTAGAACGCTTGCGTGATCAACTCAAATTGGCGGCGGTGGTGATTACCAGAGGCGGGGCGGGCTTTTCGCTACTCGATCCAGCAGGCATTCATCATATTCCAGCAGTGCCAATTGGCGAAGTTTTTGATGCAACCGGGGCAGGCGATACCTTTATTGCTACCGCAACCCTCAGTTTGTGTGCTGGTCATAGCCCACTAATTGCCGCCCAACTTGCTAATACTGCGGCAGCCTTGGTAGTACGACGAATTGGCGTGGCCACGGTTAGCCCCAACGAACTGCAAAGCGCATTAATTCAATTTGGCCAGATTGTATGAGGCTTTGATGAATTCACCATTTACTGATTTAGCCGATTTAGTGGCGCTCCGCCAGCAGTGGCGCGCACAGGGCTTGACTATGGTTTTTACCAATGGCGCGTTCGATTTAGTCCATGCTGGTCATGTAAACTACTTGCAAGCAGCCCGATCCTTGGGTGATCGGTTGATTGTTGGCTTGAATAGCGATGCTTCAGTCCGTGGCTACAAAGGCCCAACCCGCCCAATTGTGCCTGAACTTCAGCGCGGAATTGTGCTAGCAGCATTACGCTCGGTCGATTATGTCACGCTATTCGAATCGCTGACCGCTGAGCCATTAGTCAGTGCCTTACAACCGGATGTTTATGTTAAAGGCGGCGATTACGCCCATCCTGAGCAAGCTAGTGATGGCAAAGATTTACCTGAGGCACGTATTGTTTTAGCCTATGGCGGCAAGGTTGAACTGATTCAGTATCAAGCAGGATTATCGACCAGCAACCTGATTGCCAAAATTCGCAGCGAGTAAATCAAGCACAAACGAGCCTAGACGCTTGATGCAGAGCTAGGCTCGTCAAGTAGGCTTACTTATTCACAAATGGCAGATGATTCTTATAGGGATAATTTCTAACCCATCCCCCAAACCCAACCGCCGCTACATCGCCAGTTTGGCTAAACCATCCATGCATATATAAGCGCCTGCCAGAGAGAGACAAACTTTCAATCAGACCATTGGTACCGCCATCGACTGGTTGCCATGCACTACCATTCCAATAGCCAAGGTTATAGCAAACACAGCCAGGCAACTGATTGAACAGGCCGCCCACATACACATTATTGCCTTCAGCAGCAACCGAAGTAATCAGTACGGTTTGCGTATCAATAAACTGAAGCTGGGTTCCATCCCATTTAACCAAGTGATAAACCTGATCATTGTGATAAAACTGACCAGCGATATATAAACCATTGGCATTTGCCGAACTATCACTCAAGTAGCCTTCTAACACAATATTTTGGTTAATCCATTGGTTTCCATCACGGCGAAAAATTCGTAATAACGGTCGATTGTCAAGGCTACGCCCAGCCTCTGTTAATAGATGTAATTGTTGGTTATAGATAAATGGGTCAATCCAATGCCTGTAAGGATTTTGATAGGGTAAAGTAGTCTCAAAAACCCATTGTGTTCCATTCCATTTATAGATTGAATTTATAATAATCGCATAGAGTGTATTGCCATTGAGTACAAATAATTTAAGTATTTCACTTAAGCCTATTTCAATATCTGGCAAAATATTAACCCCATTTTGTCCTTGCTTATAATAATAGATATCATAATATTCGGTTGAATCATTCTGAATCAACAAATATACGCCTATATCAGTGGCTTTCATATCGATAAGCGTGTGGGTATTTGAAATTTGATAAACTACTTTCCACGTATTATCTTCCCAACTTCGTACATAATTGACTTCTTTATAAACATCATTGATTAACACTTTCTGAATTGAAGCAATATACACATCATCTTGATAGGTAACAATCTTCGCTGTATAGGGATAAGCCGATTTAACCACGAATTCTTGCCATTGATTATTGCTATAGTTCAATAGCGGTTTATGTTGCTCACTGGTCATAAATAATTGATTATTGACTAAATATAATGTATGTTCAGCATTACAATTACAAGTGGTTAGCGGTTGCCATTGTTGGTTATCATAGCGATAAAGGGCAAAACTTGCTCCATTTTGAGCTTCAGCATAAAATTGATCAGCATCAAAGGCAAAGTTATTGATAACAAACGGAATCGTATCGATCACAACACTCCAGGCTGATCCATCCCAGCGGACGAGGGCCGAACTATTCGCACTCAGTTTGCGGATTCCATACAACTGATTATCAATGATCTTAAGGCTATACGGGGATATCTCTGCTGATGCAATTGTTTGAAAATTCGTACCATCCCAAACTTGCACGGTATCAACTAATGACTCATTCACCCAGCGTTTACCAGCAATATACAAATTGGTTGAGCTAGCTTGCATAAACTCTATTTCATGGATATTCGTAGAAAGTTGGTTGATATTTGTGCCATCCCAACGCGCAAACGATCGGACAGCAACTCCGTTGAACTGTTCGAAGCTGCCAGCAAAAAACAATTCGTCATTGAATACCGCAATCTTGCTCACTGTGCCATATTGATCAAAACCACTGCCAGCCTGATGCCAAGTGCTACCATCCCAATACGCTAAATCAACATAGTCCAACCCACCGATACTCAGATTAGCTCCGCCCACATAGAGATCATCACCCCAAAAGGCCATTGTTGAAACTCGATAGTTCCAATTGGCCCAATCAGCTGCAACGGTTGATAGCGCCGACCAGGTTGTGCCATCCCAACGGGCAATATTGTTAACCGCAACCCCATCAACTTGGTTGAAATAGCCACCAACATACCAATTACCAGCAGTATCAGTAATTGCTGAGGTAATTGTGCCATTCGCAAATGAGAGATCGTTGAAGCCAGATTGCCAGGTACCGCTGATCAGACTAGTGGCACTGAGATTTCCTGATTGGTCTAGGATGGAAGGAACCTGTGCTTGCTCAGCAACCCTGAGTGATTGAGGCAATAGCGGTTGTGCGGCTTGAACAGGATTCACTGCCCGATTAAGCACGATTCCACTAACTAAAAACCATACAAGTAGAAAAATCCCAACGTTACTCCATCGTTGCATAGAGTCCTCCTTAGATCAAATCAATGCTCTCGAGCGTATTTAGCTAGCTATCGATTAAATGGGACTGATGCAGCCATCATCTCACATTTAATACCTAGGTTCTGCTAGGCTAAAAGTACTAAATTCCTGAAAGTGATCTGAGGCGAGGAACATCATTAGCTTAGGGCGAGGCTTGGATCTAAAAAGTGGCTCAGGATCAAAAGTGATCCTGAGCCACTGCAATTGAGTTACTTACGGGTGAACGGGAGATAGACGGTATAGGTGCTAGTAGGATTCCAAATCGCTAAACCCAAGGCGGTCGCATTGCCTGTTTGGCTGAACGAGCCATGCACAAACAGTTGCTGATTGGATAAAGCCAGATCTTCAACCCGACCATTCGTGCCACCGCCAACTGCTTGCCAAGTACTACCATTCCAATAGCCAAGGTTATAGCAAGCACAATCGCCAAGTTGGCTAAACCAGCCACCAACATACACCCCATCAGCAGTCGCAGCAACCTGATCAATAACCTTATTCGAGCTACTGATGAAGTTAAACTGATTGCCATCCCAATTGATTAATTGATAATCCTCTCCAGCATGTTCAAACTGTCCAGCCAAATACAGTCCATCAGCATTTGCATCAAGATCAACGGCAAATCCATCCACTGGCGCTGTTGGCTCAACCCAAGCCGTCCCATTCCAACGATAGATAACACTAGTAAAGCGCCCATCATTGATCGAAGCCACCAAGGCATACAATTGTTGATTGTAGCCAAACAGATCAATTCCAGGATTGAAATTATGTGGCGGCAAGGCCAAACTATCCCAACTCGTGCCATTCCAGCGATAAATCCCGGTATTTGTCCGCACCAACGGAGTTTGCCCATTGATCACGAAGAGTTCGCTGAGTGGGGTCGCTGGAATCGTGGGCAGCATTGTTACCTCAGCCGCGCCCTGCACATAGCGATACACAATCTGCTCATTTGCTTGATTATTGGCAATTACATACAACGAACGATCGTCGGCTGCTTGCATATCGTCTACAAGTGGATGGCTGGTTGGCTGGGGAATCGCCCGCCAAGTGTTATTTTCCCAACTTAATAGTTGATTACCAAGGATATAAGCAGCATCAGCACCAGTGGTTAAAGCTAAATCTGGGGCACGATACAGCGGAATCGCTTGCCATTGATTATTCACATAGGTCAACAATGAGCGATCGGTTGCGCTCGTCATAAAAAGCCGATTATGCGCCAAATAGAGGCGATAGGCATCAGTACATTCACAATCAGTTAAGGGCTGTAAAGCATTGCCTACATAACTGTACAGTTGGATTTGACCATTAACCTGTGCTTCCACATAGATCTGATCCGAATCAAGCGCATAATCCAAAATAATTCCAGGCACAGCATCCACCACTGTTACCCAAGCCGTCCCATTCCAGCGCTTCAAAACCGAGGTTTGATTATTAGATTGAGCGCCATATAGTTGATCGTTGAAAACCCTGATTGAACTGGCCTCAACCTCTAGCGGCAGGCTGGTAAAGCTTGTACCATCCCAATGCAACACGTGGTCAACAAGTAGATCATTTTGAAGATTGAAACCGCTGATATAGACCCCTGCCGAGGTAGCAACCATAACGTTCATCTGTTCAAGGATGGTGGTCATGGTGGTAACAGTCGTCCCATTCCAGCGCACAAGATCAGATGCACGAACCCCATTAAAGCTGGTAAAACTACCTAAGATATACAATTCATCAGCATATTGAGCAAGCTGCTCAATCCCACCTATCGAGCCCACGCCACTGCCAGTTGCATGCCAGGTTGCGCCATCCCAACGCGCAAGATCAAGCCCGGTATGACCACCAATGTTGGTCTTAGCGCTGCCAGCATAAAGATTGTCGTCAACAAATGCTAGCGATTGAAACGAAGGAAACCATGTCGTCCAATCAAATTGGGTCGAAGGCAATGCCGACCAAGTTGTGCCATCCCAGCGCACAATCCCATTCACATTGACCCCAGCAATTTGGGTAAAATTGCCCGCAAAATATAAATCACCATTTGGCCCAAGCGTTGCGGTCTTAATAAATCCATCATGCGGTTGAATATTGGCAACTTCAGTCTGCCATGTGCCAGTTAGCGCTTGGGTTTGCGCTAGTCCAGTGGGATGGATGGCCGTCGCTTGACTTTGAGACCGATCCCAATTCTGAAGATCAAGAGTTTGCGCTTGAACCGATGGATTTGCTGCTGGAATTCCAGCCCAAACGACCAACCCCGCCAATAACCAGCCTCGCCAACGGAAATTCGATTTCGCCATAAACATCACTCCCAGACCAAAACACCACACAACCTCTACCTAGCAATTCAGCTCCTTGGTTGAAGCCTGCTAAATCATCAATTTAACGATAATCTATGCATAGCTATAGATACCATATGAATTATCTAGTGATCAATAGGTAAAAAGTACTAGCAGGTCAGTAAGGAAGTTAACAAATATTAAATTAGCAGCAGGCCATGCCTTTAAAGTCGAAAGCACGGCCTGCAAGGCAGGTTTATTTATGTACAAATGCGAGATAGGTGCTGTTGTTATAGCCATGTTGACCCACGCGCAAGCCAATCCCAACCGCAGCGACAGTACCAGTTTGGCTAAACCAGCCTGTCAGATAAAGCTGTTCGCCCGTCAACAGCATACTTTTAATCCGGCCATTCGTGCCACCATTAACTGGCTGCCATAAAACGCCATTCCAATAGCCAAGGTTATAACAGACGCAACCAGGTAAGCGATTGAATAAACCCCCAACATACAAATTATTACCCTCAGCTGCCACCGCATCAACCACTGCCCCAAGTGTATTAATAAACCGCAGCTGCGTCCCATCCCAATGAACCAACCGATAAACTTGATTATTGTGATAAAACTCCCCAGTAATATACAAACCATTCAGATTTGCAGCGCTATCACTCAGGTAGCCTTCAAGCACAACATTTTGGTCAATCCATGCAGTACCATCGCGCCGAAAAATTCGCAATAGCGGGCGGTTATTAATGCTAAGCCCATAATTGGTTAAGAGATGTAATTGTTGCTGATAGCTAAATGGGTCAAGCCAATACCCTTCAGCATTTGGATATGGCAAGCCGCTACTCACCGCCCACTCCGTGCCATTCCAACGATAAATTGCACCAGGAATAATCGCATAGAGCTGATTTCCATTTAGCACAAATAATTTATAAATTTCACTAAACCCAATCCGTGGTAAAGTTATAACCGCATTTTGTCCCTGTTGATAATAATAGGTATCGTAATAGCCTAAAAATGTATCAAGTAACACAAAATACAATCCATTATCATTGGTGGCTTTCATATCAATAACTGATTGGCTAGCTGATAGCTGATAAATCGTTTTCCAAGCATTATTTTCCCAACTTCTCAAATGACGAAATTCTGTATAGGTGTTATTGATTACCCGTTTTTCTTTCGAGAAGAGATAGAGATCATCTTGATAGGCAGCAATTTTTGAAATATATGGATCAATCGCGATCTTAACCACAATTTCTTGCCATTGATTACCGACCAAGCTTAATAGGGGTTTATGTGCAGTACTTGCAATAAAGAGTCGATTAGCTGCCAAATAAACGGTATGGCTAGCATTGCTGCAACCACAATTGGTTAATGGCTGCCAAATTTGGTTGCTATAGCGATGCAGAGTTGTGTTTGTGCCATTCCATGATTCAGCATAAAATTGATCAGCATCAAAGGCAAAGCTGGTTATAACAAACGGAATCGCATTGATCTCAACAACCCATGTCGAGCCATTCCAGCGCATCAACGCTGAACTGGTAGCACTCAGTTTTTTAACTCCATATAGTTGATCATTAATTACTTTCAGGCTAAGCGGGTTAATCTCTCCCGATGCAATAATCTGAAAGGTAGTCCCATCCCAAGCTGCCACCGTGTCAACTTTAGATTCATTGACCCAACGCTTCCCACCAATATAGATCGTTTTGGATGCGGCTTGCATAAATTGCATTTCAACAATATTGGACGAAACTTGGCGGGTCGTTGTGCCATCCCAGCGGGCAAAACGCGTTACATTAACTCCATTGAATTGGCTAAATTCGCCAAACACAAATAACTCGTTGTTGAGCGCGGCAATATGACTGACAGTGCCAGCCTGATCAAAGCCGCTACCAGCCTGATGCCATATCGAGCCATCCCAATAGGCCAGATCAGCATAGTTGAGGCCGCCGATACTCATGTTGACTCCGCCAACATAGAGCTTATCGCCCCAAAAGGCCATCGTTGAAACTTGATAGTTCCAATTGGCCCAATCGGGTGTGCTGGTTGATAGCGCCGACCAGGTAGTGCCATCCCAACGGGCGATATTATTAACCGCAACCCCGCCAATTTGGCTGAAGTCGCCGCCAAAATACCAATTACCAGCCGTATCGCTAATCACTGTGGTAATTCTGCCATTCGAAAACGCGAGATCGTTAAAGCCTGTTTGCCACGTCCCAGTCAGTGCACGAGTTGTAGTCAAGTTTGTTGGCAGCCCAAGGCTCGAATTGACCTGCGCTTGCAATCCACCAGTTCCAGGTTGAAAAGCAGTTGGTTGAGCAGCCTGAGTTATCGTTGGAGCATCATTAAGCCACATACCACTGATCAATAGCCAAACGATCATGCCAACCCAAGCCTTACGAAATGGTTGCATACAGCTCTCCTAAAATCAGTTCAATGCGCTCGAGCAGGTTTAGCTAGCTATAGATTAATGGTTTCTTGCCATGATGATCTCACATTTAATACCTAGTCTCTGATAGTCTAAAAGTACTAACTATTTTAAAAGGGATCAGGTTTAAATAGGCTAAAAGCGCAAGCCGTGCCTCTCAATAGAAAGACACGACCTGCGCCATAGGTTTATTTAATTACAAAACGGAAGGAGCCAAAACGAAGATCGGCTATGGTTTTGCTAGGCCGCTACTTCCTCTTCGCGACGGAATTGGCTCATATACAAATCGTAGTACGCGCCGCGTTGCGCCAAGAGTTCGGTATGCGTGCCGCGCTCGATCACTGCGCCATCTTTGAGCATCAACACCAAATCGGCGTTGCGAATTGTACTCAAACGGTGGGCAATCACAAAGCTGGTTCGGCCTTGCAACAAGCTATCAAAGGCCTGCTGAATCAAGCGCTCGGTACGGGTATCAACACTCGAAGTCGCTTCATCCAAAATCAAAATACGTGGATTGGCCAGTGCAGCACGGGCAATCGCGATTAATTGACGTTGGCCTTGGCTCAAACCACCACCACGTTCGCCCAGCACAGTTTGGTAACCATCGCTTAAACGCTCGATAAAATCGTGAGCCGAGGCTAATTTTGCAGCTGCAATCACTTCTTCATCGCTGGCATCGAGCCTCCCATAGCGAATATTGTTGATCACCGTATCGGAGAACAAGAACGAATCTTGTAGCACGATGCCAATTTGGCGGCGCAAGCTAGCAGCTGTTACATCGCGCACATCAATTCCATCAATCTTGACTGCACCACCAGTGACATCATAAAAACGTGGCAGCAAGTTGATAATTGTGGTTTTGCCAGCTCCAGTCGGCCCAACAATCGCAATCGTTTGGCCTGGCTCAGCCGTAAAACTCACGCCACGCAACACTGGTTCGCCCTTTTTGTACTCAGCTTTAGCATCAACCAACTCAACTTTGCCCACAATCGCCGGCATTTCGCGGGCATCAGGCTTGTCGGTCACATCGGGAACTTCATCAAGCAAATTGAAAATCCGTTCGCCGCCAGCAATCGCATTTTGCACGTTTGTCCACATCACGGCAATTTGCTGAATTGGTTGGTTGAAGCGTTGGACATATTGCAAGAAAGCAAATACTAAGCCCAAGGAAATCGCAGTCGAGCCAAATAATGGTTGATCGCGCAAGACTGAAAGCCCACCAACCACCACCACAATTGCAATCGCCACATAGCCCAAGGCTTCAAGCACTGGATTGAGCGCACTAGTGAAGGTTGCAGCCCGCACGTTGGCATCGCGATTAGCGGCGTTGGTACGCACAAATTGGGCGATGCTTTCTTCTTCGCGATTGAACGCTTGTACTTCCCGCGCTCCCGCGATGCTTTCTTGCAAGCCAGCATTGACGCTACCCATTTGTTGACGGGTTTTACGGAAAGCTTTACGAGCTTGACTCGAAAAATAGAAGGTTGCAATCGCCATAAATGGCACAACGCTCAAGCTCAGCAAGGCATAGGGCACATTTTCTTGCAACATCTTGATCGCAACCCAGCCGATCAGCAAAATACCGCCAAGCACGTTGAGCAAGGCAAAGCCCAGCATCTGCTGAATCGTATCGGTATCGCTAGTGATGCGGCTCATAATGTTGCCAGCTTCGTTGCGTGAGTAAAAACCCAACGACAAGCGATGAATCTGGGCAAACAGATCTTCACGCATTTGGCGCAGAGCATGCTGGCCCGACCAGTTCATGGCATAAAAGGCCAAGCCCTGCAAAATCGATGTGCCGATGAACAAGCCACACAACAACAGCACCAACGAGCCAAGTCCGCTCAAACGATCAGCGTTGCTAATCTCGCTGTTGATCGTATCAAACCAGCAGGCGCTGGGGTTGGGCAGCAAATAGCAATCGATCGATTGGCCGATCAAATCGGGAGTCACAACTTGGCCCCACGTGCCGATAACAATTAATAGAATGGCAAAGGCAAAGCCAAACCATTTTTTGCGAAAGTAAAAGCCAAAGCGAGCCAGCGTCGCACCTAAGCGTTGGGGCTTCTGAGCTTCGGCTTCGAGTAAGTGGCGGGGACCGCCTAATCCACCCATCATAGCGCTAAGCCTCCTCAACGCTTGAGCTTTCAAGCGCTGCAATGTCGGCATCGCCGACCAGTTGTGAATTGTAAATTTCGGCGTAGATGGCGCTACTTTCCATTAATTCTTCATGGTTGCCACGCGCCACAACTTGGCCTTTTTCGAGCACCAAAATTTGGTCGGCATTCAAAACGGTACTAATCCGTTGGGCAATTACCACACTGGTGCGGCCTTGCATCAATTGATCAAGCGCCTTCTGAATCCGATATTCAGTCATCAAGTCCACGCTGCTGGTCGAATCATCCAAAATCAGCAGCCGTGGATTGAGCAACAACGCGCGGGCAATTGCGATCCGTTGCTTTTGACCACCAGACAAGGTTGCACCACGTTCGCCAACCGAGGTATCGTAGCCTTGCGGGAAAGTCATAATAAAATCGTGGGCAGATGCAGCTTTAGCGGCTGCCTCAACCTCTTCAAACGTCGCCTCAGGCCGCCCGAAAGCGATGTTATCGCGAATTGAGCCGCTAAACAGATTGGTTTCTTGCAGCACAATCCCAATCTGCGAGCGCAAGCTATCAAGTTTGACATCGCGCAAATCATGACCATCGATCAAGACTGCGCCTTCGCTGACATCGTAAAAGCGTGGCAGCAAGTTGATGATTGTCGATTTGCCGCTACCAGTTGCGCCGAGCAAGGCGATGGTTTGGCCTGGTTTGGCCTCGAAACTCACATCACGCAAAACTGGATCGCTGCTGCCAAAGTAGCGGAAGGTTACATTGCGAAATTCAACCTTACCTTGGATGGCTGGCAATTCTTGAGCATCAGGTTTGTCGGTAATTTCGCTCTTGGCATCGAGAATTTCGAAAATCCGTGAGGCCGAAGCACCAGCCTGAGCCATCAGCGAGATAATAAAACCAAGCTGACCCAAGGGAAAAAACACATAGACCAAGTACAAGCTGAATTTTTGATATTCACCTAAATCAAGCGTGCCACCCAAAATTTGGCGACCGCCGAAATAGAGAATTCCAGCTTGACCAAGTTGGGCCACCAAAAAGATTACCGGAAACAAAAACGAAAAGACTTTGCTAATTCGCAGTTGTTGGGCCATCAAATCGGTTGCGGCCAGATCAAAACGTTGTGATTCATATGGCTCGCGGGTAAACGCCTTGACAACTTTGATCCCCGCCAGGTTTTCTTGCAAAATCGTGTTAAGCGCCGAAAGTTTGCGTTGCACCACCCCAAACAAAGGCTGGCTGACCTTGCCAAAGATCATAAACATGACCATAGCGACGGGCAGCAAGGGCACAACCACCAATGAAAGTTTCCAATTGGTGAAGAACAAAATCACCAATGCGCCAACCAAGAGCAACAACGCTTGAGCAGTTAAAATCAAACCTTGGGCGATGAACGTTCGCACTTTTTCCACATCATCGGTCGCGCGAATCATCAATTGGCCAGTTTGATTTTGATCGTAATAGGAGAATGAAAGGCGTTGTACCCGCGCAAAAATCTGGTTACGCAGATCAAACGCCACACCTTGCGAGGTTTTTTCAGCCATATAGGCTTGCACAAACGAGAAAATTCCGCGCATAAACGCAAAAGCCACAATAATCAACGCCGCATTAATCAACAACGATTCAGCATTGGTTTGATCAAGCCGCAATTGTTCGATAGTCGTGCCCGCTTGTTGGGCGGCGGCAGCTTGCATAGGCTCAGGCACTTGCTTGAAAATAATTCGCGCAATTGAGCCGCTGGTTACCGCATCGATCATGTTTTGCACCAATTGCGGCACTGCCAATTGGGCTAAGGTTGCGAGTGCCAAGGCCACATAGGCCAGAATCGCCGATTTACGCTGTGCACCAAGGTAGGCGATCGCACGACCAAGCCCCCCCGATCCACCGCCAGCTTTCTGACCACGCTGTGCTTGGGGTTTTCCCATTTGTGCTTGCACGTTGCACATCCTTACAATTTCAATTAGTTAGCTGAACTAACTAATTGTACGCCTAGTTTCAAAAAGATCAATCATACTCTAGTACGAGAAAGTGGTATGGATGTGTTGATCCACGAAGGACACGAAGAGCACGAAGATGAGGCTATAGGCTATAGGCTTTTGGCGATCAGGAATTATTGACATACCACAAAATGTTCCGATAACTAAGATCCTTTCACCTTATATTCTGCTCCGCGCCCCCTGACCCCTTATTTCATCCCTCATCCCTCATCCCTCATCCCTTACTCGATCCTCTATGTTCTGCGGCAGGCTTGCACTATAATAGAGTTGTGAGGTGTGTTGTGCATCACTGATAGGATTACGCCGATGGGAATTCCACGCCATATTCCATTACCAGTTACACCGCTGCTTGGTCGCATCCAAGAAATGGCTCAACTTGAGCAGCTTTTGCCCGATCCCACAATTCGTCTTGTTACCTTGGTTGGGCCTGGTGGCGCGGGCAAGACGCGCTTAGCACTCGAAGCAGGCCGCACAGTCTGCGAGCAATTTGCCGATGGCGCGTTATTTGTCAGTTTGGCCCATGTCTATGATGTTGATCTGGTGCTACCAACCCTGGCCCAAGCCTTCAACCTCAGTCGGCTGGGCAATCAATCGCTCTTGGCCAGCGTTGGGGCGTGGCTAGCCGACCAAGAATTATTGCTGATTTTAGATAATTTGGAGCAGGTGATCGATGTTGCAGCTCTCTTGGTGCAGCTTTTAGCCTTGGCTCCCAAATTAACGTTGTTGGTCACCAGCCGCGAAGTATTAAATGTGCAAGGCGAATATCGCTTGCCAGTGCCGCCGCTCAGTTTGCCACCAAGCAGCCAACCCATGGCAATCGAGCAATTAAGTGAATTTAGCGCAACCCGCTTATTTATTGAACGAGCCAAAGCTGCCCGCCCCCACATTCCGCTGAATGCCAATGATGCCCAAAGTATCGCCACGATTTGTCAACGTCTCGATGGCTTGCCCTTGGCGATTGAGTTGGTTGCGGCCTATACCAAGGTTTTTACCCCACAAGAGTTATTAACCCGCTTCAGTTATAGCCTCGATGTACCTGTTGGCGGCGCACGCGATTTGCCCAACCGCCAGCAAACGTTGCGCCAATGCATCGATTGGAGCTACCAACGCTTGACCCCTGAGGAACAAACGGTTTTTTGCTATCTCAGCGTACTGGTCAGTAGTTGGACAATGGCCGCCGTTGAGCAGATTTGTGCAGGTCAGGCCAATGTGGTGGCAACCGTTTTGGCCTTAGTTAATAAAAGTTTGGTAGTCGAGCAAACGACCCACGATGGCCAAACTCGCTTTACCATGTTGCAAACCATTGCTGAATTTGCCCGTGAACAAGCTGTACTGCGCGAGGATTTCCAAACAATCTGTCAACACCATGCCAGCTATTATTTGCAGATGGTTGCCCAAGCCGCACCGCATTTGCGCGATCAGCAACAAGCGCTTTGGTTACGCCAACTTGATGCCGAGCAGGGCAATATTTACGCTGCTTTACAATGGACGCTTGATCATGCTGTGGTTGAATCGATTGAACTCTTTCCATCAATTAATCTGTGGATCACCTATCGTCGTCGTCATGGCGATGTTTGGTGGATCGAGCGCATGCTTGAGGCTAGCAGCAACATCCGCTCAGGCGCACGGGTCGAAACGCTTTCCACGGCGGGCTGGTTTATTCTCAATCAAGGCTTATTTGCCCAAGCTGAAACAATTTTCGAGCAAGCGTTGAGCCTCGCCCGCGATTTGCAAATTCCTATGAGCATTGGCTTGGCGCTGCATGGCGTTGGCGAAATTGCCTATCATCGCGGCGATTATGCCCAAGCAATCACGCTCTACGAGGAAAGTGTGCAAATTTTCGAGCAGCTTGATGATCATAATGAATTGGCTTGGTCGCTTGATCATTTGGGGCGGGCTTGTATTCAGCAAGGCCAATGGAAACGCGCTGCGCTGTTGTTTGCTCGTGCTCATCAGCTTTTTGCCCGCTTGGGTCATTTGTGGGGCGATGCCTTTGCGCTCAATCATTGTGGCATCGTCGCCGCCGCCCAACAAGATTACGATCAAGCTCAGCATTTTATCGAGGCCAGCATTGCCATCGCTGAGCAATTGCACGACCCATGGCATCGTGCCGAGGGCTTGCACCAATTAGGTTTGATTGCCCTAGCACGCCAGCAGCACGATCAAGCATTAACTGCCTTGTACGAAAGCTTCAGTCTGCGCCGCCAACACCAACTCTTACCGATGATCGCGAGTTCTCTCGAAGCCTTGGCCCGCGTCGCCCAAGCCCAACACCATTGGTCGTGGGCGGTGCAATTGAGTAGTCGTGCTGATAGTTTACGCTTGCAAAGTGGCGAGCCAATGCCAGCCACCGAACAGCGCATTCAACAACATGTCTTGGATGAAGCCAAAAAATTGTTGGGCGAGCCGCAATATCAACACGATTGGGAGCAAGGCCAACAGCTAGAATTGGATATGGTAACGTTACGCCAACCAACCCCGCAAACCCCAACCCCGCTGTTGACCAAACGCGAACATGAATTATTGACCTTGATTGCCCAAGGCAAAAGCAATAGCGAAATTGCCCTAGAATTGGTACTTAGCCCATTTACCGTCAACAATCATTTGCGGGCAATTTATCGTAAATTGGGCGTTTCGACGCGGAGTGCAGCGGCCTATATTGCCCGCGAACGTGGCTTGCTCGAAAGCCTCGAACAGCGTGTTTAGGCCTGATCCGCAACTGGCTGTTCTCGGATTATAATAGGGCTTGAACCCGTTACGAGCCTATTGAGGATAGCAACGCAATGCGAGTATTACTTGTTGGAGCCGGCGGGCGTGAACATGCCCTAGCATGGAAAATCGCCCAATCGCCATTATGCGAACACCTGTGGATCGTCCCTGGCAATCCCGGCACGGCAACGCTTGGTACAAACGTCGATTTAGCCGCAGACGATGCTGCTGGCATTGTGGGTTTAGCCACCCGCGAACAGATAGATTTGGTGGTTGTCGGGCCAGAAGCGCCCTTGGTTGCAGGCTTAGGCGAGGTCTGCGAGGCTGTTGATTTGGCCATGTTTGGGCCTTCGTCTGAGGCCGCCCAACTTGAGGGCAGCAAAGCCTTTGCCAAAATGATTATGCTTGAGGCGGGCGTGCCAACCGCAGCTGCCCATACCTTTGATGACTCCGCCGCTGCGATCGCCTTTGTTGAAGCCGATCAACAGGCTTGGGTGGTTAAAGCTGATGGTTTGGCCGCTGGCAAGGGTGTGATCGTGCCCGAAGATGGCGATGTTGCCGCCACGATCAGCGCCATTCGCGAATTGGCCGCGACCAATGCTGGCACGCGCTTGGTGCTCGAAGAAAAATTGACTGGCCCCGAAGTTTCGTTATTAGCCTTATGCGATGGCGAACGGGCGATTCCGCTGATCACCGCCCAAGACCACAAGCGTATCGGCGATAACGACACTGGCGGTAATACCGGCGGCATGGGATCATATGCGCCAGCCCCAATTTTGCCCTATGCCGAAGCGCAAGCCTTGGTTGATGTGATTTTCACGCCAGTGCTGCGCACCATGGCCGCTCGCCAAATTCCCTATCGTGGGGTGTTGTATGCGGGCTTGATGCTCACGTCCAACGGCGTAAAAGTTATCGAATTTAATGCCCGTTTTGGTGACCCCGAAACTCAAGCTTTGCTGCCCTTACTCAAAAGCGATTTGCTCGAACTGCTGCACAAGGTTGCCACCAGCAATTTGGCCGATGTCACAATCGAATGGCACGACGGCGCGGCGGTATGTGTAGTGCTGTCAGCGGCAGGCTACCCCGCCAAACCCCGCACTGGCGACGTAATCACCGGTTTAGATCGCTTGCCTAGCGATGTGTTGGCGTTCCAAGCGGGCACGGCAACCAATGCTCAAGGTGAGTTGGTGACCGCAGGCGGGCGGGTTTTGGGCATCACCGCAGTTGCGCCAACATTGCGCGAAGCCCGCGATAAAGCCTACGCAGCAACAGCATTAGTCGAATTTGCAGGCAAATATCAACGCAGCGATATCGCCGCACGGGGGTTAGCAGAATGATGCGGCTTGCCGTGATGGTATCGGGCAGTGGCTCCAATTTGCAAGCCTTGATCGATGCCCAAAAAGCTCAGCAGCTTAACGCCACAATCAATGTGGTGATTTGTGACCAACCCAAAGCCCAAGCAATCAGCCGCACCTTGGCGGCCCGCATTCCAGTCATTTGCGTGCCATTGGCCAAAAAAGCCAGCCGCGAGCAATGGGCCGCCCAAATTAGCGAATTACTGGCAGCCTTCAAGCCCGACTTAGTTGTGATGGCGGGCTGGATGCGGGTGATGCCGGCCTCGTTTGTTGAGCGCTGGACCCCGAATATTATCAATCAGCACCCAGCTTTGTTGCCCCACGATGGCGGCGAATGTTATACCCTCAGCGATGGCCGCCAAATTCCGGCGATTCGCGGGGCGCATGCTGTGCGCGATGCCTTGGCGCTAGGCGTGCCAGTTACTGGTTGCACTGTGCATCAAATTACGCCAATCGTTGATGTTGGCCCCGTTTTGGCGCAAGTTGAAGTTGTGGTCTTGCCCGACGATGATCAAGCCAGTTTGCACGAACGAATCAAACAAGCTGAACGACGGATTTTAGTTGAAGTAATTAACAATTTAGCCCAAACAGTTGCCTAAATTCCGCCCTAGCCGTAGTAATTTGCGCTGACACTCTTGCCTGCTACGGCTAGCGCTATTCTGTGGGAGATATGTCAATGACGACAACAGCAGAAAAAATCGCTGAGTTGCGGCGACGGCGTGAACAAGCAGCAACCACCGATCCCAAGGCCGCCGAAAAGCAACATGCCCGTGGCAAATTGACCGCGCGTGAGCGGATCGAACGCTTGCTTGACCCCGATTCGTTTGTCGAACTCGATGCCTTGGCCGTTCACCGCTCAACCGCTTTTGGCTTAGAGCACAAACGGATTCTTGGCGATGGCGTAATTACTGGCCATGGCACGATTGATGGTCGCCAAGTTTGTGTGTTTTCACAAGATTTCACCGTGCTTGGTGGTTCGTTGGGCGAAGTATTTGCCGAAAAAATCGTCAAAGTGATGGATTTGGCGATGCGTATGGGCGTGCCGCTGATTGGCATCAACGATAGTGGCGGCGCTCGCATTCAAGAGGGCGTGGTGGCGCTGGGTGGTTACGCCGAAATTTTCTATCGCAACGTCGTGGCTTCGGGCGTAATTCCCCAACTTTCGATTATTGCTGGGCCATGTGCTGGCGGTGCGGTCTACTCACCTGCCATGACCGACTTCATTCTCATGGTCAAAGGCACATCGCAAATGTTTATCACCGGACCAGATGTGATTAAAACCGTGACTGGCGAGGAAGTGACCCAAGAACAATTGGGCGGTGCGATGACCCACAACAGCAAATCGGGCGTGGCGCATTTTGCTGCCGACGATGAGGATGAATGTTTCGAGCAATTGCGCACGCTGCTTTCGTTCCTGCCGCTGAATAATATGGATGATGCGCCGATCAGCGAGCCAACCGACGATCCCAACCGTATGGATGATGCCTTGCAAAGCATTATTCCCGATCAGCCCAAAAAGCCCTACGATATGAAAGCCGTGATCGAATTGATCGTTGATGATGGCTTTTTCTTCGAAGTTCAGCCGCATTATGCTCCCAATTTGGTAATTGGTTTTGCGCGGCTTGATGGCATGCCGGTGGGCATTGTGGGCAATCAGCCTGCCGCCTTGGCCGGAACTTTAGATATTGATTCATCGGTGAAGGGTGCACGCTTTGTGCGTTTCTGCGATGCCTTCAATATTCCGTTGATCACCTTTGTTGATGTCCCAGGTTTCTTGCCAGGCACGCATCAGGAGTATGGTGGCATTATTCGCCACGGCGCAAAATTGCTGTATGCCTATTGTGAAGCGACTGTACCAAAACTAACCGTAATCACGCGCAAGGCCTATGGTGGAGCCTACGACGTGATGGCCTCGAAGCATATTCGCGCCGATTTCAACTTTGCTTGGCCCACCGCCGAAATCGCCGTGATGGGCGCAAGCGGCGCGGTGTCGATCATCTTCCGCAAAGAAATTGCTGAATCGACTGATCCTGTGGCAACCAACGCTGAACTGATTCACAATTACGAAGAGCGTTTTGCCAACCCCTATATTGCTGCCGAACGTGGCTATATTGATTCAGTGATCGAGCCACGCGAAACCCGCCCAGCCTTGATCAAAGCGCTGCATTTATCGCGTACCAAACGCCAAAGCCTGCCACCACGCAAACATGGCAATATGCCGTTGTAAGCTAGGGTCCAGGGGCTAGGAATCAGGGGTCAGAGTTTTTGACTATTGACTATTGGCTCTAGGCTTTTGGGATTGGGATCAGTAAATTGACCACTAAGAGCACGAAGGACACGAAGATCATGCTTCGCGTCCTTTGTGCTTTTAATGTTTAGCCACAGATTTACTTAACGATGGTTTATCGCTATTCATCCCTCATAATTCATCCTTCATCCCTTCATTCTCTGCGCCTCTACGTTAAAACTAAGTCCCTATGTTCTATGCTCTCTGCTCTATACGCTCAAATTCATCCCTCATAATTCATCCTTCATCCTTCGCTTTCCCCTCTTGACATTTTCTGAATCACTAGTATATTTATGACTAATGAGTCATTAAAATACTGGTTAGTCTAAAGGCTATCAGTAGAATGGTTAGAAGCAGGCAAGCTATGGCAGCGAATCAACCAAGCGATCATGCTAGTCCGGTGGTACGTCCATTGAAAGAACGCCAGCGTGAGCAACGCGAGGCCATGATTTTGGCCGCAGCCCATACGGTGTTCATTGCCAAGGGCTATCACGACGCTTCGATTGACGAGATTGCAGGCCAAGTTGGCATCTCCAAAGGCGCGATCTATCAACATTTTGCCAGTAAAGAGGATTTAGTTGAGGCCTTGATTGCCCAACAGATCAGCGATTTTCTGGGCATCTTGGATCGCTTGCTCGCAGAAACAACTTCGGTTTGCACTCGGCTTGAACATATTCTGTCCCACGCTTATGGTGGCTTGCAGGGCAAACACAGCGGTGTGCTGCTCGAATTGCACCATCGAATCGGCTTACCCAATGCCGTGATTGAAAAACGTCCTCAGCTTCAATCGCGAGTTGAACAAGCCATGAGCCGCCTCAGTCGCTTATTTGATGAGGGCAAAGTGACTGGCGAACTCAATTCATCCATTCCAACACCAATTATGGTGGCCACATTTATTGGTTTATTGTCGTTGCGTGGTTACGAGCAATTAATCGCGAGCGCCCAATTCAGCCCTGCCGACTTGATTCCCCATATTAGCCAGATCTTCTTTCGCGGCATTGTCGCACCAACTGGAAGTTAACGTTAATTGATAGCAAGGAATCATAGAACAATGACACAATCACAAGCGCACATATATGCCGATGATCCAACGGCCCAAATTTTTCAGCCCGACGCAATTGAAAATCCTTATCCATTGTTTGCTCAAATGCGGGCCAAAGCCGCAGTTCTGGCAGTTCCCTCGCCCTATGAATTTGTCAAAGCTGATGCTTGGCTGGTAACCCGCTATGCCGAAGCAGTGCAAGTATTAAAGGATAGCCGCTTCACAGTCGATGCGACAATCCTCAACCCTGAGGCTGGCGTATTTGGTCAAACTGCCTCGGAAGGAGCTGAAGATCGCAGCTTCTTGGGCGCAAAATCGATGGTTAGCGCCGATGGAGCCGAGCATTCGCGCTTGCGTAGTTTGGTGGCCAAAGCCTTTACCCCGCGCTATATCGAACAGCTGCGCCCACGCATCCAAGAGCTTGCCGACGAATTGCTTGATCAGGTTCAGGCTCAAGGCACGATGGATTTGGTGCAAGATTATGCCTATCCTTTGCCAATTAATGTAATCTCCGAAATGCTGGGCGTACCAGCTCATGAACGCGACCAGATGCGCCAGTGGTCGGATGCATTGACCAGCCATAGCCCCGAAAGCCAAGGCCAGTTGCGCGAATTTGCCATGTATGTGCAAAAACTGATCACTGATAAACGCCGCAAGCCGCAAGCCGATCTGATTAGCAAATTGGTCGAGTTAGAAGCGACTGGCGATGCCCTCAGCGAATCAGAATTATTGGCAACCGCAGGCTTGTTAATTTTTGCAGGCCACGAAACCACCTCGAATTTAATCAGCATTGGCTCGTTGATGTTGCTTGATCATCCTGAGCAACGCGCTCGCTTGCAAGCCGATCCAAGCCTCATTCCAACAGCTGTTGAAGAATTATTGCGCTTCAATGGGCCGATCTTCAGCCCTGCCCCACGTTTTGCACTCGAAGATGTGGAAATTGCTGGGCAGCCGATTCGCCGTGGCGATTTGGTGTTGGTGGCGCTTGGCTCGGCCAATCACGATCAAAGCGTTTTCAATGATCCTGAATCGTTGGATGTGGCACGTGAAATTAGCCGCCAACTCGCTTTTGGCCATGGCGTGCACTTCTGTTTGGGTGCGCCGCTCGCTCGCTTAGAAGCTGAAATCGCTTTCACCAGCTTATTGAAACGCATGCCCAACTTACAGCTAGCCGTACCACGCGAACACATCCAATGGCGCGATAACGTGAATTTACGGGGTCTCAAAGCCCTCCCTGTGATCTTCTAGATCACTTTTTCGATCAACCATTTTTTCTTACCACAGGAGTCGATCGATGCGTTTACACGACAACGTTGTCATTATTACTGGAGCCGCCTCAGGTATGGGTCTCGCGATGGCTACCCGCTTCGCTGCCGAAGGAGCTAAGTTGGTACTTGGCGATTGGAATGCGCAGCGGCTCGAAGCAGCAGTTGCCACGATTCAAGCCAGCGGAGCCGCCGTGGTTGGCGCACAGGGGAACATTGCCGATCAAGCGACTGCCGAAGCCTTGGTTGATTTAGCCATCAGTACCTACGGCCAACTTGATGTGCTCTGCAACAACGCCGGGGTGATGGATTCAATGCAAGGAGTTGCCGAAGTTTCTGATGACATGTGGCGGCGGGTTTTGGGCATCAATCTCGAAGGCCCGATGTTCACCAGTCGGCGGGCGCTCAAATATATGTTGGAGCGTGGCAGTGGCGTGATTGTCAATGTTGCTTCGACGGCGGGGATTCATGGTGGTTCAGCTGGAGCAGCCTATACCGCCTCGAAACATGCCTTGGTTGGGTTAACGCGTAACACCGCTTGGATTTACGCCAAACGCAACATTCGCTGTAACGCGATTTGCCCAGGCGGCACAATCACCAACATCGTCGAATCGATGGATCGCAACGCGATTACTCCAGCCGATGCAGCCCGCGTTGGTGAATTTACTGCCTTGGCTCCGGCCTACCTCGAACCCTCGGATATTGCCAATTTGGCCTTGTTTTTGGCTTCGGATGAGTCGCGGCATATCAATGGGGCGATTATTCCAGCTGATGCTGGCTGGGCTGCGGTTTAGTTGGATTGTGGCTTCGGCATCCATAAGCGCACTTCAGTAGCCTTTTGGTTGCTGCAAACATAAAAAAGGTCAAGCCCGTAGTGCCGAGTAGGGGCAGCACTGCGGGCTTGACGCTGGCGATTAATTACAAATTGCCACGTTTGGCTTGTTCGCGCTCAATCGCTTCAAATAGGGCTTTGAAATTTCCAGCACCAAAGCCACGGCTGCCTTTGCGTTGAATAATCTCGTAGAACACGGTTGGACGATCGCCAACTGGTTTGGTAAAGATTTGCAAGAGGTAGCCTTCATCGTCACGATCGACCAAAATCCCCAATTGTTGCAGGGTATTGTAGTCTTCGTCGATATGGCCAACTCGACCAGCCAAGGCCGAGTAGTAGGTATCCGGCGTGCGCAAAAATTCCACGCCATTATCACGCAGTTGTTGCACAGTTTTGATAATGTCAGGCGTGATCAAGGCGATATGTTGCGCCCCTGGGCCACGGTAATAGTCGAGATATTCATCAATCTGCGATTTTTTGCGGCCTTCGGCTGGCTCGTTGATTGGAAACTTGATCCGGCCTGTGCCGTTTTGCACAACTTTCGACATCAACGCGCTATATTCGGTTGAAATATCGTCGTCGGTAAATTGTTGCAATTGGCTAAAGCCAAGAATGCGGGCATAGAAATTGACCCATTCATCCATCTTGCCCAGCTCAACATTGCCCACAATATGATCAACGGCGGCCAAACCAGTTGGCTCAGCTTTGGCGGGATTTTTAACTTTGTTGTAGCCTGGCATAAACGTGCCAGTATAGCCGTCGCGCTCAACAAAGGTATGAACCGTATCGCCATAGGTGCGAATGGTCGCCTTGACCACTTTGCCCCACTTGCTTTCCAGCACGGTTGGCTCAAGCACAGCAGTTGCGCCGCGAGCAAGCGCAGCCTCAAACGCAGCAGTGGCGTTTTCAACTTCGAGCGCAATATCCTTAACCCCATCGCCATGCAATTTAACATGCTCAGCAATTGGCGAATCAGGATTGAGTGCCCCAGTCAAAACCAAGCGAATGTTGCGTTGTTGCATCACAAACGAAACGCGGTCGCGTGTGCCAGTTTCCAAGCCAGCATAGGCGACTGGCGTAAAACCAAAGGCCGTCCGATAGTAATGAGCTGCTTGGCGGGCATTACCAACATACATTTCGACATAATCGATGCCACGTAATGCTAAAGGATCATGGGCATTCGTGGTTTCTTGTTCTGCCATCGTCATTGATAGCCTCCTTTTGATGAAAACGCCGCAACGATTAATCGCTATAGGGCTGAGCTTGCGCCCAGAATGCCTCGAACGCCACCCGTAAGGTTTGCGCTAGCGATGGATGATTCATACATAACGCGGTAATTGAAGGCCGCCCCGTGATGGGATCTTGCAACGAAAGCAAGGCCACCCGACCATCAAACAAATTCATTTTGATTGGCAATTGTGGCACAAAGCGCAACTCTTGGCCTAAACTGCGAAACTGCGCCAACACTGGCCGCAATTGGTCATCTTCCAAGGCGCTTAGTTCATATAAAGCCCGATACTGCACGCCGCGCGAGCGTGGTTCGCGAACTTCAGCCACATTTTCTTCGAGGCTCGAAACTAACGGGCGTTTGAAACAGGCTAAAATTTCATGTTCAGCTTGTTGAGCCAACGTCCAAGCCCGAGCGCTAATCTGGCGTGGGTCAAGCAACACATCGATGTAATCCAATGGATTATCTTCGTTGCTGCCTTCGGTATAGATTGGCTGCATCGTGGCAACGAGGCCTTGAGCAATCGTCTGAGCTTCGCTTAATTCGCGTTCCATCACACTGCGCCGTTCGGCTAAGAGTGCCGGCAAAGCTTGTTCAGGTGCGACCGCCACAAAGGTACGCCGTGGCCCCATGCGCTCATGGGCAAGGCCTTTGCTAGCCAACGATTGCAACACATCGTAGATCCGCTGGCGCGGAATGCTGGTATGGGTTGCTAATTGCGCTGCCGAAAACGATTGCCGACCGAGTAGCCCCAAATAGGCGGTTGCTTCGTAGCGACTTAAGCCTAAATCGCTCAGTTGATCAATCAAAGATTCATCGTGCATTGGTGTCACCACTGCCTAGTGGTGCTATTGTAGCGAGTTGTCGAATGCTTGTCAATCATGCGAGCAAAGGCCACGCGCAGCACCGAAATCGAATATATTCCGTTAATGGGTCCGATCAAAAATGGGAGCGTTACCAAAACTAGCTGTAGCTTTGGTTCGCGAAGCCAAATTGTACTACGAAGTGGCAGCCACAGTTAAAATCAATTAACCACCTAGATTGCCTGTTGGTATCTTTTTTGCTATAGTGGCGGGTAATTTCTAAAAACTTGGTTAATTGAGGCAGGTATATGCGTACATTTGTGGTCTATTTATTGCTGATTATGCTAGCCGGTTGTGGTCAGCCCGATCAAGTTGCGACGACTCAACCAACTTTAGGGCTAATTCTGAGCAATCCAACGGCAACGCCCTTGGCAATTAGCCCAAGTGTGGCTCCTGCCAGCGGTGCAGTCAATCCAACTCAAATAGTGGCTAGCACACCAAGTATTGCTGCTGATGATTGGCAAAGCCAATATCGGGCTTGGATTGAAGAAGCTCGTCAGACCCATCCTTATAGCGAAAGCAGCGAGGTTATGTGGAATGTAATGATCTGCGAATCCAGCGGTAATCCCACGATTCAAGGCCCAGGCGAGCTGATTGGGCTATTTCAATATCAGCCAAGCACTTGGGCTGGAGCCTGGAACCCCTATCGTGATCAACCAATTACCGATGCCCGCGCCCAGATTTTTGCCACTGCCAAAGCTTGGCACGATGGTAACCAACAATGGTGGGGCGTGTGTCTCTAGTTCTGCATAATCGTTTCAATTGTGTCAAACAGAATATCCAAGGTAAAGGGTTTAAACAAAAATTGCCCATACAACTGGGTCTGATCACGGCAATCAACAGCACTCATAAACACAAATGGCGGCGAGGTTGCGCCAAATTCGCGCTGCACCAATTCGGCCATTTTGATTCCATCCATAAACGGCATCATCACATCGGTCAACACTAAGGCTGGCTGAATGCGCTGGGCCAATTCGAGGCCACGTCGCCCATCATAAGCCACATCGACCGTATAACCTTCATCTCGCAGCGCATCGGCGATCATGTCTGCGATTGAATCTTCATCATCAACGATTAATATATGTTTTCCAGCAACCACACAAAGACTCCTTTTATCGCCGTGGGACATTGCAACGCCAATGATCGCAGATCATCAGCGTTTGCTCCTCGGAACACTTTAAATACATAAACCAGACCACGCAGCAAGATCTAGGCCAATATCTATTTAGCGTAATTCGTTTGATTCAAGCGGAAGACTTAACGTAAAGCAACTGCCATGGCCTAGGCCTTCCGATTCAACGACAATACTGCCGCCATGCGCTCGCACAACAGCCCGAACAGTATACAAACCAAGACCTGTGCCACCAACCCGTTGGGTATGCCGACCACGAGTAAAGCGCTCGAAAATTCGCTCAAGATCTTGCGGATCGATACCTAAACCAGCATCGCGAATGCTTAACAGTGCTTGATCTTGCTCAAGCTCTAAGCGCACATCAATAGCTGTATCATCGCCACTATATTTCAAGGCATTATCGAGCAAATTCCAAATCACTCGCTCCATCCAAATTGGGTCAACGCGTACCAACGGCGCGGCAAGAAGCTCCAAGTTGATTCGTGGATTGGCCAAACCACCATTGATCGTGGTAATTAATTGACCAACCAACTCACCAAAATCCAATAAGCATGGGCTGATCAAGGTTTCGCCAGCGTTGATTCGGGCAACATCAACCAACAACGAAAGATAATCACGCATGCGATCGGATTGGGCGATAATTGATTGCAAACGATTTAACTCGCGTTCGCTGCGATTTTCAGTTTTAGCCCGCCGCAACAGCAAATCAGCACTGCCACGAATCGTCGTCAGTGGATTCTTCAAATCGTGCACGATAGTAGCAATGGCATTATCGCGATCACTTTCTTGCAATTTCCAGCCAGTGATATCTTGAAAGACGGCGACCGCACCGATCAAATTACCACGATTATCGTGAATCGGCGAGGTATTGGCCAAAATTGGAATTTCGCTGCCATCAGGGCGACGCAAAATCAACTCATGTTTGAGAAATGGCTCACCAGTGTTAATCACGCGGGCAATCCCCGAATCGCCAGCCGGCAAGCGCGTGCCATCAGGTTTATACAAACCAAAATGGCTATAGCCCGCAACTGGTACTGAGTGGAGCGGGTGTTGCCACAATTGCTCGGCCTGGCGATTGGCCAAAATCAACTGGCCATCAGGCGCTAAACCAACCACCACGCCTTCGGGTAACACATCGATAATGCTTTGCAACAACGATTGATGCAGATCGCCAAGATTTTCGTGTTCATGCGGCTCGACATAACTGGTCCGCAAACGCCCGATCCAGCCTTCCAGCAAGGCCTGAATAATCATCACTTGAGCTGGGCTGAAATTGTGCGCAGGATTAAATTTGGCGGCGTAAAACGCTTCATAGACAAAAATCAAGGTAGCTTTTTCAACGTTTAATGCCTGCTCTGCGCTCATCATCAGGCCTTCGGGCTGGCCTGTGCTTGGTGTAACACAATGATATTCGCCAGAGGCAGTGCGGCTCCAAATCGTTACGTCAACTTGAAAGGCCGCACTAAGTGATTGAGCCAAGGCAACCAACGATTGTGGCGCTTCGGTTGTGATCCGGCGCGAAAAGTCTTCAATCATAGCCCATTCGCGACTGGTTATGTTCATTCAGGGTTCCTTCCACATATCGTCTGGTTGCAAGGCAGGTTTGGTTTATTCCGAGTTTGGTTTGATCGTGCGTCCGATAATTGCTTCGTAGCGTTGGGCTAGGGCGGTGTAATCTGAGCGTGGGTCAAGCGCTTTTTGGGCAATCCACATTTGGTGGGCAAGGCCGCCAGCCCACAATGGCACACCACTGGCACGGGCGGTATCGAGCACGGCATTTAAATCTTTGGCCAATAATTCAGCCGCAAAACCTTTGTTGTAATCGCCGCTCAACACGGTTTCGGGCAGCCAACGCTCTAATAAATAGTTTGAAGCGGTGGCATTCAACAACACATTGCGAATTGTTTCGGCTTCAACCCCATTGGCCACACCAAACGCTAAGGCTTCGATATTGGCCATGGCAATAATGCTGATCGCCAGATTATTGCAAAGCTTGACGACTGAGCCAGAACCACTAGCGCCAATGTAGCTGACTGCACCGCCCAGTACCTCTAAAACCGCTTGACAGCGCTCGAATGTGCTGGGTTCGCCACCCACCATAATCGCCAATTCGCCAGTTTTAGCACGGGCTGGGCCACCACTAACAGGCGCATCGAGCATGGCAATTTGACGCTCAGCAAGTTTGGCGGCAATCGCCCGACTGGCGGTGGGAGCAATTGTGCTCATATCAATACAAATACTGCCCGCCGCCATGCCATATGCAGCACCATTCGTGCCAAGCAATGCGGCCTCAACTTGGGGAGCATCAGGCACCATCGTAATCACAATATCGCTGTTTTCGCCCAACGCTTGGTAGTTTTCGGCGATGATTGCCCCTTGCAAGGCCAACTGTTCAGCAGCTTCGCGCCGTTGATGCACGCCAACCGTCAATTGATAGCCAGCTTGGAGCAAATTTGCCGCCATCGGCGCACCCATCGCACCCAAGCCAATCAGGCCAATTCGTGGTTTTTGCATGATTATTCCTCAATACCCAAGCCAATTATGCTTCCGGCCAACCTGGCTCAGTAATCGCCATATCCAAGGCATCGTTGAAGCGATTAAACATCGAAAAAAGACTGGTCGTGGCGGTTAATTCCACAATTTCGCCTTCATCAAAATGCTCACGCAGACTGGCCCATAGTTCGTCGCTGATACCTTTGGCATTCACGGTTACTTGCTCGGCATAGCGCAAGGCCACCCGTTCGCGCTCAGTCCAACGCGTATCATCGGGCGATTGTAAGGCATCGATATTTTCTTGCGAAAGCCCAAGGTTGCGCAAAATCGTCGAGTGCGAGGTTAGACAATAGGAGCATTCGTTTAATTGCGATGTGCGGACCACCACCATCTCTTTTAAGCGTAAATCGAGCGTGCCAGTGCTCAATACCGCGCTCATCAAATTGCTGGCGGCAATCATCATTTCAGGGCGACGGGCAAACGTTCGAAACATATTGGGCACATTGCCGCGCTTGGCAAAAAAGCCCTCGAATACTTTCAGCGATTCAGGATCAACTTCGTTAGGAGCAAGTGGTTTCAATCGGGGCATTGCAGTAAACCTCCACTAGTTTGAATGCGTATGACTCACCAAATTATAAACAAACCCGCCCGATTGCAAGCACAATCATACAGGCGGGTTGCTGCCTTGGAATCAGCCAAATCCAGCTTTAGTAGCGTGGTTGGCGACTGCTGCGAATAATCCAAATCGTACCAAAAACGATCAAGAGCAAGCCCCCAATCCCTGCTAGCCAAATCCACAAGGGCACTGATGGGGTTGTTACTGGGTTATTGGGCGAGCTTGGGTTGCTGGGAGCCGAGGATCGTGGTTGTTCGCTAAATCGATCAGCTGGAGCGGTATCGTCGGGCAAGATTTGAGCTGGACCAGAGCCTTGGGCTTCGGGCAAGGTGCTGCGCCATTCGCTATCCAACGTATCAAGGCTGCGATTCAAGACAGTTTGCACCGCCACATCATCGGTTACGCCACTTTTAAATTGGGCGACGAGTTTGGTAATCGCCTCGATGCCATAGGTTGATTCGATATAGCGCACCACACTTTCGCTTTGGGCATATGAAAGCAAGGCCTTTTCAGGGTCGGAAGGAAAATTTGAAGCCAGAGCACGTAACGGAATCAACTCGCCATTTTTGGCAGCCTGCTCAACCATTTGGCTAAACCCAGCGTCGGGCGAATCTTGGTTGGCGACCGCCAAACCTTCATCAAACCAAACTGGCATACCACCATAATTATTGTTGGTTGCTTGATGCAGCACCAAATGGCTTAATTCATGCGGCACTAAACGACCCAATTCAGCGTCATCGCCAGCATCAATCGACCCAATGATCAAGCCAAGGTCTGGCCGGGCTTGACCGCCGATCCAATCGGCAGAGTTGGGTGGCAAAGCGCCGCGCATATCGCGAGTATTGCTGTAGATCGAGATTGTCATGGGATCTTCGACTGAGCCACCGATCCGCTGCTCAAGCCGATCAAGCCCACCAAGAGCGCTATCGAGCAAATCTTGGCCCCATTGCTCATCGCCATCATACCAGCGCACAGTGATCCCACGCGAGCTTTTTTCTTGCCAATTGAAACGGGTATCTTGATATTGGACTGATTGCTCAGGTGTTTCGGTAATTGTGCCATCTTCAGCAACCAGCTGCCATTTATAGCGCACAGTCACGCCAACTGGCAAAAATTCAATGCTGGTATCGCGGGTAAAACTGGCCTCGATTGAGCTACCAGGTTGCCATTTGGCCTCGGCCTCGGTATAAGCTGGCACATCGCCAGGCTGCACACCTAAGGCATATAAAAATGTCACTTCGCGAATTGGCGAACTTGATTCAGCTTCAAGCTCAAAAACCACATTTTCGCCAAAGCTGCTGGTTGCTTGGTTACGCGAGATTTTGGCTGGCTCAGCCGCCTGAGCCGTAGCCTGAAACCCCAGCACAAACAAACATCCTAGCATCCACAACACTACTCGTCGCATATAAACCTCACTACTCTGTGCCTTCGGTTCTCCAGCGCAAGAAGGCATCGATAAATAAATCAATCTCGCCATCGAGCACTGCTTGGGTATTCGATGTTTCGACGTTGGTACGATGATCTTTAACTCGCCGATCATCAAGCACATACGAACGAATTTGATTACCCCAAGCGGCATCGCGATGTTCGCCCTTGAGTTTGGCTCGTTCAGCAGCTTGACGGGCTAGCTCACGCTCCAACAAACGCGCCCGCAACACATTCATCGCGGTCTCTTTATTTTGCAATTGCGAACGTTCATTTTGACAGGTTACGATAATTTCATCGGGCGTACCACCACGATAGACCAAGCGCACGGCTGAGTCAGTTGTATTAACGCCTTGCCCACCATGACCACCAGCCCGATAGACATCAACCCGCAGATCTTCGGGATTAATTTTAACTTCGGCAGCATCATCGACTTCGGGCAACACTTCAACCCGCGCAAACGAGGTATGGCGGCGATGGTTGGCATCGAAGGGCGAAAGCCGAACTAAGCGATGAATACCCGCCTCAGCCTTAGCATAACCATAGGCATAGGGGCCGCGCAATTCTAAGGTAGCACTTTTGATGCCTGCCTCTTCGCCGTCCATCATATCCACAATCGTGGTACGAAACCCCTGGCTTTCGCCCCAACGGCTATACATACGCAACAACATCTGGGCCCAATCCTGCGATTCGACCCCGCCAGCGCCCGATTGAATTGAGATAAAAGCATTGGTGCTATCGTATTTTTCGCCCAGCAAAATGCTCAATTCAAGCTGATCGACCGATTTGGTCAAGCCGTTGACCTCACGCTCAATTTGGCTGAGCGAATCAGCATCATCAGCCGAAAGTTGCAAGAGATCGCGCAGAGTTGCCAAATCGACCGCCAAACTATCCCACATTTTCAATTCTTCTTGCATGCGGGCCAGTCGTTGCAAAATGCTTTGGGCCTGTTGTGGGTTATCCCACAAACTTGGTTCGGCAGCTTGATGCTCTAAGTCATGCAATTCGGCTTGTTTGGCAGCCCAGTCAAAGCCGCCCCCTTAGCGCATCGAATCGCGCTTGCAACGAGTTTAGGGCCGCCCGAAGATCAATAAACTCTGTCATGAACGGTAGTTCCTCTAGGTAGTTAAACACAAGATCGAGTGGGTTTAGCACTCGATCTCATGATACTCGAAAGCGTTAATTTTGCGAAGGGTTTAGTTGGTAACCCACGGCGCATAGATATGATGGGTTGACGGCACTGGAGTCGTAACCGTGGTTGTCGCCGTGGGCGTGTTGCTTGGCGTAACACTTGGCTCAAGCGTCGCCGTAGGTGTTTCAGTTACCGTCGCGGTTGGGGTATTGGTCGGTGTGTTCGTTGGGGTTTCGGTTGCTGTTGCTGTAATCGTCGCAGTGATCGTGGCAATTTCTGTTGCCGTTATCGTCGCGGTTTCAGTCGCGGTCGCGGTGATCGTGGCAATTTCTGTTGGTGTATTGGTTGGTGTTTCAATCACTGTCGCCGTTGCGGTATTGGTTGGTACTTCGGTTGCAGTCGCCGTTGCGGTATTGGTTGGCGTATTCGTCGGCGTATTCGTCGGCGTATTGGTTGGTGTGTTGGTCGGTGTATTCGTAGCAGTTGCCGTGGCGGTTGGTACAGTTGGTACAGGGGTATTAGTATTGGTTGGGATTGGTGTAGCCGTGGCATTGCTATCAACAATATTAATCACAATTTGATAGGGTGTGCCTTGCGTGCCAGTTCCACCCGAACCAGTAAAGGTTGCAGCTTTGATCACATGGGTTCCATGAGCCAAGGCTGGACTCATCGGCAAGAAATCTGTGCCATTGGTTTGATCGCCAGCGATTGAATAAGGCCGACCGCTTTCGGTACGATAGACCACGCTATCAACCCAAAAGCGCACGCTGCCAATCCCACTCGACGGCGCGGTTGGAGCCACAATACTGATATTACGGGTGCCTAAGGTCGCATAATTGATCGTCACACCATTGGGAATTGGATCATACATAACTTGATCGGTATCAGCGTTGTACATGATCAGGCGTGGCACATACGAGCCAGTTGGAGTTGGGGTGTTGGTTGGCACGGTTGTAGCAGTCGCAGTTGGTTGAATGTTGGTTGGGGTTGGCGTGATCACCGCGCCTGGTGCAGTAAAAATATTACCAGTGGCGACGGTGTTAGGGCCAATCACTACCAAATTATTGCTTGGGTGATTATAAATTGTGTTATTGGTAATGGTGTTGAAATCGGTCAGGTAATCAACAGGGGTGGTGGGTGGCACAGCCAAGTTGACCTCACGAATCCCAAAGAGTTGGTTACTGCCCGCTGTGTTTTCAACAATATTATCTTGGATGATATAGCGTTGGGCTGGGCCGCGCTTGGAAAGCAAGTTGATGCCGGCATAATCTTGATTGCCAGTGTTGTTATTGCGAATCACGTTACGGCGAATGATGTTATTGGCCGTGTTACCGCCACCATTAACCTCAATCCCAGCGCGGAAATTGCCTTCCATAATGCTATCTTCAATGATGTTATCGGTATCGCGCGAGGAATTATCGGTATCGCCACCGCCTAAATCGCCAACGCCAGAACCAGCGTTATTACGAAACACGCTTTGGCGAATATTAACCCGTTGGTTGGCCCAACAATAGTACAAACCATCGCCAGCAGTGCCGCGGGCGGCATAGCCCAAATTGCCAATCCCTTGAATTTTGAAAAATTCAATATCGCGTGAAGCCGTGCCTGGATGGAAACCATGGCCACGATTAGCAGTTGCCAGACTATTGCTGACCGTGCTTTGATCACACGATTGCAAGCTCACGCCATCGCTATGCCAATAGCGCACCGTGATGTTATCGATCGTCACGAAACGGCAATAGACAAAGTTAATCGCACCAATATAAAATTCATAGAAGGCAGGCTTTTGGTTAGTATTCCAGCCCTCAATCGTTAAATCGCGCACACCCATATTTTGCAAACGATTGTTGAAATTGGTTCCAAGCGCGAAAATCGCTGAATAAGCGTGCGATACGACTGAATTATTGGGGACTGAAAGCGTCAAAGGCTTCTTGAGAGTCAGCGTGTTGTTGCTGGTGTTGATCGAATCGACCATATTTTGCTCAACACCCCAATTGCCAATGCCTGTGCCTTCAGTACCTTTAATAATGATACCTTCGCCTGGCTTGAACACGCTCGTATCGGCCACGCTGATCACATTAGTTCCTTGGGTGGCAGCAGCGGTCAATTTGGTGTACAAGCCATACGACACTTGCGAAACATTAGCAGTCAGTGGGTAATTGACCGCTCGATCAAGCGTAATCGTTTGATTAGCACTATTGATGCTCATAATTTCATACGAGCCCGGCAAGAAGCGCAATTCAGTCGAGCGCCAAACATAGACGATCATGCCAACATTAAATGGTGTAGTACTAGCAACTTTAATTGTCGAAAGATTATTGCCAGTTTGGGTGACAAAAACCCGTTGCTCGTTGCGGCCAGCCTTTAAAATCGTCTCAGCCCCGACCCCTTGCAAAGTCACGCCAGTTTTAAGATCGAGATAGGTTTCGAGGGTAAAGCTACCAGCAGGCAAGCGCACCGTGCCGCCCCCCTGAGCAGCCGCAGCATCAATCGCCGCCTGAATGCCAAAATCGGGCGCTAATGGATTTAAGTACGGCGTTGCATCAATCGTATTGGCAAACGCCGATTGTAACAGCCAACTAAATGAACCAAGACTAAACGTTAAAATGATAAGAGCACTAACTACTGACCTGAATCGTTGTTGCACAAAGCTTGGCTGCATAGTCCCTCCGCGCGTGAACCTTGGTGCTGAACAATAAAAAAGGAGCCTTTCAATAGCCCCCATGCACCGAGTTCTCTGAGCCTTTAATCAAACTGGGAAGTATTCAAAATGAGTTTGATCTTCTGACTCTTATTGTACTATGGCATACCATAGCGCATATTGGCCTTTTTTCCTACAGGACTTTAGGCCTACTTGACACGCTATCCCACTTTTAACCCGCTTTACGCTACCCCTTGCGAGTGATTCGCTCTAGCCCAATTTAGCTATATAGCTTGATCAACAGCAAAAACACCTAAAGCAACACTGCCTTAGGTGTTTAGCATTTAATGGTTAACATGTTAGGAAACCTATTCAAATAGCGGTAACTGCTAAGCACCATCATTGGGCTTAAACCAGCGTTTTACTATTTGAGCAACTCAGTCAACGTCGGGATGAATGTGTGCGTTTGAAGCCTCGCTTACGCTCACCGTTGGTCGCCTGCTTGGGCAGTAGTATAGAGCAATTTGGCCTATTGTCGAGTACCGTACTTTAGTTTATGCCCTTTTTACTAGTGATTAATAAACGATTATTATGGCTTTGTTAAGCCCTAAATAGCTTGTTCCATACTTTCATGCTCATGTCGTTTTTTCTATAGTACCCAGCAGTACCCAGCTAACTAGCTTGTACAACCTGCACAAAAACCCAACAAGTAGCACTGGTAGAATTGCCCGATAGCCACAAACCAGCGCTATGGTATTGTATATGCGAAGCCTCTGCTACACTCCTTGTACCAATACCTCACCTCGCCTGCCCATGCTCTCAACGTTGCGAGCGTAGGCAGCAGCGATGCTCATTTTCGGCAATGACTGCCCCCAAACGTCGATCCTCTACATCAACGAAAGGACGGGGTCATGGGCATGTTTATGGGTGAGGGCACTCCAGTGCTCCTGCATACAATCATCGAATTCGAAGGCAAGGGTTTTTTCAACCCACAAATGCTCGATCTGCGCTATGTTGTGCCAGCAGATCGCACCACGGGCATGCTCTACTTTCGAGCTGGCAGCACCGTGAGCAGCCTGGTCAATGTTTCGATTTTGCGCAATGGTCAAGTTCTGCGCTACTTTCCGGTAGCCGCCGATTCAGCAATTCATGTGTCACTTGCCATCGTTGAGGAACACCCCGCCGGAACCGTGCTCGACGTGTGCGTCGCCGGTGAAGGTAGTGGCCTGTTGATCCTCGACATTGGTTACCTAGAAGTGTAGGCCGACCATGAATGGATTGGTGCGTTTTCGGAATAACTTGCAATGGGCGACAACGCTGCCGCTCTTTCGCCGCCCAGGCCTGACTATCGAACGTCGGCGCTTTACCGACCAACGCCCGCTGATGCCGCAAATCGAACGTTGGCGCAGTTGGTCGATGCAATTGACCTTGAGTGGCACGCGTTATGTCAGCTATGGCGACCGCAGCTTTTGTCAAGCCCCAACCTCATTGGTCTTGACCAGCCCACAAATCGACCCGATGCGGATTCGCTACTTGCCTGGTGCAACGACCGATTGGCTCAACCTGACTTGGACGAGCGATGGTTGGCAGCATTTTCTGAACCAACATCCACAATTCAATCAGCGCCATGCCTATTTGATCAAAGATGCAGTTCGTTCGCCCTTGTTGGCAGTTCGCTACGTGCCACCGCCAGCGCTCCATGCAGCCCGTCAATTAATCACGATCGCAGCCCTGCCCGAAGCTCCACCAGCGACGTTGGAAAACGCGGCCACAACCTTTTTGGCGCTGTTAAGTGCGCTCGATTTCCAAACAACCTTAAATGGTTATGCACCAACCCAAGCTCAGTCGGTCGAAAAAGCCCAAGCTTTGATGATGAAAAACTTAGAGCGGCCACCAAGCATTAGCCAATTGGCTTCAACCTTGCACATCAGCCCGCGCCAATTGCAACGTGATTTTCTGGCTTGTACTGGGCTTAGCCCACTCAGTTATTTACAAATGCTGCGGCTCAGCGAGGCCAATATGCTGCTTGCCAGCACCAATTTGCCGATTGGAACGATCGCCAGCCGCTTGGGCTACGCCAGCGCCGCCCACTTTAGCGCCGCCTTCCGCCGTTTATACGATTGCACGCCGCGCCAAATTCGCGAATACGACGACGACTTGATGCTTGATGCTGTTATGGAGGAAGCTCATGGCTGTTCAAATTGAAACCATCAAGAAGGTCAAAAATGGGCTTGATGTCTTGCCCGATCTGTATCGCTATGCTCGCTTAGGCTTCGATGCGATTCCCGAAGATGAGATTGAGCGCTTGAAATGGTATGGATTGTTGCATCGCAAGCAAACCCCTGGCTTCTTTATGCAACGCCTGCGGATTCCCAATGGCATTCTGAGCACGCGCCAAATGCGGGCAATCGTCAGTATCTCCCGCGATTTTGGCCGCAACACCATGGATTTGACCACCCGCGAAAATATTCAATTGCGCTGGCTACGGATCGAAGATGTGCCAGAAGTGTTCCAACGGTTGCAAAATGTTGGCCTGACCTCACAACAAACTGGGCTTGATAATTATCGTAATGTGATGGGCTGCCCCTTGGCTGGCCTGCACCACGCAGAAATTTTCAACGCTGCCCCAATTGCGCAAAGCGTTTCGTTGGCCTTGCTTGGCCGCGAGTTCAGCGATTTGCCGCGCAAATTCAACATTACGATTAGTGGTTGCTCGCACGATTGTGCCCATAGCCGCGCCAACGATATTGGCATGACTCCTGCCGCTAAGGAAATTAATGGCTATCGTGTGCTTGGTTTCCACGTCGCACTGGGCGGAGCCTTGGGTGGCACATCGCCGCAACTGGGCCAAGATGCAGGCATCTTCTTAACCACTGAACAAGCCTTGCCTTTCTGTCGTGCGGTCTTGACGGTGTTCCGCGACAATGGCTCACGCGAAAAACGCACCGAAGCCCGTTTGAAATGGCTGATTCGCGAATGGGGCATGCCGCGCTTTATGGCCGAAGTTGAAAAGGTATTTGGTCAAGCATTCTTCAGCGCTGGCGAATCGTTGGTGATTGAGCATAGCGGCGACCATTTGGGCATTCATCAACAACAAGAGGCAGGCTTTGTAACGGTTGGTTTATTAGTGCCAGTTGGCCGAACCAATGCTGAGCAAATGGCCGAAATCGCCGATTTGGCCGATGCCTATGGCACTGGCGAACTACGCTTGACCCCCGACCAAAACATTCTGATTCCGAATGTGCACGAAACCTGCCTCGAACGCTTATTGGCTGAGCCATTGCTACAAGTGCTTCAACCGCATGCACCTGGGGCTTTGCGCGGCTTGGTCAGTTGCACAGGCCGCGATTATTGCCACTTTGCCTTGAGCGACACCAAAGAATTATCGTTGCAAGTCGCCACCGAATTGGCCAGTTTGATTCCAGCTGAACGCCGCGTCGATTTGAAAGTTTCGGGCTGCGTACACGCCTGTGGTCAGCATCACGTTGGTGAAATTGGTTTGCAAGCTCAGCGTTTGCGACTCGAAGATGGCACAATCGTCGATGCTTTCGATTTATTTGTTGGTGGCAATCATCAGCAACTGGCAACCCTCAAAGCTCGCAAAATCCCAGTTGATCAATTGGCTGGGCGGATTGCTGCTGAACTCGCCGTTATGGATGGGGAATAAGCATCATGAGTAACGTTGTGCGTTCACAATGCCCATATTGTGGCGTTGGCTGTGGAATTGAATTGACCGTCAACGATGGCAAGGTCGTGCGGGTCACTGGCGATAGCGCTCACCCCGCCAATCAAGGCAAGCTGTGCATCAAAGGCGCAACCATTGAGCAAATGCTCACGCCCACGACACGGCTAACCCATGCCCAAATTCGCAGCGATCGCAATGCAGCGCTGCACTCGGTTGGCCTCGATCAAGCCCTCGACCACGCTGCCCAACGGCTGAACGCAATTCGCCAACAACATGGCAATGAGGCGATTGGCTTTTATCTTTCGGGCCAACTAACCAACGAAACCAGCTACTTGGTGACCAAGCTTTGCAAGGGCTTGATGGGCACCAACACCATGGATGCCAACTCACGTTTGTGTATGGCCAGCGCTGTCGCCGCCTACACTCGCACCTTGGGAACCGATGGCCCACCCTGTAGCTATAGCGATATCGAACAAGCCGATTGTTTCTTGATTGTTGGCTCAAATACTGCCGAATGTCATCCTATTGTCTATCGCCGAATCGAGCAGCAAGTGCGCAAGTATGGCGCTAAATTGATTGTGGTTGATCCACGGCGCACCCAAACTTCGCGCTATGCCAGCTTACATTTGGCCGCCGCCCCAGGCAGCGACACAGCGTTACTCAACGGTTTATTACACATTCTAATTCGCGATGGTGCAGTTGATTATGAATTTATTGCCCAACACACCACCGGCTGGAGCGAAATCGCCGAAGCTGTAGCTGGTTGGACACCCGCCCAAACCGCCTTGGCCACAGGTTTGACGGTTGAGGAAATCGAAACCGCTGGGGCAATGCTGGTTGCCAGCCAACGCACCCTGAGCATGTGGAGCATGGGAGTTAATCAAAGTCGCAATGGAGTTGCCAAAGCCACTGCGATCATTAACATGCACTTGGCAACAGGCCGGATCGGCAAGCCTGGCTGTGGACCATTCTCGCTAACCGGCCAACCAAATGCCATGGGTGGTCGCGAAGTTGGCTACCTCGCGCACCAGTTGCCGGGCTATCGGCGGGTTGATGTAGCTGAGCATCGCAGCGCCATCGAGCAAGCATGGGGCATTCCGGTTGGTAGCATCAGCGCTACGCCTGGCCCCGATGCCCAAACCATGTTCAGCCAATTGGCCGAAGGCAAACTCAAAGCAATTTGGATTATCGGCACGAATCCCTTGCACTCAATGCCCAATAACAGCACCATCCGCGCTGCACTCGAAAAAGCTGAATTGGTGATTGTGCAGGATGTGTATCATACCAGCTCATGTTTGGCCTACGCCGATATTGCCTTGCCTGCTGCTCAATGGGCGGAAAGCATCGGCACCTTCACCGCCTCGGATCGCCATATTACCTTGCTGAACCCAGCTTACCCAGCGCCAGGCGATGCCATGCCCGATTGGTGGTTGGTACAAGCAGTCGCCCAGCGCATGGGCTTTGAGCTCAATTTTGCTACTGCTGAAGCGATTTGGGATGAATATCGAGGATTGACTGCTGGCCGCCACCCGCTTGATGTGAGCGGTGTGAGCTACGAACGGCTACGCAACGGCCCATTGCAATGGCCATGCCCCGCCGAAGATCATGCAGGCACTGTGCGTTTATATAGCGATGGCCGTTTTGCAACCGCCAATGGTCGCGCCAACTTTCAAGTGACGATTCCGGTTGAACCAGCCGAAGTGCCAAGCTACGAATTTCCATTTTGGCTGACGACTGGACGGGTGTTGGAGCAATGGCATACCCGCACCCGCACCGCCAACGTGGCCAAGCTCAATCAACGCCATAACGGCAGCTTTATTGAAATTCACCCCGACGATGCGAATACGCTCGGTGTGAGCGCTGGCGAAAAAATTGCCGTGATCGGGCGACGTGGCAGTTGCACCTCAATCGTGCAAATCAACCCCGAAATCATGCCAGGCTGTTTGTTTATGCCAATTCACTGGGAAGTTGGCAACCCGAATGTGCTAAGCATCAACGCCGCCGACCCAATTAGTAAGCAACCCGAACTCAAGGCATGTGCGGTACAATTACGGCCAATCGTCGAAGGTATCAATATCAAATTTGGCGAAGCCGCCACAGTTCCAGCAATGGCCGCTGGCAAACGGAGCAGCCAATGAGTAGCTTACACGGTCAACGAATTGCAATTCTCGAAGCTCGCCGCGCTTCAGAATTAGCCAACTTGCTCAGTCGCCATGGTGCGACCCCAATCCATGCCCCAGCCTTACGCGAGGTCAGCGTCGATGCGGCTCCAGTCGCTCAGGCAGTGTTGCAAGAGCTTGAAGCAGGCCAGATCGATCTGTTGATTTTGTTGACTGGGGTTGGCACGCAACAATTAATTGATGGTGCTGCTAGTGTGGGCCTTGAGCAAGCCATGTTGACTGGGTTAGCCAAAACCACCCTCGTTTGCCGTGGCCCTAAGCCAACCGCCGTATTACGTCGTTATGAATTACGCCCAAGCATCAGCGCTGCCTCACCCTACACCATCAACGATCTGATCAACAGCCTTGATTCGGTTGAGTTGGCTGAACGTGGGGTTGGTTTGTTGCACTATGGCGAACGCGATCGCAAATTAGCCGATTATTGCCTCGAACGCGGGGCAGTGCTCCATGAACATAGCGTCTACGAATGGCAATTACCTGCTGACCTCAGCCCACTGCTCGCGCTGATCGAACAAGCAATTGCTGGCCAGATCGATATTTTCACCTTTACCAGCCAAATTCAGGTACGCCATTTGTTGCAAGTTGCCGAGCAACAAGGCCAAGCCCAAGCTCTGATTGCGGCCATGCAACAGGCCTTGGTTGCAGCAGTTGGCCCATCGTGCGCCCAAGCATTACTCAATCTTGGCATTCAACAGGTGATTATGCCTGAACAGCCGTTTATGGGCCAGATGGTGCAACGAATTCTCGACCAAGTAAGCGTCAATCGTTAGTGTCCCTCACCCCCTGCCCCTCTCCTGCCCAGCGAGCGAGGGGGAAGCAAAGCTAGCTCAACTCCCTGCAATGAGTGCAGTTTCCACCAATGACGGTGCAATGACAAACCTGTTCGCCTCGCGATAGCTTCTGCAACGCCATGCAGCCTCACCAATGTGGGTGAATCGTGCCCGATTATTGATCTAACGACTAGATGAATAATTGCTATCTCCCAAGCGTTTGATGTGTGCCACAGGTTTCACGGAGGAGCTTCCAATGTCAAAAATCAGCCGTCGCGATTTTCTCAAAACCGCAGCTTCACTTGGTGCTGCCGTTGCCATGCCCAGCTTTTTGACCGCCTGTGGTGGCAGCGAAAGTGCCAGCGAAACGGGTGAGCGCCCAATCAAAATTGGCTTTATTCCGCTGACCGACTGCGCTTCGGTGGTGATGGCACATACTTTGGGCTTATACCAAAAATATGGAGTCAACGTTGAGGTGGTTAAAGAGGCTTCGTGGGCCAATGTGCGCGATAAGCTGTTGACTGGCGACCTCGATGCTGCCCATTGTTTGTTTGGCATGCCCTTCTCGGTCTACACTGGTGTCGGCGGCAAGGCCGAAAGCGAACTCAAAATTGCCATGATTTTGAACCAAAATGGCCAAGGTATTACGCTCAGCAGTGCCCTCGCCAAAGAGGTTGGGTATGGCGACCCCAGCAAACTCAAAGCGCTGATCAGCCAACGCCCAGCTGATAAACCTGCCACTTTTGCAGGCACCTTTCCAGGCGGAACCCACGATATTTGGCTGCGCTACTGGCTTGCCGCCGCTGGCATTGACCAAAATAGCGTCAAAATTATCACAATTCCACCACCACAAATGGTTGCCAATATGCGCATCGGCGAGATGGATGGCTTCTGCGTGGGCGAGCCATGGAACGGAGTCGCAGTCAAAGAGGGCATTGGTGAAACTGTGTTGGCAACCCAAGATCTGTGGGCGGGACACCCAGAGAAAGCCTTGGTGGTCAATCCAAGTTTTGCCGAAAAACGCCGCGATGACCTCAAGAACATCATGAAGGCCATCCTTGAGGCCTCGAAATGGCTCGACGATTTCAATAATCGCAGCGAAGCTGCCAAAGTTATCGGCGGTCAAGCCTATGTCAACGCTCCAGCCGATGTGATCGAAGCGCGTTTGAAGGGCCAATACAACCTTGGGGCAACTTTAGGCGAGCGCACGTTTGAGCCAAGCAAAAGCATGGTTTTTTATCAGGATGGTGCGGTCAATGCCCCACATCGCAGCCATGCAATTTGGTTTATGGCCCAATATGTGCGATTTGGCCTCTTGGCAAGCGCTCCCGACTACAATGCCATCGCCGACAAATTAATTATGCGTGATTTATATGCTGAAGTCGCCAAAGAAATGAGCCTCACGGTAGCAGGCGACGATTTACAGCCATTTACCGTCACGCTCGATCAACAAACCTTTGATCCCAAAAGCCCATCCTAGCCCGCAGGCCATCACGACACACCTTCGCGACTGAAGTAACACGGCTTCAGTCGCTGACACACCAGCCACTCGATTGCCGACCACACAAGGAGCATTTCCATGGCACAAATGATCGAAGTTATTCCACGGCGTGAGAGTTCAGCGCCAACCCTCATCCGCCGCTGGCTCAACGCAATTTGGCAAACGCTTAGCCCTGTTTTGATGGGAATGTTGATTTTGGCCGGGTTATGGCAAGTAGCTGCTTGGATTTCTGATGGCACATTGCCAACCCCGCTGGCAACCGCCAGCACCTTACGTGAGCTTTTGAGCGATCCCTTTTACGACAACGGGCCAAACGATAAAGGCATCGGAATTCAGTTGATGGCTTCGTTGGGGCGGGTCTTCACTGGCTGGGGGATTGGCATCGCGATCGCCATTCCGCTAGGTATGCTGCTTGGGAGTAGTGCCACACTGCGCAAAATGCTGGCTCCAGTGATCGAAATTTTGCGACCTGTCTCGCCGTTGGCCTGGTATCCGTTGGGGTTGGCAGTGCTGCACAATGCGCCCAAAGCTGTGGTTTTTGCGATTGTGATCACTTCGCTCTGGCCAACCTTGGTCAACACCACTATGGGCGTGCAAAATATTCCTGCCGACCTCAAGGCTGTTTCCAAGGTGTTTCGGTTTAGTCGCTGGCGCTATATCAGCAAAGTATTGTTGCCCGCAGCTTTTCCAGCCATTTTAACTGGCATGCGGCTCTCGATGGGGATTGCCTGGATGGTGATTGTGGCAGGCGAGATGTTGGCTGGAGGCACAGGTTTGGGCTTCTTCGTTTGGGATTCATGGAACGCGCTTTCGTTGGAACGGGTTATGAGTGCTATTTTGGTTATCGGGATTACGGGCTTAGCCTTGGATCGTTTGTTTAGTTTGATTGGTCAACGTATGGCCGCTTGGCAAGAAGGAGGTCACTAATGGCTCCACGTTTGTTACCGCGCACCACGCCCAACACCGCAATTTTACCGATGGAGCCGGCTCCGCTGCTTGAAATTAGCAGCGTGGGCAAAAATTACCCTAGTGGACAAGGCCAGATTAACATCCTACACGATATTGATCTGACGATTCAATCGGGCGAATTTATTAGTTTTATCGGCCACTCTGGCTGTGGCAAAAGCACCCTTTTAAATATGATCGCTGGCCTCACCAGCATCAGCACTGGCACGATGTTATTTGATGGCAAATCAATCGCTGCGCCCAGCCCTGAGCGAGCCATGGTATTTCAGCATTATTCATTGTTGCCATGGCTCTCGGTCTATCAAAATGTCTATGAAGCTGTCGATTCAGTCCAGACTGAAATGAGCAAAGCCGAGCGTAAAGCCCTGACCAACGATGTTTTGGCGCGGGTTGGTTTGAGCAACCATATGCACAAAAAACCGATGCAACTCTCCGGCGGTATGCGCCAACGGGTGGCGATTGCCCGCGCCTTTGCCGTTCACCCACGCATGCTGCTGCTTGACGAGCCATTTGGAGCGCTTGATGCTCTGACTCGTGGCAGCCTGCAAGAAGAATTATTGGGCCTCTGGAGTGGCGATGCCCGCACCGAAACCGTGGTGATGGTCACCCACGATATTGATGAAGCGATCTACCTCAGCGACCGGATTGTGGTTTTTTCCGATGGCCCTGGAGCCACGATTAAAGAAGTGATTACGGTCGATCTGCCCCGCCCTCGCGACAAGCAAAGCCTCATGAACAGCCCAACCTGGAACAACCTGCGCACCCACCTACTCCTTTCACTGCACTGCTAAATAACCAAATAATCAGTACACAGAGTCGTGTATGGTGGGCTGTCTCGATGCGGCGACAGCCTTTCGTTTTTAAAAATTCAATTCATAGATGCCATTGGTTTGGCGTTGACCTAGGCTGCGAGGCACAAGCCGCAACAGCCGATTGCGCCAAGTTTGTTGCCATGCATACGGCAAATGCACCAACGAGCCAATCCGCCACGAGGTATCAACAATTGTTTGGGCTTTTTTGATGCGGCGTTGTTGATAATGCATAAATGCCAGCTGTGGCTGTTGGTAGCGCTCCAACATTTCAGCCAAAACCCAAGCATCTTCGATGGCTTGGCAACCACCTTGACCTAAATTCGGTGTGGTGGCGTGGGCCGCATCGCCCAACAAACCAACTCGCCCATAATACCAATTTTTCAAATGCGCCAAATCGCTAATATCGGTGCGCAACAACGCCGCATCGGGTGTACGCTCAATCAAGGTTTTGACAACGGTTGGCAAATCGTGAGCTTGGGTTAGCAACAATTCACGGGCGGCAGCGGGCGAAACATCACGCTGGCCTTGAGCAGCAAGGCTGGTTGCATACCAATACATCAAATTTTCCCCAACGGGAGTATAGCCAAAACGCAGTTGAGCACCCCAAATTTCGGCAGCCACAGGCTGGGCCAATTCGTGATAATCAAACTCGACCAAGGCGCGATGCGAGGTTTGACCCGAATACCGCAAGCGTTGATTGGGGAAAATCTGCTCGCGCACGGCTGAGCGCAGGCCATCAGCCCCAACTAAGCACGCCGTTTCGATGGTTGTGCCATCAGCAAATTGTGCTTTGACCGAATCAGCCGTTTGTTGCAAGCCAACCAAGCGTTTATCGAGGTGCAAACAATCGGCAGGTAAGGCTTCGAGCAGCAGTTGATGCAAGGCAGCACGGCTGATCGTCACCAATTCTTGGCCAAAGCGCTCACGCATCACATTCAGATCAAAGCCAGCCAACAAACTTCGGCCTTGCGCATCCAAAACGCCAAATTCGCTGCCGCCCAAACTACTTAAACACAGCCCGCGCTGCCGCACAGTTTTCGCTAAGCCCCAACGTTCGAGCAAATTCATGGCATTAGGAGCGAGTAAAATGCCCGCGCCAACAGGCCGTAATGCTAGCGTAGCCTCATAGATTTGCACTGGAATTTGGCGTTGGTGTAGACCAATCGCCAAACATAAACCGCCAATTCCCCCACCGATAATCGTGATCGCTTGCATTGTATCCTCATTCGATTGAATTTAGCTACAACAAAACATACTTTATAGTATGTTTTAAGTCAAGCGTTAAATTTCAAAACTTATGTCAATTTCAAAATAGTTGTACAATACAAGTGGAAGTGAAGACGAGCTAGAATCCTGTAACGAGGCCTGCAACTATGCAATTAACCGGAATCCACCATCTTACGGCAGTAACCGCCAATGTGCGTGAAAATTATCGTTTTTATACCCAAGTTTTAGGCATGCGACTGGTCAAGCGCACCGTCAACCAAGATGATGTGAGCGCGTATCACCTGTTTTATGCTGATGGCGCAGGCACACCAGGCAGCGACATCACCTTTTTCGATTGGCCAACTCCGCCTGAAAAACGCGGCACGCATAGCATTTGCAACACCGCCTTGCGGGTCACAGGCAAAGCCAGCCTCGAATGGTGGGCTGAGCATTTGAGCCAACAAGCAGTCAAACATAGTGGCGTGATCGAGCGTGATGGCCGTTTAACCATCGATTTTGCTGATAATGAAGGCCAACGCCTGAGCTTAATTGATGATGCTGGCACTGGCGATGCCAACACCCCATGGGATGCCAGCCCAGTGCCAGCCGAGCATCAAATTCGTGGGCTTGGGCCAATTCGGCTGAGTGTGCCGCAGCTCGAATATACCGATATTGTGCTGACCAAAGCCCTGAATATGCGCCAAGTTCGGCAATATAGCCTCAACGAAGGCAACGAATATACGGTTTATGTCTATGAAATGGGTGTTGGTGGAGCCGCCGCCGAATTGCATGTTGTCGTCCAAGCTGATTTGGCTCCAGCGCAGCCTGGCGCTGGTGGCGTGCATCATGTGGCGTTTCGCACCCCCAACGAAGCAGAATATCACGGCTGGACCCAACGTTTGCGCGAATTAAGCATCCGTACCAGCGGCGAAATTGATCGTTACTATTTCCGCAGCCTCTACTTCCGTGAGCCAAATGGCATTTTGTTTGAAATTGCCACCGATGGGCCAGGCTTTGCGGTCGATGAAGATCCTGCAACACTAGGCGAATCGGTGGTATTACCGCCATTCCTTGAGCCACGCCGCGCCGCCATCGTCGCCAACCTCAAACCTCTGGTTTAATCCAAAAATCAAGGGCGCTTACCATTTAGCGTAAGCGCTCTTGATTAAGTTGCTAAATTCGCCAACTGGATTAAAATAACACATCTGTTCGTTTAGTCCTGCGAGGTTGAATTTCATGGTACGCCCACGCCGCAAACGCTATCAAGGCATCACGCCACCCCAACATTGCCCCCCAGCCGAGCTAAAAGCTGTCAGCGAACTCAGTTTGAGCGATAACAGCAACTACGCTCAATTAATTATTCAGCAGCTTAATTTCAATCAACAACGCGCCAAAGATATTTTTATGGAGCAATCGTTAGTACGTCAATGCCAATTTAATCAAGTGGTGTTGCAACAATCGCAACTGGTCGATAGTAGCTTTGAGCAATGCGATCTAAGCCACGCCAATTGGGAGAAAAGCCACCTAGAGCGGCTAGAATGGCGCAATTCTCGTTTAGGCGGCATGAAATTTGTTGAGGCTCAAGCCGAACATCTGGTGTTTAGCACCTGCCAACTTGATTATAGCGTGTGGTGGTCGGCGCGACTTGAGCATGTCCGCTTCGAAGACTGCCGCATGCTTGAAATGAGCTTTGAAGCAGCCAAACTCAGCGATGTTTGTTTTCGTAACTGCGACCTGAGTCGAGCCAATTTTCGCCAAGCAAGTCTGAGCAATGTTGATATTCGCGGCTCGCAGATTGGTGGCATGCAAATCGAGCCTAAGCAACTGCAAGGGCTGATTATTGAGCCACGCCAAGCGCTCGAAATTGCCCAATCCTTAGGCTTAACCATTCGCGAATTAGCAATAGAAGAAGACTAAATAAAAAACCGCCGTTGAACAAATAAATGTTCAACGGCGGTTTTATGGAGCGGTACGCATCCCCCTACGTTCCCACAGCGGGTGCTGCAGTAGCCTCGGTGTGTGTCGCGTTCACGGCCTGGTTCGGGATGGAGCAGCGTGGGGCACAACCACCTCGACACGTACCAATTTGGCTGCCCTCGCGCCAACCACCCATTCCTTGACGACTTCATCATTCCCATTCGCTCACATCAC